>JBEKOK010000032.1:0-19510 GCA_049521875.1 Steroidobacteraceae bacterium
GCGAAGGTCGAGAACCTGCACAAGTTCCGCGAGGATTTCCCGCAGGCCAAGATGTTCCGCCTCGAGCAGAACTACCGCTCGACCGCATCAATTCTCGATGCCGCGAATGCACTGATCACGCACAACAGCTCGCGCCTGGGCAAGCAGCTGTGGACCAGCGGCGCGCGTGGCACGCCGGTGCAGCTGTACGCGGCCTACAACGAGCGCGATGAAGCCGAGTTCGTGCTCAACCGCATCCGTCAGTGGGTGGCCCAAGGCGGCGCGCGCAAGGAAGTTGCGATCCTGTATCGCTCCAACGCCCAGTCACGCGTGTTTGAGGAAGGCCTGGTGCAGGCACGTATTCCCTACAGGGTATATGGGGGATTGCGCTTCTTCGAGCGCGCCGAGATCAAGGACACACTGGCCTACCTGCGCCTGATCGTGAATCGCGATGACGATGCCTCCTTCGAGCGCATCGTGAACCTGCCGACCCGCGGTATCGGTGCACGCACGATCGAAATCCTGCGCGAGCATGCGCGCGGCGCCGGCAGCTCGATGTGGCGCGCCGCCGGCGCAGCCCTGGGCGATGCCAGCGCCGCTCGTAACGGCGCCGCCCTGCAGGGATTCCTGGGATTGATCGAGCGACTGGGCCGCGACATCGAAGGACTGCCATTGTTCGAGGCAGTCGATCATGTGATCAACAACAGCGGCCTGATCGAACACTATCGCAAGGACAAGGCTGATCGCGGCGAGGCGCGCATCGAGAACCTCGCGGAACTGGTCAGCGCGGCGCGCGGCTATGAACCTGAGGCTTCCGATCTGCCGCCGGTGCAGAGCTTCCTCGCGCACGCGGTGCTCGAGTCCGGCGAGATGCAGGGCGATGCGTGGGAGGACTGTGTGCAGATGATGACGCTGCATACTGCCAAGGGCCTGGAGTTCCCGGTCGTGTTCCTGTGCGGCATGGAGGACGGGTTGTTCCCGCACCAGCGCTCACTGCAGGACCTGGAAGGCCTGGAGGAGGAGCGCAGGCTTTGTTACGTGGGCATTACACGCGCGATGCGGGAACTGTATCTGACCTACGCCGAGCAGCGCCGGCTGCATGGCGTAGACAGCTACAACGCCCCTTCGCGTTTCATCCGCGAGATCCCCGAGGCGCTGCTCGAGGAGCTGCGGCCACGCGTGCGCAACACGCAGCTGGTAAGTGCCAGCAGCGAGCGGCGCGAGCGAGCCTCGGCAGCACTCAGCGAGACCCCACCGACGCCTGGCATGCGCCTCGGCGCACGCGTGCGCCACGGCAAGTTCGGCGAAGGCGTCGTGCTGAACGTCGAGGGTCAGGGTCCGCACGCGCGCGTACACGTGAATTTCGAGCGCCAGGGGGCCAAGTGGCTGATGCTCAGCTACGCCCATCTCGAAGTGGTGTAGCCTTACTGCACTCCGGAAACAGGTGCTGGAGCGCGTGGGCAGCAGGCAGGTAAGTACATGAAGATACTCATCCTAGGCGCCGGCCAGGTCGGCCGGACGGCCGCTTACCATCTGGCGCGCGAGCCGGCCAACGAAGTCACGGTCGTCGATACCAACGAGCAGGTGCTGCGCGACCTGCAGGATCGGCTCGACATCCGCACCGTGGCCGGACAGGGCGCGCACCCGCCGGTGCTCGAAGCGGCCGGCATTGCCGATACCGACATCCTGATCGCGCTCACCAACAGCGATGAAGTGAACATGATCGCCTGCGAGATAGCGCACGCGCTCTACCGCACCCCGACCAAGATCGCGCGCATCCGCGCGGCCGAATACACCAGCCGCGAGAAGCTGTTCACCGAGGGCGCGCTGGCGGTGGATTTCTGGATCAGCCCCGAACAGCTCGTGACCGAGCACATCGCGCGCCTGCTCGTCTACCCGGGCGCGCTGCAGGTCGTGGAATTCGCCAATGGCCGCGCGCAGCTGGTCGGCGTGCGCGCCCGCCGCGAGGGCCTGCTGGTCGGCAAGCAGCTGCGGACGCTGCGCGAGCACCTGCCCGACACCGATGCCCGGGTCGCGGCGATCTACCGCAACGATCGGCTGATCCCGGCCGACGGCGATACGGTCATCGAGGAGCAGGATGAGATTTTCTTCGTCGCCGCAGCCGATGACCTGCGCAAGGTCCTCGGGGAACTGCGCAAGAACGAGGATCCGGTACGACGCGTGATGATCGCCGGCGGTGGCAACATCGGCCTGCGCCTCGCGCGCACGCTCGAGGGCAGCAACCAGGTCAAGCTGATCGAGCGCGATGAGCGGCGCGCGCGGCGCGTCTCGGAACTCCTGCAGAGCACGATCGTGCTCAATGGCGACGCTGCGGATGAGGAGCTGCTGATCGAGGAGAACATCGACAGCGTCGACATCTTCGCGGCGCTGACGAACTCCGAGGAAGCCAATGTGCTCTCGGCGCTGCTGGCCAAGCGGCTGGGTGCGCGCCGCGTCATGGCGCTGGTGAACCGCCCGGCCTACGGCGAGCTGATGGAAAACCGCGGTATCGACATCGTGATTTCGCCCCAGACGATCACGATCGGTTCACTGCTGGCCCATGTGCGCCGCGGCGATGTCGTGCGCGTGCATTCGCTGCGCCGCGGCGCGGCCGAAGCCATCGAGGCCGTGGTCCACGGCACGCGCGATCGCTCGCGTGTGATCGGCCGACAGGTCGGCGAGGTCTCGCTGCCCGAGGGGGCCAGCATCGTCGCGATTGTCCGCGGCGAGCAGGTGATCATGGCGCACCATGACACGCAGATCGAGGCCGAGGATCACGTGATCGTGTTCCTGACCGATCGCCGCCATGTCGAGGCGGTGCAGCGCCTGTTCCAGTTCGATTACTGACGCTCGGCGGATGCGGTAAATCCCATGCGCTCGCTCTTTGGAGTCCTGCACGCCCTCGGCACCCTGCTGGCGCTGTTTGCGCTGTATTTCCTGCTGCCGATCGTCACTGCGCTGATCTATCAGGAAAGCGCGGTCGGTCCATTCGTCGCGGCGGCAGCGATTACCGCGGCGATCGGGATGGCGCTGCGGATCCTGACGGAACGCTACCGCAGCGAGCTCAAGCCGCGCGATGGCTACCTGCTGATTACCTTGAGCTGGCTGGCGCTGGCGGCGGTCGCGACGATTCCGCTGCTCTGGCTGCTGCCGAATTTGAGCTTCACGAACGCCTTCTTCGAGACGATGTCGGGCCTCTCGACCAACGGCGCGACGGTGCTCACCGGCCTCGACTTCCTGCCGCACGCCGTCAACCTCTGGCGTCATGCCTTGAGCTGGCTGGGTGGCATGGGCCTGATCATCATGGGCGTAGCGATCCTGCCGCTGCTCGGCATCGGCGGCATGCAGCAGTACCGCGCTGATGCGCCCGGGCCTACCAAGGACGCGCGCCTCGGCGCGCGCATCGCGCACACCGCGCGGCTGCTGGGACTGGTGTACTTCGGCCTGACGGCGGTGTGTGCCGCGGCGCTGTTTGCGGCCGGCATGAGCCCGTTTGATGCGATCTGTCATGCCTTCTCGGTGCTGTCGCTGGGCGGGTTTTCGACCCACGATGCCAGCATCGCCTTCTTCCACTCGCCGCTGATCGAGGCGATCCTGATCGTCTTCATGTTGCTGGCAGCGATGAACTTCGCCACCCATTTCGTCGCGCTGCGCAAAGGTGAGCCCGGCACCTACGGCCGTGATCCGGAAGCCAAATGGATGCTGCTGTGGATTGCGGTCAGCTGCGTCGGGGTATCAATCCACGTCTACCTGAAGGGCGTCTACCCCGACTTCCTGACGACCTTCCGGCACGTGACCTTCAACCTGGTCTCGATGGCCACGGACTGCGGCTTCGTCAGCGCCAACTATGGGGTCTGGCCGGTGTTCGCGCCGATGTGGATGCTGTTCTTGAGCTGCGTATGCGCCAACACCGGTTCCACCGGCGGTGGCATCAAGATGTTCCGCTCGCTGGTGCTGATCAAGCAGTCCTGGCGCGAGATGTTCACGCTGGTGCACCCGCAGGCCGTGGCGCCGCTGAAGATCGCCGGCCAGGTGCTGCCCAACCGCGTGGTCTATTCGGTGCTGGCGTTCATCTTCATGTACTTCATGACGATCGTGCTGCTGACCTTCGTGCTGCTGATCTCCGGGCTCGATCTGGTCTCGGCCTTCTCGGCGATTGTGGCCTGCATCAACTCGGCGGGTCCCGGACTCAACGTGGTCGGGCCCGGCAACACCTACGCCAGCCTGAGTGACTTCCAGACCTGGATCTGCACGCTCGCGATGCTGCTCGGCCGCGTGGAAATCTTCGCCTTCGTGGTGCTGTTCACGCCGACGTTCTGGCGCAAGTAGCTCGCGCCCAAAAGGGGCGCTAATTAACCTATTTCTGGAACTGCCTCACAGTTCCCTCGTGCCTGCGACATTTAAGTCGCTGCCCTGTCAGGCCGATAAGCCTTTAGCAACCGACCGCCCTGGTTAGGAAAAATCAGGAATTGGCGGCTTACGCTCGAATCGGTCTCACCAGACAGGACGTGACATTTCATGGCAAGCCAGCCCGTTACGGGGAGCGCCAGCTCCACGATCCACGAGATCGGGCCCAACCGGGGATTCAAGTCCCTGCGCCTGCGCATGTACCTGCAGATTTTTGCCGCTGTGCTGCCGCTGGCGGCCCTGCTGGTTTACGAATCGGTGCTGGTCAGCGTGATGGTGCGCGATGTGAACTTCGGCCTGACGATCAGCCAGTTGGCCACCGGCGCGCAGGAGAGCTACCGCGAATTCGTCAATGGCGTCACCGATGCGGTCGACACCGGCTCGGTGGGCCCCAAGGCGATCGAGGCGCTGCACGATGCGCTCGGGCAACTGCGCGATCTGGAGGCGGCACAGCCTTCCGAGGAACTGCGCGGTGCCATCGATGAAGTGAACCGCGTCGACTCGGCGCTCAACTCCAGCAATTCACTGAAGACGTTGCTGCCGCTGCGGAGCGATGTCAACGGTGCCGCGGCGGCCATCAAGGCGACTTCGGCCAAGATCGAGAAGGAACTGGGTAGCCGCGTGGCCGAGGAGCAATCCTCAGGTCGTAAGCGCGAGATCATCCTGATCAGCCTGACGCTGGCGACGCTGGCCGCCCTGGCCTGGACGCTCGGGCACATGATCACCTCGATCACCTACCCGATCAGCATGGCGGTGAATGTCACCAACCGCGTCACCGATGGCGACCTGACCGGTGAGGTCGAGATCAAGACGCGCGATGAGCTGGGCGAGCTGCAGGCGGCGCTGCTGAACATGCACATCGCGCTCACCGAGATCGTGGCCGATGTGCGCCGCGCCTCTCAGGATATCGCCGAAGCGACCACCAACATCGCCGATGGCAATGCCGATCTGGCGCGCCGCACGGAAATGCAGGGCGAAAGCCTGGCCAAGATCCGCGAGAGCGCCGTGCAGCTGCGCGAAACGGTGGCCGAAAACGCCCGCGAATCCGCCAAAGCCAGCGAAGTGGCGAACCGTACCGCCGATGTGGCGGTCCAGGGCGGCGAGACTGTCGACCAGGTGGTCGATACGATGCGTTCGATCTACGCCAGCTCCAAGCAGGTCGTAGACTTCATCGGTTCGATCCAGAACATCGCGTTCCAGACCAACATCCTGGCGATCAATGCGGCGGTGGAAGCCGCCCGTGCCGGCGACAGCGGCCGCGGCTTCGCGGTGGTTGCCGCCGAAGTCCAGGCGCTGGCGAACCGCTCCGAGAGCATCGCCAAGGATGCCCAGGAGCTGATCGGCAAGACCTTCGTGCGCGTCAAGGACGGCACGCAGCTGGTCGAGCAGGCTGGCCGGCAGATGCAGGAGATCATCGCCTCGGTGCAGTCACTGGCGGAAACAACCAACACCGTGATGCAGGTGTCGCAGCGCCAGCAGCGTGATACCGATGCCGTGGCCTCGACCGTGACACAGATCGATGAGATGACGCGCGAGAACTCCGCCTTCGTGCAGGATGCCGAGCGCGCTTCGGCCGCGGTACGCGAGCGCGCCTCGGATCTGGATCAGATCGTCGGGCGCTTCAAGCTGATGCGCCACACGCGCCATGCAGTCAGCTGGGAAGCCAACGGCAGCTTTGGCGGCAAGCGTTTCGTCGGCATCGTGCGCGACATCTCGGTCACCGGGATGCGCCTGGAGACCGACATCAGCTTCAAGGTGGGCCATGTGATGCGGCTGCTGGTGCAGTCGGCGCGCGATGGCTTTACGGCGCCGGTATTTCTCGAATGCCAGGTGGCCAAATCGCGTGGCGCCGGTGAGCGCCTGCCGCACGTCTACGGCGTGATGTTCAAGCGCATTCGCGAAACCGATCGTCGCGCGACCCGTGAGTGGTTCATCCGCGTCACCGAAGATGAAGGCGGCACGCAGCAGCTGCAGGCGCTGCGCTCCGGCCTGACCGAGATCGAGCGACTGCCGGCCAGCGTGGAAGCCGAGCGCGAGCCACCGCCGGCCGCTGAAATCCGGATGGCCGGCTAGAGCACGGCGCTCCGGAAGTTCCCGTGCTGTCCCTTACTGCCCATCGAGTGCATGCCGTGGCGCAGCGCCTGGCGCCGCTGCTGCCCTTGTTTGCATTGCTGTTCGGTGCGCTGCTCAGCGCCGCGGGCGCGGCTGAAGCGGCCAACCCGTATGCGTTGCCACTGCAGTGGCAGGACGACCAGGGCAGTGCCGTGCGCCTGGAGCAGTTTCGCGGGCAGCCGGTGCTGCTGACAATGGCCTACGCCACCTGCCGCGAAACCTGCAGCTACGCGCTGCGCCGCCTGGACCAGCTGCAGCACGAGGCCGCGCAGGCCGGCCAGCCGCTGCAGATCATCGTCGTCAGTTACGACCCGGCCAACGACAACGCCCGGACCTGGACAAGCTACCGCCAGCATCACAGCTACGTACGTCCGAACTGGCATTTCCTGACCGGGAGCGATGCGGCAACCCGTGAACTGGCCGGCGCTTTGGATTTTAAGTACTGGGCTTATGACGAGCACGTCGTCCATGACTTCAAGATTTTGCTGCTGGATGCCGATGGCAAGGTTACGCGCGAGCTGACCTGGCCCAACCGCGATGAGTCTTTATTTTTAACCACCCGCCCGTAGGGCCGGACTGAACTGACACCACTGAAGGATGCAAGTCATGAGCTCGTTGAATTGGAAGCTTTGGGCGCGGTTCAGCCGCTACGGCGCCGCTGCAGCGTTGCTCGGTCTGGGATTGTTTGCCGGTGCCGCACGAGCCGACATCAACTCCGGCCTGGCGCTTCACGGCTTTCTCGACACCTACTATGGCTACACCAATGAGGTGAATGATCCGCGCGGTGACTCCGGCTTTCACCTTGGCACGCTCGATTTGTACCTCAACCCGCAGATCACCGACCGCATTCGCTCGCTGGCCGAGATGGTGGTCGAGTTCGACGACTGGTACGGCAATGGTCAGCCCTCGATCGATGTCGAGCGCCTGCAGATCGGCTATCAGTTCACCGACGGGCTGACGCTGTGGATGGGCCGCTTCCACACGCCGTACGGCTGGTGGAACACCGCCTATCATCATGGCGCCGAGATCCAGCCGACAGTGCTGCGGCCGCAATTCATTGCCTTCGAGGATCACGGCGGCATCCTGCCCTCGCACACCGATGGGCTTTGGGCCAATGGCCACCAGAATGCCGGGGAGCTGGGACGATTTACCTACGATCTGTTCATGGGCAATGGCAGCCGTAACCTGATCAACGATGCGATCACGAGCGGCCCGAAATATGCCGGGCAGCTGGACATGAACAACGGTGGTGATGACAACTGGCAGACCGCGGCCGGCTTCCGGTTCGGCTACGAATTCCGTGGCGGCGCGCTCGACACGCTGTGGGTAGGCATTCATGGCCTGCGCGAAGAGGTCGTGACCTACGATCCGGCAATTGCCACAAGCTCGAATCTGGTTTCCTACAACGGCGGGATTGCCGCCAGCATGCTGCAGATGCGCGGTGCCTTCATGCACTGGGCGCCGGGCGACTGGGAATGGATGGCCGAGTATTACGGGTTCGATAACCACGCCTACGTGCATCCGGGGGAAGAATCGCCGATCGGTCGCTCAAGCTATGCCTGGTACGCGCAAGGCGGTTACACACTGCAGGGTCGCTATACGCCCTATGCGCGCTATGAGAAGACCTCATTCAATCAGCAGGACGACTACTTCTATTACATCCAGGGCGGGCAGTCCTATGCGCGCAGCCTGATCGGCCTGCGTTACGACATCAACCCGCAGACCGCGCTGAAACTCGACGGCGGACATACCAACGCGACGACCAACGGAGGACAGAGCTACAATGAAGCTCACTTCCAGTTGGCCGTGCGCTTCTAGGGGGTCGTGTCATGACAACCCACTTCAGACCCTTGCTCGGCGTGATCCTGCTGTGTGCTGGATTCGCGACCGCGGTGCCCGCGACCAGCGAGGCCGATGTCTACGTCATCGCCAATCCGACTGCGACGGTCACCGCCGGCGACATCAAGGACATCTTCCTCGGCGAGAAACAGCTCAGTGGCTCGACCAAGCTGGCGCCGGTCGATAACAGCGCCGCGCAATCGGAGTTCCTGGCCAAGGTCATGCAGCTCGATCCGGTCAAGTACGACTCGCTGTGGACCAAGAAGAGCTTTCGCGATGGCGTGAATCCGCCGGCGCTGAAGGCAACCGACGCCGATGTGGTCAACGCGGTCAAGGCGAGCCCCGGCGGGGTCGGCTACATCACGAGCGCACCGCCGCCCGGCGTGACGGTGGTCAAGAAGTTTTGATGGGGCAGCACCGCAGCCGCGGCGCCTTCAGCTGCGGATGTAGTGCTCCAGCTGCTCGATCGTCTGCTGCTGCTCCTCGAGGACCGCGCGCACCAGGTCCCCGATCGAGAGCATGCCAATAACGCGCTCGCCTTCGACGACCGGCAGGTGCCGGAAGTGCCCGTTGGTCATCAGGCTCATGCACTCCTGGGCGCTCTGGTCCGGTCGCACCGTGGTCACCTGTGCGGTCATGATCTGCGACACCGGCGTATCGCCCGAGGAGCGGCCCTTGAGGATGACCTTGCGGGCGTAGTCCCGCTCCGAGACGATCCCCGCGAGTTTGCTTCCCTGCATTACCAGCAGCGCACCGATCCCGTGCTCGGCCATCAGCCGGATGGCATCGAGGACCGGTGAGTCTGGATCGATCGACAGCACCTGCGGGCCCTTGGCCTTGCGGGCTAACAATTGTGCGACGGTGCTCATGCTGGCCTCCTGTTGTCCTCAGGTTATGGCGGCGCTGACTCGAATACGCATTCCCCGACGGGGAACATAGCATTTCCACGCCACTGCGGCGTACCCGGAGCGGCTCAGGCCAGGCGGGCGTGACGTCGCAGGTGCACCAGCAGAATCGAGACCGCGGCCGGGGTGACCCCAGGCACGCGCGCGGCTTGCCCGAGCGTCGCCGGGCGGATCTCGATCAGCTTCTGGCGTACTTCATTCGACAGACCGGCAAGCTCCCGGTAATCAAAGTCCTGCGGCAGTGCTGTAAGCGCGTGGCGTTCGCTGCGCTCGATTTCGCTGCGCTGCCGCTCGATATAGCCGTTGTAGCAGGCGTGCACTTCCAGGTCCCGGCGGACCTGAGGCGGCAGACGCTGATCCAGCGCGCTCCACTCGGCCGCTCCGATCAGCTCACAGACATCCTCGTAGCTGACCTCGGGCCGGCGCAGCAGCTCCATCGCCGTGGCATCGCGCACCGCCGAATCGGCGCCGGTGACGCGCGCCAGCCACTCGGGGGGAATCTCCGCGCCGCGCACGCGCGTGCGCTCCAGGCGCTCCACTTCACTCTTGATCGCAGCCTGCTTGGCGCCGAACAGTGCCCAGCGCTCCTCCTCGATCAGGCCAAGCTCCCGGCCCAGCGGTGTCAGGCGCTGATCGGCATTGTCTTCGCGCAGCAGCAGCCGATGTTCGGCGCGGCTGGTGAACATGCGATACGGCTCAAGCGTGCCCTGCGTGACCAGATCATCGATCATCACGCCAAGGTAAGCCTGCGATCGTTCCAGCTGCCAGGGTCCGGCCCCGCGCACCTGGAGCGCGGCGTTGATGCCGGCCGCCAGGCCCTGCGCCGCCGCCTCCTCGTAGCCGGTCGTGCCATTGATCTGGCCGGCGAAGAACAATCCGCAGACTGCCTTGGTTTCGAGCGAGCCCTTCAGATCCCGCGGATCAAAGTAGTCGTATTCGATCGCGTAGCCGGGGCGCGTCAGATGGGCCTGCTCGAATCCGGCAATGCTGCGCACGAATTCGTATTGCACATCAAAGGGCAAACTGGTCGAGATGCCGTTGGGATAGATCTCGTGCGTGTGCAGCCCTTCGGGCTCGATGAAGATCTGATGCGCATTGCGCTCGGCAAAGCGGTGCACCTTGTCCTCGACCGAGGGGCAGTAGCGCGGTCCAATCCCTTCAATACGTCCGGTAAACATCGGCGAGCGGTCGAAGGCGGCGCGGATGATCGCGTGCGTGCGCTCGTTGGTATGCGTGATGTGGCACGGCAGCTGGCGCGGGTGTTCCTCGGCGCGGCCCAGGAAGGAGAACACCGGCAGCGGCTGGTCCGAATGCTGTATGTCGAGGCGCGAGTAATCGATGGTCCGCCCGTCGATGCGCGGCGGCGTGCCGGTCTTGAGCCGTCCGGTACGCGGCATGCGCTCGCGCAGGCGCTCGGCAAGGCGGTTCGAGGGCGGCTCGCCGGCGCGGCCACCCGGATAGTTCTCCAGGCCCACGTGTATACGCCCGGCCAGGAACGTGCCCACCGTCAGCACCACGGCCGGGGCCTCGAATACGATGCCGCTGGCCGTGAGGACGCCGCTCACGCGATCACCCGCCCAGCACAGATCGGCTGCTTCCTGCTGGAACAGCGACAGATTGGGCTGGTTTTCCAGCTGCGTGCGGATCGCCTGACGGTACAACTGGCGGTCGGCTTGCGCGCGCGTCGCGCGCACCGCAGGCCCTTTACTGGCATTGAGTGTGCGCCACTGGATGCCGGCGCGATCCGCAGCGCGCGCCATCGCGCCGCCAAGTGCGTCGATCTCACGCACGAGGTGGCCCTTGCCGATGCCGCCAATCGCCGGATTGCAGCTCATCGCGCCCAACTGCTCGAGGCTATGCGTCAACAACAGCGTCGCGGCACCCATGCGTGCCGCCGCAAGGGCCGCTTCGGTCCCTGCGTGGCCGCCACCGATCACGATGACATCGTAGGTTTGCGCAAATCGCATTGCAGTTTCGCCGGCGCGGACGCCTGTAGGCCGCAGGTTTATAAAGGGCGCCGATTGTAGAGGGTCCGCCCGCTAAACGGAAAAACCGCTTTCGCGATCGGGACACCACCGCACGCTCCCGCGCCCCTCCAAGGAGCGTTGTGATCCAGCTCACAAATTTCGCACTTGAGCGATACGGCTACAAAGCGGGCGCGATCCGCCCTCTCCAGGCGATCGAGCTACCACGCTCAGCCAGCGCTCTAGAGCCAGCTTAACGCGTTGATTTAGCTAAATAAAACGACGACCATAGGCGGCGCGAGAGAAGCGATGGGCGCGCCACACGCCGACTCGGCATCAACCACAAAACTACTGCGCGCGTGCCGTGCCCGCTCAAGTTAAGTCAAGACGGGCCGTTAGCCGCGACATACGGCAAGGCGCGCTCCCGGAGCAGGTTCCTCGAGTCGCCGCGCATGACGCACGCACGAGGCGAGGAAGTGGCTCATGTTTGGATTCAATGCACTGAATGGCTTTGGCTGGAATCAGCATTCGCCGCTGGCAAGCGGCTACCCCGCGGCGAGCTCCGCTACGAGTTCGAGCTCGAGCGCTTCGAGCGGCAGCGCAGGCAGTAACAATCAATCCTCTGACGGCAGCAGCGGAAGCGATGGCATCGGTGCGGGTCTGGCCGCCCTGTTTGCCAGCCTGTTGCAGACCCTCGTAGGCCTGCTCAGCGACAGCCAGAGCAGCGCCGCGCCCAGCAGCGCCAGCTCTGCCGCATCGGCCAGCAGCACCACTACCCCGGCGTCCACTGCGGCGACGAGCTCGGCCGCCAGCAACACGCTGGCACCGCTCAGCACGGTTACCGTGGCTGCAGCTGCTGCCGGCAGCAGCGCGAATACCGGTGTAACCAGCACTTCCAGCAGCAGCACATCGGCTCCGGCCACGACCTCCGCCGCTGCCAGCACCGGGACCGCCGGCGCGAGCGCATCCACGACGACATCAACCGGCACCACGAGCGGCGATCTTCCACAGGACATGGGTAGATTTCTGCTGGCCTTGTTCGAGGCGCTGCAGCAGCTGGGTCGCTATGACGAACATCGGCCGCCAAGCGTCAACACAGCGACGACTGGCGATGCTTCCGCAACCGGCAGCAGTACCTCGGCGAGCCCCAGCAGCTACAGCGGTGGTCTGGCCGGATTACTCCAGCAGCTGGTCCAGGAGCTGAATGCGCAGGGTCCGAGCAGCAGTATCCAGACCAGCCCCGCCACCGCTGCCACCAGCGCTGCGACGGCGACACCTGCGGCCACAACCAGCACCACTCCCACAACCTCTGATGCCAGCGATGCCACGGATAATGCCGGCAGCTGGCAGTCGCGGCATCTGGATCGCGCCCTGCACCGGCTCGAGCGCGCCTTCTCACAACTGGTGAGCGATTTGGGCGGCGGCTCGACCAGCTCTGGCACCAGCGCCAGCAGCACAGCAAGCACTTCGTCGGCTGCTACGAGCAGCACCAGCGCACCGAGCCTCGTGAGCTTCCTGCAAACCTGGCTGACGAATCTGCAAAGCGATCTGGGCACCAGCAACAGCACCAGTGGGACGCTCGTTAATACCTCGGCCTGACCAGCGCAGGCGGCATTGCCCGAGGGCGCGCGGATTCATGGGAATCCGCACGCGAGGCGGGTACTGCCGGCCGCTTCGCCTCAAGACCCCGGAGCCCGGCACTTGAAGACGGCTAACGATACGGGCCCGCCGGGCCGGCGCTGCCAGGCGTTCATCGGTGCGCTGCTGTCGGCAACGCTGCTTAGCGGTCTGCCGTCGCGCGCTGCGGCGCTCGACTTCGGGCAGCTGCAAACCGAGCTCAGCCAGCAGCAGGTCCATAGCGTCGAGGGCCTGATCGCGCTGCTGCCAGATTCGATGCGCTCGCACTACGTGCTGCTGTTCGCCAGTCGCAGCCGCCAGTCGGCCAGTTTCGAGAATCCGCGCGCGATCCTGTACGGCAATGACGCCCGGTTCATCGTGACCTTCAACGGGCACCGGGCGCAGCGCGGCTATGGGGCCGTCGAGGTGGCCGAATTCAAATCGGACACGCAGAGCTTTGAACTGCACGAGATCCGCTTTGCTGCCGACACGAGCTCACCGGTCGAGTATTCGGCGCCGAATCCGCCACAGTGTCTCGCGTGCCACGGCTCACCGGTGCGCACGCTGTGGGACAGCGCGCCGTTGTGGCCTGGGGCTTATGGGGAGCGCTATCTGCAGGCGCTGAGCGCACCGGAAAAAGCCGGTATCGCCAAATTCCTGCAGCAGCAGCCGAGTCACCCGCGCTATCGGGAGCTGCTGGGTGCTGAACGCTTCGGCGTTCAGGATCTGTATGTTCCCGGAGCGCACAGTCGCTACGATGGCACCGGCGAAGAGCCGCCGAATGCGGATTTTTCCAGGCACTTGGCCGACCTGAATGCGCGCCGCATCGCGGCGCAGCTGAGCGCCGAGCCACGCTTCGCGGCGTTCCAGTACGCGCTGCTGGCCGCCGCGGAGGCCGACTGCGGAGCGCTGCCCGATTTTCTACCGCCTGCGGCACGCAGTGCCGCGCGCGCTGGACTCGAACAGTTCAGTGCGCAGACGCTGAGCGCGAATGAGCGTGCGGCACTGATCAGGCGTCAGCGCCTCACCACGTTCGCTGATCTGCCGGCGACGGCAGGCAGCACCCGCGGCGCCTCATTGACCGAAGTGCGATATCTGGCCGAAGACGGGCTCGGTCTTTCAACCCGCGCGTGGACGCTGGCGATCGAGCAGGACAGCTACGATTTCTCGACCCCCGGGCCGACAATGAATTCGCTCGCGGATCTGCTGCGCGAGCGCCTGCTGGCCACCGATCCCAAGCTCGGCGTGCTCGTGGCTTACCGCACGCACAGCCCGGAAGATGCGTACTGCAACTACCTGCAGCGCATGAGCCTCAAGGCGCTGGATGCGCCATCGACAGATCCCACCCAGTGGACGGTGCCCACGGCGCCGGTGTCGACCGCCGCCGGACTGCTGCAGTCCTGCGCTTCCTGTCACGAGGGTCAGACGGCACCGTCGTTGCCGTTCGCTGACAGCGCGGCGCTGGCGCTGCACCTGCACGATCGCGGTTACCCTCACGGCGAGCTGCTCGATGAGATCGAATTCCGCCTGGCGCCGCAGTCAGGCGCGCTGCACATGCCGCTCAACGATAATCTGGATGAGCCCAGCCGCCGGATCCTCAGCAGCTATCTGGAGTCGCTCGCCTCGCCCGCGCGACCCCTCTGATACTCAAGCCTGCTCGCCCGCGGCGCTATTTGCCGATGCAGAATGAGGCAAAGATGCGTCCGAGCAACTCCTCGGTGCTCACCTCGCCAGTGATTTCCCCCAGCGCCCGCTGCGCCAGGCGCAGTTCCTCGGCGACCAGCTCCCCGGCGCGCCGCGCGCGCAGCTGCCGATCAGCTTCGTCCAGATGAGTGTGGGCCAGTGCCAGCGCACGCACGTGGCGTGCCCGGGCGGACAGCGCCCCGCCATCCGTGCCCTGGAATCCCATACTGCTGGCGAGCAGCTCGCGCAACGGCTCCAGGCCGGCGCCGGTCAGTGCAGAGAGATGCAGACAGGCGACGCCGATCTCTGGCAGCGCCGAGCGCGCCAGATCCGATTTGTTCAGGATGACGGTCACCGGCACCTGCGCCGGAAGCGTGGCGCGCGCCTCCAGAAATGAGTGAGCGGCCGGATCGGCGGCGCCATCGACCAGGAACAGGATGTGATCGGCGCGCCGCATCTCGGCGTGCGCACGCCGCACGCCCTCGGCCTCGATGACATCAGAGCTCGCCCGCAGACCCGCGGTATCCAACAGGTGTAGCGGCATGCCGGCAATGTGGATGCGCTCACGCAGCACATCACGCGTCGTGCCCGGCATATCGGTCACGATCGCTGCCTCGTAACCGGCCAGTGCATTGAGCAGCGTGGACTTGCCTGCATTGGGTGCGCCGGCAATGACCACGCTCATGCCTTCGGTCAGCAGCCGGCCCTGCTGCGCCCGCGCCTCCAGATTCACAAAGCCACGCTGCGCCTGCCTGAGTCGCGTGGCGAGCGCTGCATCGGCAAGGAAATCAATTTCCTCTTCGGGAAAATCGATCGCCGCCTCGACGTAGGCGCGCAGGTCTGCCAGTTGCTCGGCCAGCTGATGTACGTGCCGGGAGAACTCGCCCTGCAACGAGCGCAGCGCAGCGCGCGCCGCAGCCTGCGAGCCGGCATCGATCAGGTCAGCGACCGCCTCGGCCTGCGCCAGATCGAGCTTGCCGTTGAGATAGGCGCGCTGCGTGAATTCTCCCGGCAGCGCCGGGCGCGCCCCGAGTTCCAGCGCTCGTGACTGCAGTGCCTGCAGCACCAGCGGGCCGCCGTGAGCGTGCAGCTCGAGCACGCTCTCGCCGGTGAATGAATGGGGCTTGGGAAAATAGAGAGCCAGACCCTCATCAAGCGCACTGCCATCGGCAGCGAGGAAGCGCGCCTGCTGGGCGTGGCGTGGCGCCGGAAGCTTCCCCAGGAGCGCCAGCGCAATCGCCGGCACCTCGGGACCCGAGAGTCGCACGATGCCGATGCCACCCCGCCCCGCCGGCGTTGCGGCCGCGACGATCGTGTCAGCGGCCACGGCGCTCAGTTGCGCGCCAGGGCCTGTGCCTGGATGCGGCGGTTGATGTTCCACTGCTGCAGGATCGAGAGCAATGTGTTCGTCACCCAGTAAAGCACCAGGCCGGCAGGGAAGAAGGCAAACATCACCGACATCGCCAGCGGCATGATCATGAACAGCCGCTGCTGCATCGGATCGGTGCCCATCTGCGGATTGATCTTGTACTGCACGAACATCGCGCCGGCCATCAGTGCCGGCAGGATATACAGCGGGTCGCGCGAGGACAGATCGGTGATCCAGCCGAAGAAGGGTGCCTGGCGCATCTCGACGCTTTCCAGCAGCGTCCAGTAGAAAGCCAGAAAGACCGGCATCTGGATCAGCATCGGCAGGCAGCCGGCCACCGGATTGACCTTCTCGGTCTGATACAGCTTCATCATGGCCGTGCCGAGTTTCTCGCGCTCATCCTTGTAGGTTTCCTGCAGCTGCTTAATGCGCGGCTGCAGCGCCTTCATTTTCGCCATCGAGCGGCCGCTGGCCTCCGAGAGCGGATAGAACAGCAGCTTGAGCAGGAAGGTCACAATGATGATCGTGATGCCCCAGTTGCCGGTGAATTGAAACACCTTGTTGAGCAGCCAGAACAGCGGCGCCGCAAGGATGTAAAGCTTGCCGTAGTCAACCACGCGGTCAAGGTTGGGGCTCGCCGCTATTAGCTGTGCCTGAAGCTTGGGCCCGACAAACAGCTGCTCAGAACTCACTGCACTCGTACCAGGGGCGACCGTCTGTGCGGGCCCCTGGGCCGAGAGCAGGAACTGGTTGCCGTCCACCTTCAGCTGATAGTGGTAGGGGGCGCCGACCGGCGGCACGATCGCGGCCACGAAATGGTGCTGTAGCGCGGCGAGCCAGCCACTGCTGATCTGCCGATCCATCACGCGATCATCCTTGTTGGTCAGCACGAGTTTCTGGTACTTCGTGCCATCCCAGATCGCCGGTCCTTTGAACGAGTAGCTGTCGACGTTGAAATAGCTGCGCTGCACCGGCGGGTTATTGCGCAGTAGCTGAGCGTACGGCTCGAACGACCAGGGCGCTCCGGAGGCGTTGGTGATGTGGTAGTCCAGGCCAATCGTGTACTTGCCACGTCGGAACGTCAGGGTTTTCGTGACTGTCACGCCGTGGCCGTCGCTCCAGGTCAGCGGCAGCTCGATCTGCTCTTCACCGGGCTTGAGCTCGAGCGCGGTGACCGGCGAGCTGAACATGGCCAGATGACCCGGCGCACTGGCGCCATTGACGCCGACCAGCCCGGTCTGCATGACGAACAGGGTCTCCGCGCTGTCGCGGTTGAGCAGCTCAATCTTCTGATCGGGCTGTTTCTTGTTGATCGGATACAGCGGCAGCACGGCACGGTCGAGTTCGCCGCCAGCCAGGCTCACATCCACATCGAGCACGTCGGTGTGGACGTGCACGATCGGTGCCGCGGCTGCGGCGCTGCTGTCATTGCTCGGTACGGCCACCGCAGCGGCGGGCACGGCGCCAGAGGCGGCCGGCGCGGCAGTGGATTGCGCCGTTGGCACCGTCATACCCAGTGAGCTGCCACTCGGAGCGCTGCCGGTGGCGGCCACTGCCGTCGCCGCGGGCTCGGACGGGTAGTCGTGAAGCCAGACCTGGTAGCCCAGATAGAGCGTGACTGCGAGTACCGCCCAAAGCGCGATACGGAGATTAAAAGTCGTGGGCATGAGGAGCCTTCTGGCAATGGGTATGGGGCACCGGATCGAATCCGCCCGGATGCCAGGGGTGACAGCGCAACAGGCGCCGTGCGCCCAGATACAGGCCGCGCAGTACGCCATGGCTCTGCACGGCCTCGAGCGTGTACTGCGAGCACGAGGGATAGAAGCGGCAACGCGGCCCGAGCAGCGGACTGATCGTGAGCTGGTAGGCGCGTATCAGGTAGCGGATCAGCGTGCGCATTCGGCGAGGATCTTCTTCCAGAGTCGTTCGAGGCCCAGCCGCAGTTCCGGCGCGCCCGCGGTGCGCGCCGGTGGGCGCGCGCCGATCAGGATATCGGCATTCGGCAGGCGGTGCTGGCTGAGTCGGAAGCTCTCGCGCACCAGCCGCTTGAGCCGGTTGCGCGCGACCGCGTTGCCGATCGTGCGCGCCGCAACCGACAGGCCCAGTCGGGCGGTACCGTGTTCGTTCATGCGGATCGTGGCGGCAAACAGTTCGTTGCCACAGCGGCGCCCGGTGCGATAGGCCTGTTGGAAATCGCCCGGTCGCAGGACCCGTTGCTTGGGGCGGAAGCGGCAGCGCGGATCTGCCGGCGGCCGCTGAAGGACCTCGGCCACGCGGGTTCCCTTACGGAATCAGGCGCTTGCGACCCTTGGCGCGGCGACGCGCGAGGACCTTACGGCCGTTCTTGGTCGCCATGCGGGCCCGAAACCCGTGCGTGCGTGCGCGTCGCACTTTGCTTGGCTGGTAGGTGCGTTTCATGATTCAAGGCCCTGAAAATGGAACGAAAAATGGGCGGGCAGGGTACGAGGGGGCCGGGTGGGTGTCAATACCAGTCCGCTTTCAGCCGGCGGAGCGTTAGGGTTAGACTCTCTGCCCTTTTTTCCGGGGGGCTCCGAGCCCCCTGCGGGGAAGGCCCTTGAGGGGGATTGGGCAGTCTGTCCGGCAGGATTCGGGTGAGGGAGTGCACGTTGGAGGTTTCGCTGTGGTCACGTTGTCTGGGTGCTCTGGAAAGCGAGCTCCCGGAGCAGCAATTTAACACCTGGGTCCGGCCCCTTCAGGCCGTTGATCACAATGGCGGCCTGCGACTGCTGGCGCCCAACCGCTTTGTGGTGGACTGGGTGCGTACCAACCTGCTGAGCCGCATCGAGCACCTGGTGCGCTCCGATGGCCAGCTGGGGAACGCCACCGTCACCGTAGAGGTCGGTTCTCGCCCTGCCCCACCGACGCTCGCCGAGACTCGCAGGCCCGATGCCGCGCCTAAGGGGCCCGGCGCGATGGTCGGCGTGCCGCTGAACCGCGACTTTAGCTTTGGCAGTTTCGTCGAGGGCAAGAGCAACCATTTTGCCAAGGCTGCTGCGGTCCAGGTCGCTGAGAACCCCGGTGCCGCTTACAACCCGCTGTTCATCTACGGCGGTGTGGGCCTGGGCAAGACGCATCTGATGCACGCCGTCGGGCACCTGATCCGTGAGCGCAACCCGGGGGCGCGCATCGGCTATCTGCACTCCGAGCGCTTTGTCAGCGAGATGGTGCGCGCGCTCCAGCACAACACGATCAACGAGTTTAAGAACACCTATCGCTCACTGCATGCGCTGCTGATCGATGACATCCAGTTCTTTGCCGGCAAGGAACACTCGCAGGAGGAGTTCTTCCATACCTTCAACGCACTGCTCGAAGGCCAGCACCAGGTGATTCTGACCTGCGATCGCTACCCGCGCGAAGTCGACGGGCTCGAGGAGCGGCTGAAGTCGCGCTTTGGTTGGGGCCTCACGGTAGCCATCGAGCCACCGGAGCTCGAGACCAGCGTCGCGATCCTGATCGGCAAGGCGCAGGCGGTCGGCATCGAGCTCGCGGAAGAGGTGGCCTTCTTCATCGCCAAGCGCATCCGCTCCAACGTGCGCGAACTCGAGGGCGCTCTGCGCCGCGTCATCGCAAACTCGCGCTTCACGGGCCAGCCCATCACGCTCGAATTCGCCAAG
>JBEKOK010000033.1:0-18904 GCA_049521875.1 Steroidobacteraceae bacterium
TCACCGGTTCATCGCTCGAATTGCTGGCGCGACGGTACATGGAGGTCCAGGCGATCATTCATCGCTGGGCACGGCGCTACGATGAGCAGCTGCTCGATCAACTGATCTATCAGCCCGAGGTGACGCTCGATAACTTCGATCGCCCCGCCTTCATGGCCAGCTGGTGCGCCGGCCTCCAGGCGAGCCTGCGTGCACTGCGCGATGGGGAGCGGACCTACGCGATCGAGATGCGCCCGGCAACCGATGGGCATTCCGCCCGCGTGCTGGTCCATCGTAGCGAGCATGGCAGCGTGACCGACAAGCAGCTGCCACGGGAATTCTTCGACTCGGCCGAGTACCGGCGCATCGTCGATCTGGGTAAGACGCTCAATGGCCTGATAGGGACTGGCGCCTGGATTGGCCGCGGCGATGAGAAACAGGAAGTCAGCAGCTTCAAGGGAGCGATCCGCTGGCTGTTCGATCAGGCGCGCAAGGGCCAGTCGATCCAGCGCTACAAGGGCCTGGGCGAAATGAACCCCGAACAACTCTGGGACACGACGATCAACCCGGCATCGCGCCGGCTGACGCAGGTGCGGATCGATGATGCGGTCACGGCCGATGAGATATTCACGACGCTGATGGGTGACCAGGTTGAACCGCGTCGCGAGTTCATCGAAAAGCACGCGCTCGATGTCTCCAATCTCGACATCTGAGTGGGCTTAGCGCAACCGCTGCTGCGTCAGGAGTGCGCTGATCTGAGCATGTTCTGCGCCGGGGACCCTCGCACGGACGAACCCGCATGACAACGTTCGTTGCGCTGTTACGATCGGTCAACGTCGGTGGCACTGGCAAGCTGCTGATGAGCGATCTGAAGACCCAGTGTGAAGCCGCGGGTTTCAAGAACGTGCGCACGTTCATCGCCAGCGGCAACGTGCTGTTCGAATCCAAGGCCAGTGAACCCCACGTGAAGCGGGCCCTGGAGCGCCAGTTGAGCGCTTTCGTCGGCAAGCCGGTCATCGTGCTCGTGCGCACCGCCGCCGAGATGCAGGCCATTGCCAAGGCCAATCCTTTTCCCAAGTCCAACCTCTCCGGAGCCGTCGCGATCTTCCTCGATGAGCCGCCGCCACGCGCTGAACTCAAGTCCATCACCGGCCGTACCGTCGAGCAGATCCACTTCGGAAAACGCGAGATTTACGTCGACTACTGCGGCACTTTGGCCAACTCAAAACTGAAGATCCCTGCGGCGCGTACCGGCACCGCCCGCAACCTCAATACTGTCGCCCGACTGGCAGCGCTCGCTGCGGCTGGCGCTGACGGCTAGCCCGCAATACGACCCAGCGGCATCCTGTGACGGACCCGTCACGATTCCTTCCCGGGAAATTGGATCTTCGACACATTCACCGGGCGGCCGCTGGCGCACGCTCCGCAGATGACGGTTCGCAAGGGCCTGTTGCTGGTACTGCTGATCGGGGCGCTCTGCCAGGGCTGGCTCCAGTGGCAGCTGCGCGCCGTGCACCCACCCGATGGTGTGCTGGCACCGGCTGATCCGCTACAGACGGATCTCGACCCGCAGCCGCCGGTGGTGCACGGCCACTGGCTGCTCAAGCCACGCGCGCGCTACGACATCACTGCGCGCATCCTCGGCCGGGAGGATTACCACTTCGATGCGATCGCCGATCTGGTTCCTGAAGATCTGGCGCTCGGCTGGGGGCCGATGTCGGACAACAGGATCCTGCAGGCTTTCGAGATCACGCAGGATTACCGCTTCTATTTCTGGCGTGCGCGGCACGGAATGCCGGTCCCGCACCAGGTGGTCGTCGAGCACAGCGCCAACACCCACGTCATTCCGGCCGATCCATTCATACGCTCGCAGCTGCGCAAACTCAGGGTGGGACAGGTCGTGCACCTGGTCGGATGGCTGGTCGATGGCGCCCGCAATGATGGCCGCGTGCTGCATACCTCGATGACACGCACGGATTCGGGCCCCGGTGCCTGCGAAATCATGCTGGTTCAGGAAGTCGAGATCGAACCGGCTCTGGGCTCCTGAGATCAACCGCAGACGCGCTACCCCAGCTTCTGCGTCGCAACAATCCGGTGAGGCTTGGATTTTGTCCAAGCTTGGCCATTGGGCGTAAACTCGCGCGCGCAGCCAGCCCCAGATTTATAGCTACAGACGGACTGGCCCACCGAAAAAATCTACAATCAGTCAGGAGAAGTCACATGAAGAGGCTACTCGCGCTGGGACTGCTCACTCCGGTGATTGCACTCGCCAGCACGGCGTTCGATGGCAACTGGATGATGAAACTCGACTCGATCAAGGTGTCGGGCAAGCCGGATGTGTACGATCTCAGTAATAGCACCTTTACCTGCTCAAGTTGTGTACCCAGCTGGAAGGTTACCGCCGACGGCACCGAACAGCCTATCTCGGGTCATGCTTACGCGGATCATGAGATCGTAAAGGTGATCGATAAATCGACCGTTGAGATGACCGATAAGTTGGCCGGCAAGACGGTGAACGATGTGGTCATGACCGTGTCTGCGGACGGCTCCAGGATCAGCGGGAAATTTACGAATTATTTCGGCGAGAAACCGGCGACCGGCACGTTCACCGAGAAGCGGGTCGCGGCCGGTGCTGCCGGCTCGCATGCGATATCCGGCTCCTGGATGCAGGACTCGCTCTCTGACGCGTCGGATGCGATGCGACTTAGTGTTGTGAAAGGCACGGACAACGGCATCCAGATCTCCTGGAATGGCCAGATGGTCGATGCCAAGTTCGACGGCAAGCGTTATGCCTGGTCGAACGATCCAGGCAAGACGATGTCGTCGTTCAAGAAAATCAGCGATACAGAGATCAGGGAAGTCGACCACCGCATGGGCAAGATTACCGATGTCATGACGTGGACTGTATCCGCCGACGGTAAGACCATGACAGAGATCGATTCCGACAAACTTCATGGCACCAAGACCAGCATGGTGTTCGATAAGCAGCCCTGAGGCTGTGAGCTGACCGCGCGCCGGCAGGCGGCCATTCGGGCTACCTGCCGGCGCTCCGCATGCAAGGCTTTGGCGGACCGCGATAACATGACGGCCCGTAGTGGAGGCGCTCGTCGCCACCCGAGGCCGCGTTGCCCGAGCAGATTTTCACCGCCACCAGTGACCCGGACTACCTGGCCTTTGCAGGTCTGGTCACCGAATACGTTCAGTGGTGTCGTGTTCGCTATGAATCAAACCCCTGGTTTGTCGAGGAGGTCTTTGGCTTCCAATCCCTCGAGGCTGAACTCAAGACACTGGCCAAGGCCTACGGACCGCCGAACGGCACCACGTTACTTGCCATTCGCGACGGTGTGATCAGCGGCGGCGGGGCATTCCGGCGATTTTCCGCCGAGTGCTGCGAAATGAAACGCCTGTTCGTGCCGCAGCGTTTTGCCGGCCAGGGTACCGGACGTCTGCTGTGCCGAGAACTGATGCACACCGCGGCGCGCGAAGGCTACACGCGCATGCTGCTCGATACCGGCAATCTGTTGAAAGAAGCCATTGGCCTGTATCACTCGATGGGGTTCCGCGAGTGTGCGCCGTACCGAAAATACCCGGCGGAGCTGATGCCCTTCCTCGTGTTCATGGAAGCCGAGCTTCCCGGCCCGTAGGGCCGAAGCCCACGTGCGACGATTAGCTGCCGGGGGCAGTGGGCAGCGTCTGCAGGTAGGCGGCGGCGGCTGCCGCCAGCGCCGTTTTCTCGCTGCGCCGAAACTGAACGGTCTCCATCGCGCGCGTGACATTGTCAGCCAACCCGGCCGCGACATGAGCGCTGAGCCAGGTCTGCATCTCCTCGGCGGGTACGCCATCCCACATCGCGGCCGGAATATAGCGTGTCAGCACAAGCGGCGCGTATCTGCCCTGTGGCGCCATGATTTCATCAACGTGCGCATCCAGTAGCTTCCAGGCCAGCTCCGGGTGCTCGCCGGCGAGCCCGAGCAGCAATTGCAGACGCAGCGCGCCGGCCTGTGGCGGAATCTCGCTCGACATGGCAATCGCGGCGGCCTGCTCGGCCAGCTCTGGGTCCTTGACCAGCATCAGGGCCAGATAGAGGCGGCGCAATTCGGTTTCGTTTTTTGAAGCTTTCGCCAGCGCATGCAGCTGCTCGAACGTTGCGGCATCCGCATGCCTGGCAATGATACTGAGGATCATGAACTGATCGTCAGGCCGCATCGCATTGTGATCGATCAGATAGGCCGCATAGCGCTGCCGGGCGCCGGCAAGAATCTCCTCATCGCCGAATTTGCCAAGTGCGGCGATGATCGCGCGTCGCAACTCCTGTCGATCCGGAAGTTCCTGCACGCCATCCTGCCAGCCCAGCTGATCCGCAATCGGCCGCAACAACTTGCGCCCATAGGCCTCAAACGCCGGCTCATCGGGCGACCCGCGCAGCGAATTTCCGACCTCGCCCAGTGCGCCGATGATTTGCATCCAGGCGCGCGTATTCAGATCCGAGCCCATGCGCGCGGCCAGCCGCAGGTAAGCGGCGAGCTGTTGCTGATCGGCTTCAACCAGCGCCCACTGGTCATCCAGCAGTGCGATCCGATCGGCATCGGCCAGCGCGCCAAAATCACGCACATTGATTTTAAGCGTCTGATCATCGTAGGCGACGCGGAAGAAGCCAACATTTCCGGCATCGAGCGTCAACGGCTCGTCGCAGTGTCCTGCGGGAACGCTCTGGGCTGCATCGGTCAGCAGCAGCGACTGCACCGATTCCAGGACGCCCGAGCGAATCCGCAACGGAACATTCCAGAGGGCGCCGCTGGTATCGGCGCCGCGCAGCAGGAAGCGCTTCTGCGTCAGATTCAGCGTCCGATTCCCCTCGGCGTCACAGCTGGCCGCTGCCGATACGAGCGGGAAACCGGCCTGAGCGACCCAGGTGCCCGCGATGCTGCTTACGTCCCGGCCACTGGCCGCGCTGAGCGCATTCCAAAGATCGGTGGTTGTGGCATTCGAGAAGGCATGCGCCTTCATGAAGCGGCGGACACCGTCGCGAAACACGTCCGGCCCCAGGTACGCCTCGAGCATGCGAACGAGCGCCTGACCCTTGTCATAAACGATTTCACCATCAAAGCCGTTGATGACTTGCAGCTCATCGGCGATGTGCGTTGCGATTGCGTGCGAGCTGGCGCGTGCATCGGCGGTCATCGCTCCTTCCTTCTTCGCATCCTGCTTGTCCCACCAGCGCCAGTCCGGATGACGCTCGTCCGTCTCCTTGGCCGATCGCCAGGAGGCAAAGCTCTCATTGAGCCAGACATCGTCCCACCAGCCCATCGTGACCAGATCACCATTCCACTGGTGCGCCATCTCGTGCGCTTGCGTGCTGAAGATCTCCTGCAGGTTCGCCATGGTGCTGGAGGCATTGAGCAGCAGAACGCTGTCGGTGTAGGTAATCGCGCCCCAATTCTCCATGGCGCCGTTAAAGCCCCCGGGTATTGCGATCGAATCGAGCTTCGGCAGTGGAAAGCCGTAGCCAAAGTAGTTGTCATAGTCGCCAAGGATCTGCTGGGCGTTGGCAAGCGCCGTGGCGCCTTCCTGCTCCCGGCCACGGACTGCCCAGACATTGAGCGTCACGCCGTCGCGTTCGGCGCTGATCTTGGCCAGATCGCCGAGCGTGAGCTCCAGCAGATAGGTCGGCATTTTCGGGGTACGATCAAAGCTCGTCGTGGTCAGATCGCGATGCGTGGAGTGCTGCGTGATCGGCATGTTGGAAACCGCCGCCCAGCGTGCTGGCGCGGTGACCGAAAGTCGGAAGCGGGCGCGGAACGCCGGCTCGTCCCAGCACGGAAACACCCGCCGGGCATCGGTGGATTCCAGCTTGGTCGAGAGCAACAGTCCCTTGGCACCGTCGGGCCGGAGATAGGGCTGGGCGAACATGCCGCGCCCAATGGTCTCGATCTTGCCGGTGTAGCTGAAGCTCAGCGTGTGCTGGCCACGCATGGCCGCTTCCTTGAGCACGATGGTCGTCAGCTGCTGCTCGTCATTCGACTTGACGCTGTCCACCGACCGGCCATCGAATCGCACATCGCTCAAGCTCTCATTCAAGGAGTTGAAGACGATCGTGTCGGTGATTGCACGAAAGTGCAGCACGATGGTTTCGTGGCCGCTCAACGTGCGGGAATCCGCATCGGGCGTCAGCGCGATGTCATAGTCGAGCGGGATGACGTTCTTGGGCAGCCGGCCGAAAGCGGTATCGAAATTAAATGGCGCTGGCACCGAACTCGAGGGCACATCAGCCACACCCAGCTGCGGTAGCGGCAGGCACAACATCAGGATGGCCGCCCGGCGTAGCTGTGTCAGTCGCATGTCCTGTTCCTCTTCGAGGCGCAATACGCAAAGCGCAGGCTCTGAAGACCTCGCGCGCCAGCGCCGATTATTAACCAATTTCAGATCTCAGGCGTGAGCGGCGGCGGCGGCACTGCTTGCCAAAGCACCTGAATACTGAGGATCATCGCGCATGAGCATCACAGCGACCAGAGCGTCCCTTGGCGCCGCCGACCGCAGTTTTGTCGGTCACCCGCGCGGTCTCGCCTACCTGGCCTTCAGCGAAGGGTGGGAACGCTTCTCGTACTACGGTATGCAGACACTGCTGGTGCTGTACATGGTCCGCCAGCTGCTGCTGCCAGGGCACATCGAGCGCATCGCCGGATTTGCCGCATTCCGCGCTGCAATCGAGCATCTCTACGGCCGCACGCTGACGACGGTCGCGCTGGCCTCGGCAATATTTGGACTCTACACGAGCCTCGTCTACCTTACGCCGATTGCCGGCGGCCTGATTGCGGATCGCTGGCTCGGGCGCACGCGTACCGTCACCCTGGGTGCGCTGCTGATGGCCGCCGGCCATTTCCTGATGGCCTTCGACGTCTCCTTCCTGCTGGCGCTGGCCTGTCTGTTGGCCGGCACCGGCTGCTTCAAGGGCAATCTTGCCAGCCAGATTGGTGCGCTCTATGCGCCTGAAGATCTGCGGCGCGCCGATGCCTATCAGATCTATTACCTGTTCATCAGCGGTGCGGTGATCATCGCGCCGCTCGTCACAGGGACGCTGGGCGAGGAACTTGGCTGGCACTACGGCTTCGGTGCGGCGGGCGTCGGCATGATCATCGGATTGATCGTTTACCGCGCCGGTCGCAAGTGGCTGCCGCCCGATGCGCTCCCGGTGCCGGCCGAGCGCGTTGCCCAAGCGCGGCTCACGGACCACGAGCGCATCACGGTCCTGATTCTGGTGCTGCTGCTGCCGGTGCTGGCCATCGGCATTGTCGGTAATCAGGAAATCTTCAATGCCTACATGCTCTGGGTTCCAGCCCACGTAAACCTGATGTTCTTCGGGCATCCGCTGCTCACCACCTGGCTGATCAGTCTCGATGCCACTGCCAGCATTACCTTTCTGGTGGGCACAATGGCGTTCTGGCGCCTCTGGTCACGGCGTTTCCAGGAGCCCAGCGAGATCATGAAAATGGGCTTGGGACTCATAGTCTGCACGTTGGCCGTGTTGTGCCTGATTGGCGCCGCCCTGAGCTCGGCGGCTGGCGCCAAGGCCAGTTTCGGTTGGGTGCTCGGCTTCGAGATCTGCAACTGCATCGGCTTTGCCAACGTGCTGCCGGTCGGACTCGCCTTGTATGCGCGTGCATCGCCCCGAGGGCTCGCGGGCACGATGATCGGGGTCTATTTCCTGCACCTGTTTGCGGCCAATAATCTGGTCGGGTGGCTCGGCGGCCTGCTCGAGCGACTCTCCGGCGTTCAGTTCTGGTCCCTGCATGCCCTGCTGGTCGGCATTGCCGCGCTGCTGACGCTACTCGCCGCACTGACCTGTCGCCGCTGGCTGGTACCCGAGGCTGCGGATCCGGCCGCGGCAACGCCCGTTTAGGCCTCGGCCTTACCAGTATGGGCCGCGCAACGCGACCGGCTCGGATTGACGGCCGTCGGCATCACGCTAACAGCGCCGGTTCGGATTCGCGCCGGGCGATATTGCCAATCGAACATACGTGCGAGATATTGAGCGGCTTGCGCTGAGCCCAGGCCTTAGCCTGGGGATCGGCCCAAGAGCACGCGATCACCTTCGCGACCCGTAGATTAAGGAGACACCACGATGCAGCCGGAAGAGGTGCGCACCCCTGCGCAGGCTCGTGCCATTGTCGAGGAGCGCAACCTCCAGCACGTGAAGGTCGGGATCTTTGACAACGACGGGATCCTGCGCGGCAAGTACATCGATCGGGACAAATTCCTCTCGGCGCTCGATAAGGGCATGGGCTTCTGCGATGTCGTGCTGGGCTGGGATTCGAACGACAGGCAGTACGACAACATCACCTTCACCGGCTGGCACACCGCCTTCCCGGATGCGGCCGTGCGTCTGCTGCCCGGAACCTGCCGGGCACTGCCAATGGAAGGCAACATGCTGTTGTTCCTGGGCGAGTTCGCCGGCCACGCCGAGGAAGTGTGTCCGCGCGCCACGCTGCGGCGCGTGCTGGCGCGCGGCGAGAAGCTCGGGCTCAGTGCATCCGCTGCCGCAGAGTTCGAGTTCTTTGTCTTCAACGAAACACCCGACAGCGTGCGCGAGAAGGGTTACCAGAATCTCAAGAATCTGACGCCCGGTTATTTCGGCTATTCAATCCTGCGCAGTGCCGTGCACACCGAGATCTACCAGGAGCTGCTCAAGCTCGCGATCGACATGCGCATGCCGATCGAGGGACTGCATACCGAGACTGGCCCTGGCGTCATGGAGGCCGCGCTGCATTACTGCGAGGCGCTCGAAGCGGCCGATCGCGCCGCGCTCTTCAAGACCTTTACCAAAGTGATGATGCAGCGTCGCGGCCTGATGGCAACCTTCATGGCCAAGTGGTCGCAGTCACTGCCTGGCCAGAGTGGTCACCTGCATGTGTCGATGGCGCGCCCCGATGGCTCATCGGCGTTCTACGACAAGAGCAAGCCCGGCGACATGTCGGATCAGATGCGCTGGTTCGTCGGCGGCCAGCAGACGCTGATGCCCGAGCTGCTGGCGATGGTGGCCTCGACCGTAAATAGCTTCTCAAGACTGGTGCCCGGGTTCTGGGCGCCGACCGCCGCGACCTGGGGCATCGAGAATCGCACCTGCGCGCTGCGCGTCATCCAGGGCGGACCCAAGGCACAGCGCGTCGAATACCGCATTGCCGCGGCCGACATCAATCCCTATCTGGCGATCGCGGTCGCGATCGGCTCAGGCCTGTGGGGTATTGAGAACCAGATTG
Organism: Steroidobacteraceae bacterium; assembly: GCA_049521875.1. Classification (GTDB taxonomy): domain Bacteria; phylum Pseudomonadota; class Gammaproteobacteria; order Steroidobacterales; family Steroidobacteraceae; genus FEN-1191. The sequence continues at coordinate 9,234 of JBEKOK010000033.1, forward strand.
AACCGGACAAGCCGATCAGCGGCAACGCCTACGATCTGAAGCTTCCCGCCAAGCGCCAGCTGCCGCGCACGCTGACCGAGGCGGCCGAGCGTCTCGCGAACTCCAAAGCCGCCAAGGAACTGTTTGGCGAACCTTTCGTCGCGCACTACGCGGCGAGTCGCGAATGGGAAGAGCGCGAATTCCGGCGCGCGGTCACTGATTGGGAACTGTCCCGCTACTTCGAGATCATATGATGATGAAGACGATCAGCCCGGTGGATGGACGCGTCTATGTGGAGCGCACTGCGGCAACACCGGCCCACATCGAGTTTACGATCGAGCGTGCCCATGCAGCACAACCGCTGTGGCGCACGCTACCACTGGCTGAGCGGGCCGCGATCCTGGAGCGCTTCTGCGCCGCATTCGAAGCGCGCGGCGCGGAATTTGCGCACGAGCTGTGCTGGCAGATGGGGCGCCCGATCCGCTACGCACCGAGTGAAATCCGCGGCACACTTGAGCGCGCGCGCTACATGATCGGCGTTGCGGCGAGTGCGCTCGCCGACGTCGATCCGGATGCGAAGGCCGGGTTCAATCGCTTCATACGCCGCGAACCGCTCGGTGTCGTCTTCACGGTGGCGGCGTGGAATTATCCTTATCTGATAGCAGTCAACAGTGTGGTGCCGGCGCTGATGGCTGGCAACGCCGTTATCCTCAAGCACTCGGCGCAGACACCGCTGTGCGCCGATCGCTTCGCCGAGTGCTTCAAGAGCGCCGGACTTCCGGATGGTCTGTTCCAGGTGCTGCACCTGGAACACACCGATACCGAGCGCGTGATCCGCGATCGGCGGATCGACTTCGTGGCCTTCACCGGTTCAGTGGCTGGTGGCCACGCGGTGCAGCGCGTGGCTGCGGAGCGTTTTATCGGCGTGGGCCTGGAGCTCGGCGGCTGCGATCCGGTCTACGTGCGCCACGATGCCAATGTGGAACATGCCATCGAAAACATTGTCGATGGCGCCTACTTCAATTCCGGCCAGTCCTGTTGCGGGCTGCAGCGCATCTATGTGCACGAGAGTGTCTACGAGCGTTTTGCGAAGGGCTGTGTCGAACTGATCCGCAAGTACACCCTGGGCGATCCGCTCGATCCCGAGACCTCGCTCGGTCCGCTGGTGCGCACCGCGGCGGCCGAAAGCATCCGCGCGCAGGTGCACTCCTCGGTAGCCGCCGGCGCACGGCCGATGATCGATGAGCGAGAATTCCCCAAGAGCGCCGTGGGCACGCCTTATCTTGCCCCACAGTTGCTGCTCGATGCGCCGGCAAAGTCGGCGGTGATGCGCGAGGAGGTCTTCGGTCCGGTCGCTGGTATCGCCAAGGTCTATTCGGACCAGGAAGCCGTGGAGCGCATGAATGACAGCGCCTTCGGACTGACCGCTGCGATCTGGACCGCCGATGAGGCCGCAGCCTTGGCGCTCGGGGATCAGGTGCACACCGGCACCTGGTTCATGAACCGCTGCGACTATCTGGACCCAGCCCTGGCCTGGGTCGGCGTCAAGGACTCAGGGCGCGGTTGCACGCTCTCGGTCGTTGGCTATGAACACCTGACTCGACCGAAATCCTTTCACTTGCGGGTGACGACGTGAGCGCGATTCTTAAAGCCAACTGGAACTACCCGACCCGGGTCTGGCACGGGCCCGGTCGCATCGCTGAGCTGCCTGCTGCGTGCGCGACGCTCGGCATCAAGCGTCCGTTGCTGGTGACCGATGAAGGCCTGCGCGAAACACCGATGATTCGCAACGCACTCGCGTTGGTCCCGGGCACCGGGTTGTTCGCCGGCGTGCGCGGCAATCCCGTCGCTGCCAATATCGATGCCGGACTCGAGGTCTACCGCAGCGGCCACCACGATGGGGTGATCGCTTTCGGCGGCGGCTCGGCGCTGGACGCTGGCAAGGTCATCGCCTTCATGTCGGGCCAGACGCGGCCGATGTGGGATTTCGAGGACATTGGTGACTGGTGGACGCGGGCCGATCCCAAGGGCATCGCCCCGATCATCGCGGTGCCCACCACTGCGGGTACCGGCTCGGAAGTCGGTCGCGCCGGTGTCGTCATCAACGAGGCTACACACCAGAAGAAGATCATCTTCCACCCGCTGATGATGCCGGGTGTAGTCATCAGCGATCCGGAACTGACGGTCGGCCTGCCACCCTCGATCACCGCGGCGACCGGTATCGATGCGTTCGTGCATTGCTTCGAAGCGTACTGCGCACCGGGATTCCATCCGCTGGCTGATGGCATTGCACTCGAAGGCATGCGCCTGATACAGACCTACCTGCCGCGCGCCTGTGAGAACGGCAAGGACATCGAGGCGCGCTCACGCATGCTGGCGGCCGCCAGCATGGGCGCGACGGCGTTTCAGAAGGGCTTGGGGGGTGTGCATGCGATCGCGCACCCCGTCGGCGCGTTCTTCAATACGCATCACGGGCTGACGAATGCGATCCTGATGCCGTACGTTATCGCGCACAACCGGCCGGCGATCGAGCCGCAGCTGGCGGTAATTGCGCGCACCTTGAATCTTCACGGCGAGCCCTACCAGGCCTTCCTCGATTGGATACTGGCGTTCCGCAAGCAGCTCAAGATCCAGCACACGCTGGCTGACATTGGAGTGCCGCTCACTAACTCCGAGACGATCGGCCACGAAGCATCGCTCGATCCCTCGGCCGGTGGCAACCCGCTGCCCACCGATGCAGCGACCTACGCGCGGCTGTTCCGCTCAGCCGTCAAGGGAGATCTCACGCTGGCAGGTTAACGCCGAAGATCTGGCGATCAGTCCGGGATCTTGAGTTCGCGCTCAATCGCCTGGAAGCGTGGATCCTGCCGCAGCGAATTGATACGCGGGTCGGTCCTGATCTCTATCAGCCCAGGATCGCACAACCGCACGGCGGTTTGGAGCCACTGAATTGCGTTGTCGGTATCGCCCCAGCTCGCATAGATTTCTACCATCTGCCAAGCTGCCCCGTCCCCGCCGGTGTCGCGAAGTTGCTTCAGTGCGGCTTGAGCCTCGGCAGTCCGTCCGAGCTTTTTGTAAGCGATGGCAAGACAGACGTAGCTGTTGATATCCAACGGCGGAGTGAGGCATGACTTAAACGCAGCATCAAACTTCCCCAGCTCAATGTAAGCAGTGCCACGAAACGTCTCTACGAGACCCAAAGCCGGATTAAGCGTTACCGCGCGATCAAGCGCATCCAACGCTGCTTGGTATTGATGGGAGGCGAAAAGTGAAGCGCCCAGGGTTATATGGGATATCGCGCTGAGCGGATCCAGTATCACCGCGCGTCTCGTTGCCGCTAATCCTTCCGCCTGGCCCATCTGGGCCAACGCCAGACCGGTGTATTGCAATACGAACGAATCACCCGGCGACAGCGCCAACGCACGCTCGTGCTCCCGCACAGCGTGGACAAAATCGAGACGCCCCTGCAGGGCATAGCCGAGTGCAGTGTGCGCCCGGCCCAGATCGGGAGCCAAAGCGACGGCCTTCTCGGCCGCGGCTTGCGCTGCTGCATATTCGGGTAGGTACCCATTGCCCGCGAGGATCGACACCGCCAGGGACTTGCCCACGTAGGCCTTAGCAAAGGCGGGATCCCGTCGAATGGCCTCATCATAGTCAGCGATCCGCGCCCGCACGCTGGCTTCGTCAAGGCGACCCGCGAATTTCTCGCCTTGAAGGTAGGCATCCAAGGCCGCGGGATCACGCGTATCACCAAGTTCAAAGGTTACGGCAGCGCCTGGCAGCAGCGTCGCCTGGAGCGCCTTGGTCACGGCCGTGGCGATTTCAGTTTGCAGCGACAGGATATTCTTCAGATCGCGATCGTAAGTTTGTGACCATTGACTAAATCCAGTCACCGCGTCGATCAGCTCTGCCGTGATGCGGACGTGATTGCCGTCCTTGCGTACACTGCCCTCGAGTATGGCGCCGACATTGAGCTCGTGGGCAATGTCGGCGAGCTTCGTGTTGGTTCCCTTGAAACTGAACGATGAAGTGCGCGCTGCCACCTGCAGGTCGTGAACTGTGGCCAGCGAGTTAAGCAACTCCTCGGACAAGCCGTCGGAGAAATAATCCTGCTTGGGATCGCCGCTCATGTTGACGAATGGCAGCACGGCGATCGAATGAACGGGAGGCGCGAAGGCCGCTGGCGCTGGCGTCGCACTGGCCAGAGGCGGCGAACCCCTATGCACGAGCACGGCCAAGGCAGCGATTGCCACGGCCGCCGCCAGCGTCAGAGCGATCGCCCAGCCGTAGCGTAACGAGGGCGGCGCAGCCGCCCGAGGCCCAGACGCATAAGCCCCGTGTGCAGCCACCGGCACGCCATGTGGCAACGGCTCGGATACTTCTGGCGTTAATGCATCGCGCGCGCCGAGGAGTCGGCGAACCTGGTCCACAAAGGCGGGCGTTGGCTCGCCGCCTGGCAGGCGGATCCACTGCAGTTCCCGAAACTTTTCGGGCACGCGCGCGTTGGCATCCGTCGTGGCATCGATGACCACTGGCAACAGGAAGGCCTGGTCGTGCGCCATGTCGAGCGTTCGGTTCACCGCGAGATTCCATTCCCGCCTGAAGTAGCCTTCCACGCGCTCCTGCGTGTGGCTCGAGATCACCGGGATGAAAAGCGAACAGTCCTTGATATGCCGTCGGATCGAGGCATCCCAGGCATCCCCGCCCCGCAACTCGCTCTGGTCGAACCAGACATCCATTCCCGCCGCGTGCAAAGCCTGGGAGATACGTTGCGCTACCTCCGCATCCTGCGAGGCGTAGCTGATGAATATGGCATGGGTCGGATCGGTCATAACGAGCGCATCGTTGAGTTAAACCCGGCGGTACTCTTCAGCCCTGAATCGAACGCACAGGCGGCTGTCCATCGTAGCAATTTTGGCCCCTGAACCGCACGGCGGCCGAGGTTTGACCGGAGCATCGCTACACTCCAACATGTCGGCCGCTCCGCTATGGGAGCATCTGGCCTTGAGGGCCCAGCAGGCATGTTGTGAAGATCGGCCGGAACGATCCCTGCCCGTGCGGCAGCCAGAAGAAATACAAGAACTGTCACGGCGCAGCGGCCGCCGCAGCCGCGCCAGCCCGTGCGCAGCGCAAGCCAGCAGCCCGCAAACCCTCCCGTGCCGAAGCGATCGCCGCGGCGGCCCGTCTGAATCAGCTTGCAAGGATGATGAATAGCCGCGACTTCGCCGAGGCCGAGGCGTCCGCCCGTTCGTTGCTCGTCAAGTACCCGAATCAGGGACAGTTGTGGAAAACACTCGGGACAGCGCTCGCCCTGCAGGGAAAGAATGCCCTGCGCGAGCTGCAGCGCGCCTGCCAGCTGTTGCCCGGGGATGCCGAAGCCTTCTATTACTTTGGCAATGCCCTGTACGACCGGGGACAGCTGGCTTTGGCCGCCGAGTGCCACAAGCGCGCGATCACGATTAAACCCAGCTTCGCCGAGGCACACGACAACCTCGGAGTGGCCCTGCGCGAACTCGGACAGCTCGAGGCGGCAATTGCCCAGCACCGGCAGGCGATCGCGATCCGACCCGGGTTGCCTGAAGCGCACAACCATCTCGGGATGGCCCTGCGTTCTGCCGGCCAGACCGAGGAGGCGCTGGCCAGTTACCGCCAGGCGCTGGCGCTGCGCCCAACCTTCGTGGCCGCGCTAGGGAACCTTGCCAATACGCTGCGCGACTCGGGCCAGGTGGCCGAGGCCATCGAGACCTACGGACGCGTGCTGGCGCTGATGCCCGAGCTGGCAGCGGCGCACTACAACCTCGGCAAAGCCCGGCAGCTGCTCGGATCAACCGATGAGGCGATTGCAAGCTTCCGGCGCACGCTGCAGTCCAAGCCTGACTTTCCCGAAGCGCAGCTCGAGCTGGCCGATTGTCTGCGCTTGGCAGGCGCCGTGGATGAGGCGATTGTGCTCTACCGACAAGTGCTTGAAGTGCACCCCGAGATCGCCGAGGCGCACCTGTGGCTCGGCAGTGCGTTGCAGGCCCAGGGGCAACAAGATGAGGCGACTGCCTGCTTTCGCAAGGCGCTCGAACTGCAGCCCGCCTCCACGCTCGCGCAAGAGCAGCTGGCGAAGGCGCTCGGCGATTCGGCGGCGGCGCCCGCTCAATCCTGACCCTCTGTCAGCGCGGCCTCGGCCGCGGCGATCTCCGCCTGGCGTGCGGCGATCATGCCGCCGAGCGGCGGTCCCTTGAAGCGACGCCGCTCGAACGCGAACCAGATGATTGCGGTCAAGATCAGGAACCCAAGGGTTACATTCAGCGCCTGCTGATTGGGAGGCTGGATCCCGAGCACGAAGATCAGCACCATCGAGGCGATCGCCAGCACCGCGAACAGCGAGAAGCCTGCCCGCCCCAGACTCCAGGGTCCCATGGTCGGCCACTTGGGCCCGCCGTAGGTGAACAAGCCGAGTGCAATGGGCAGCGCACAGGAGAGGAACAGGAAGATCACCGTGCACGAGACCACGATCGTATAGACCGGCGTGCCACCGGCTTCGAGCGCCTTGGCGCCAAATACAAACGCTACTGACAGCAGCGCTGTGGCCCAGATGGCCGCACCGGGCGTCCGGTAGCGCGCCGAGACATGGGCCAGGCGTTTCGAGGCGGGCAGGCCACCGTCGCGCGCAAACGCAAAGATCATCCGCGAACCCGAAGTGACGGTGGCCAGCCCACACAGCAGCTGTGCGATGAAAATCAGCCCGTAGACCAGATCGCGCAGGGCCAGCGGCACGCGCGCTTCCATCGCCCAGAAGAACACGTTCCAGCCCTGCTTCGCCGCCTCGTCCAGATCCGGGACCATCAGCAGGAAGGCCACCAGGAAGAAATAGCCAAAGGCCCCTGACCAGAGGATCGAGGAGAGCAGGGCGCGCGGCACGGCGATGCGCGCATTCTTGGTTTCCTCCGAGGTGTGCACCGAGGCGTCGTAGCCGGTAATCGTATAGAGCGGCAGCAGCAGGCCGAGCATGAACACCCAGCCCCCGGAGACCGCTGGCCAGACCTCGCCACCGCCGGCGCCTGAATAATTGGCGAAGCGCCACAGGCGCGAGAAATCAAACTGGCGCGTGTGCGTCAGGCACACGAGCGCGATCAGCAGCGAGGTACCGAAGATCAGGTAGCCCGAGAAATCCGTCAGGCGCGCCGTGGCCGAAATGCCATAGGCATTGATCAGCGCCTGCAGACTCGTGACGGCGAGCACAAAGATCACGAGCGCCGGGACCGAATCGGTCAGGTGCAGGGCTGGCCCAAAGGCGCCGATGAAAAAACTGTAGGCGCCGACGTTGATCGCGCCCAGCACCGTCACGAGCCCCAGCAGATTGAACCAGGCGGTCAGCCAGCCGGTGAAGCGGTTACCGAGTATCGAGCCCCAGTGATACAGACCGCCGGCGGTTGGATAGGCCGAGGCGATCTGCGCCATCGCGATACCGAAGAATCCCGAGATGATGACGCCCAGCGGCCAGCCGATGCCGATCGCGGCGCCGCCCGCGCCGGAGGTGGCCTGGGCGAGCGAGTTCACGCCACCCGAGAGAATGCAGATGATCGAGAACGAGATCGCGAAGTTCGAAAAGCGGCTCAGGCGCCGCGACAGCTCCTGGGCATAGCCGAGGCTATGCAGCACCTTCACGTCATCGTCCATCGGCGCGCCTGGCGCAGGATTGGCGGTCACTGGCATGCAAGAGGCTCCCTGATATCCCAGTCTGCCAGAATTTTCGCGACGCCTGCCGCGCTCTCGCGAGTCCTTAAGGAGCGATCAGGCGCCGGGCGCGGGCGCGCTCTCCGCCGCCTCGTTCTGGCCTGCGCGGAGCGTTGGCCGGCGCAGTACCGGGTAGGCGAAGCTTGCCAGGTGGGAATGCACGCGGCGCAGATCGCGCACGATCCGCAGCAGCAGGCCGCTTTCCTCGGCCGCGAGCCCGAGTGAATCGCCATTGCCATTGCGGCCCAGGACCGCGGCATTGCGCAGCACCTGGACACTCACCCGCGTGGCATCGCCTTCCAGCTCCAGCATGCGCCGCTTGCGCTCGACCAGGCGCTGGGCATCGGCACGATCGCCGCGCAGGAATACGCTCAAGGCCAGCTTGTGGCTGTCCACCAGCTCGCTCTGCATGCTCGCCACCACGGCGATTTCCTCGGGCGCCAGCATCTGCCCGCGCTTGAGCTGCTTGACGGTAAAGTCAGTCAGGCTGTTGGCCAGGATGTCCGCGATGTGCTCGAAATTGATCACGGCCGCGAGGATCTCCTGGACCTTGGCAGCTTCACCGCGATCATCGAGGGTCTGCTCGCCACTGATCGCCGCCAGATAGGTGCGGATTGCGCCGCCCAGCTGCCGCGTCGCCCGATCATGCGCGGCGATGCGCGCTGCGAAGGCAACATCGCCCGATTGCAGCAGCGCCAGCGTGTGCTCGAGCATGGCTGCGGCCAGATCCGACATGCGCAGCGTTTCGCGCGCCGCGTTCGCGAGCGCCACCGAGGCAGAATCGACCGCCGCGCGTTCCAGGTACAAGGGCCGACCGGGATCCTGCGGGCGTGGCGGATCGGGCACCCAGCGCAGCAGCCAGCTGGCGGAGCGATTGACGTTACCCAGAAACACGGCTGCCAGGATCAGATTGAAGAACAGGTGGAAATTCACAGCCAGGCGCGCCGTGCCCGGAATGTAATGCTGGATCAATTCATTGAGCTGAACGACCCAGGGCAGCAGCAGCAACGCCCCGACGAGCCGCACCAGCAAATTGCCAAGCGGCACGCGCCGCGCCGTCGGTGTCGAGGCATGAAAGAGCGGCGGCAGCGCGCCGCCGACATTCGCTCCCAGCACCAGCGCCAGGGTCTCGGGCGCACCGACGACCTGGTTCGCGGATAGGGATCCGACCAGCAGCACCATCACGACGCTGGAGTGGCAACCCCAGGTCAGGATCGCACCGACCAGCGCGGCGAGTAGCGGCTCGGAGCCGAGCGACTCGAGGAACGAGCGCAGCAGCGGCGTATTTTCCACCGGACCCAAAGTCTGCTGCAGACCCGACAAGGCCATCAGCATCAGGCCCAGCCCGATGGTGGCGCGCCCGATATTGCGCAGGCGGCCGCCGCTCGACCAGCGAAACGCAAGCACGCCCAGCAGCACCAGCGGCGGCGCGACGATCGCGACATTGAAGGACAGCGCCTGCGCGACCACCGCGGTGCCGACATTGGATCCGAGCATGACCGCCAGTGCCGGGGCGAGGGCCATGACGCCGGCCGCCGTGAAGGAGGTCGCCATCAGACCGACCGCGGTACTGCTCTGCAGGAGCGCGGTGATACCTACGCCGGTGAAGAACGCGCGCCAGCGGCTGCCCAGATTCTTCTCGAGCGCCTGGCGCAGCGCGGCGCCGAAGCCACGCTGGATGCCGGAGCTGACCATGTGAGTGCCCCACAGCAGCAGGCCCACGTAGCCCGAGAGGCTGATCAGGACCAGAGTGCCGGACATCTACAAATTCCCTGATTTGGCGATGGAATGCGAAATTCGGGCATGATAGCGCCGCCATCGGGTGGCGATGTCACAGGCGGGACCATGGGACGGATGCAGGCCGAAGAGCGTCATCGGCAGATCGTAGCGATCGTGCAGCAGCGTGGCTACGTCAGCAACGAAGAGCTGGCGCGGACCTTTGGCGTGACCGCTCAGACCGTGCGTCG
>JBEKOK010000034.1:0-18682 GCA_049521875.1 Steroidobacteraceae bacterium
GGTACCTAAGTGCGAGCATAACAGCTCTAGTTGTTCACGGATTGTTGAACAAGCTCCAGAGCAAGAGTCCTATTGAGAGTCTTAGCGCTCGCGAGCGCGAGGTGCTTCATCTTACCGTCGCCGGGCTAACAAGTGCGGCGATTGGGACGCAGCTCTCACTTTCGCGCAAGACTGTCGACACCTATCGTAGCCGGGTGATGGAGAAACTCCACGTGCCAGATCGGAGCGCGCTGATTCACTTCGCAATCGAACACGCTCTTGGGCCAGCGTGATCGGCCACATCTTCGCCCACGTTATGGTTAGTACAGACCTAATCATGACGACACGAACTGTCACAGTTTCCCTACAGCATTGTCTCTTGTCAGCACCTACTATCGTGTGCAGCTGATGCTGCTCCGACACCATCAAGGAAGGTTCAATGAAAGCCGAGACGCCAATCTTCCTTCCCGCAGAGGCCAGCGCAAATAACTTGATTCACAAACACGCCATTGACAACGGCTCCTTGAGCCAGAAATTGCAACGCTCGACATCGGCCTTGAGTATTCAACGGCTTGGTTCGGCGATGCGGAGACGACTGGCGGGTCATCAGACTCACCACGGCGCGCATGAGACAGCGCAGTCGTGCAAACGTCTGGCCTCAGTCCTTGAGGCAAGCGCGGATATCGTACTGTTCGGTGACGCGACCGGATGCATCACCTCGGTCAACGCGACGGCCTGCCGCCTACTCGGCAAGTCGAGAAAGCACCTGCTTGGTACGCCCTGGGAAAGGATCTACGCGCCAAGCGTTCGCAAGCAGATGTGCCGCGTACTCATGAACACAATTAACCGAAGTGGAACCTGGCAAGGTGATATGCCGATCGTCGCGCACGACGGCCTCGAAATTGCCACCTCTCAGGTCATTACCGCGCACACTGACGACACCGGTAGGACCGGCTACTTTTCGATGGTGGCGCGTGATCTGAGCGATCGGCACGCGTTCGAGGAGCGCATCCGACGCTTGCAGCTCTACGACACGCTTACTGGGCTTCCTGCCCTACGGTACGCAAAGAGCGCTGTGAATCACCTAATCGCACAGCGCCGAGGCGGCCGCGGTGTAGTGGCGGTAACCAGCATAAATCTTGACGGCTTCAGGCTGGTCGACGAAGGCTTCGGTCGCGAGGTGGGCGACGAAGTTCTTAAGGGCATTGGCCTGCTACTTCGAGACGCCGTGCCGGCGCGCGATGTTGTCGCACGTATTTCGGCCGACGAATTTCTCGTGAGCTTCTCCGAGCCGGCAAACTGGAGCGGAGCCGCCGCATCTGTGCAGGCACTTCTCGACGTTATCGCGGCTTCGCGAATCGTGGCGGGACAAAGCTTGCGCATGACCGCAAGCGCTGGTATTGCGCTCTTTCCGGCAGACGGCAGCAATTTCGAGGCACTGCTGGGAAAGTCACACGCCGCCATGTGTCTGGCAAAGAGAAGGGCACACGGTGGAATTCAGTTTTACTCTGGAGATGTTGAGAAGTCGGCGCGAAGTCAACTTAGGCTCGAGACGGACCTGCGAAACGCAATCGGCCGAAACGAGCTTACGCTGGAGTATCAGCCTCAATTCGAGATTGATACGGGCGAGGCCTCCGGCGTAGAGGCTTTGGCAAGATGGACAAGCACTAGCGGCGTCGTAATTTCACCGGCCGTGTTCATTCCGCTTGCGGAGCAAAGTGGATTGATCGGCGCACTTGGCGCGTGGGTCTTGCAGAACGCATGTACCACTGCGGCCCGGTGGCGGAGCACCGATGGCGAGCCTCTCACAATCTGCGTCAATGTGTCGAGCCTCCAGCTCGGCGCTGAATTCACGGCGACCGTCGCGCATGCACTTGAGGTATCAGGGTGCTCACCTTCCCGGCTGGAGCTGGAACTGACCGAAAGCGCACTGCTAGTGCAGCCCGAGTTCTCTATCAATTGTCTCCTGGAGCTCAAGCGGCTGGGGGTTCGAATTGCTTTGGATGATTTCGGAACCGGCTATTCAAGTCTGAGCTACCTCTCAAGATTGCCCGTCGATCGTTTGAAAGTTGATCAAACGCTTACAAAGCAGATGGCCACCGACAAGAAGTCTGCCGCGATTGTGCGGACGATCATTAGTCTTGGTAAGGATCTTGGGCTTACCGTTATTGCGGAGGGCGTTGAAACGGCCGAGCAACTTGAGATGCTCCGGAATCTGGGCTGCGACCAGGCGCAAGGTTTTCTGCTGGGTCGCCCACTGCCTCCCGATGAGACGTACATGGCGGGGCCAGCCGAGCGGGCCGCCCAATCCGCACCGAGATCACCTGCAAACCGGTGGGTTGGTGAGAGTGCTTATGCAGCCTAACCACCAGCGGCAGAACCTCGTGCATGGGAGAGGGCCTGGGGTCGAAGCCGTTCAGATGAGGCCACTGGAAGTTCTCTCGCGGTGCCGCGTGCTTGTCGTAGATGACGACGAACTCGTCAGAGCGCAGATAAGCGCGTTGCTAAGAATGGGTGGTTACGACGTCTTGACCGCAGCCTCGGGTGAAGAGGCAGTGCGTGTCTTGGCCGCGCGAGGCTGCCAGATCGTATTGACGGATTGGCAGATGCCCGACATGGACGGGCTCGCGCTTTGTCGCCAGTTACGACTTGAACATACCGAAAACTACGTCTATGTGCTGATGCTGACAGTTCGGAGCCGGAAGTCGGACATCTTGGCGGGACTTGCCGCAGGCGTTGACGACTACGTAATCAAAGGGGCGTCTGCAGAGGAGATCCTCGCGCGCTTGCAAGTGGGTCGTCGTATAACCCGTCTGGAGCAGTCGTTACGTAGGAGCACTCGGGAGAATCGACGTTTGGCCGTTACGGATTCTCTGACAGGTGCACGCAACCGTCGATACCTAATGGAATACCTGAATCGCGAGCTGGAGCGCTCGCGTCGCTACGATCGACCACTATCAATTCTCGCGTGCGATATTGACGGGTTTAAGGAAGTCAACGATCGCCTTGGGCACGAAGCGGGAGACGAGGTCCTGCGCTCGTTCTTTAGTCGGGCGGTCAGTTGCCTTCGGAGCGACTCCGACTGGATCGCGCGATTAGGCGGCGATGAATTTATCGTCGTACTACCGGAGACCACATTGCTGGCGGCAAGCAGTGTTGCAGATAAATTGCGAATCATTTTCAAGGAAACGGCGATTGCCACGTTTGCCGGATCAGTAACATCGACTGTAAGCATTGGGGTCTCTTCACTGCAGACTAGCCATGAGCTGGCAACAACCTCCGTGCTTGAGTTGATGCGAGCTGCGGATCGAGGGTTGTACACCGGCAAGAACAGTGGCAAAGATCAAACTAACGCAGCTTCGGTAACATCCACCAGCACCGCCGTTCCTCACGCGCGCGCGCGAGAGCCAAGTGAACTCAACTAGGCGCGCACAAAGCAAGGGCCGGATCCCGATCGCACTAGATGACGCACAGGAGTCGTTGCGCCGAAAATTTCATCAGCGACTGCAATCCGAGCGAGTGCAGCTGGCTGGGCTAGCCACAACACTCACACAAGCCGGCAAGAATACTGATAGTGCATTCGAGGAGTTGCGCTGGTGCGCTCATAGAATGCACGGCGCGGCGGCAATATTTGAATATGCGGATGTAGCCGCGGCCGCGCATGCCCTCGAGTACGCTTCGGAGGCCGCCTTGGTGGCTCACGCGGGAAGCTTTGAGCCGTCGGTGTGGGCGGCGCTGGTGTCGCTGGTAGGCATCCTCGACCATGTCGCTCCACAGTCCCGTGAGCCCAGCTCATGAGGGAGCAAGATCGCATTGTCCTCTCTGCAATTCGCAATCACCACACGGCAGATTTGTACGCTGGAGGCGGCCCGCGTGTTGGCCTTTGCGGCCCCCAGCACTCAACTACTCAACTCTCACCCACCGAGGTATTCGCGTTATGAAATCCGTGCTGCTGGTCGATGACGACAACACTCTCTTGTTGGGGACGGGCATCCGACTGAAGAGCATGGGTTACACGGTCTTCACCGCGAAGGATGCCGTGAGCGCGGTGTCCGCGGTCAGGAGGAGCGAACCAGATGTAGTTGTGCTCGACATCTCGTTGCCCGCCGGAGACGGATTCCTGGTCGCAGAGCGTCTGATGAGGCTTGTAGGATCCGGGGCGACTCCGATCATTTTCATAAGTGCGAGTGAAAGCCCGATTATTCGCGAGCGCGCCAAGAGCCTGGGGGCGGCGTTTCTCAGCAAACCATTTAACGCTACGCAGCTGGCAGACGCCATCGAATCGGTGCTGTCACCAGGGGACAATTGGAGTCCGATGGCGAGCGAAATCTCGCGATGACTCCCCGCAGATCAGCACGGCAGCAATGCAGCGCGTGAGGTGCCATTGAGTGTCCCAGAAGTACAAATATCACATCGTGCAAGAGAGGGCTTAATGACTTCCCAGGCAAACTTCAGCATTCTTCTGGTCGATGACGATTCGCTAGTGATTCGAATGATAGGTCGTATGCTTGGCGAATTCTCTCCCCTTCGCTTCGCCACATCTGGGCGCGTCGCTCTTAAGCTTGCCCTTGAATCCGTTCCGGACTTGGTGTTGCTAGACGTTGAGATGGGGGAACAGAGCGGGTTTGAAGTATGCAAGTTGTTTAAGAGCAATCCAGCGCTCGCCTCTGTTCCGATCGTATTTGTAACTAGCCACGAGAGCCCAGAACTCGAGGCCATAGGTTTGTCGCTGGGTGCGGCGGATTTTATTGCGAAGCCGCCTCATCCTGCGGTGCTATTGGCACGAGTGCGGACGTTTCAACGCATGAAGATGCTATCCGATACGCTGCGGGGCACTACGACGATGGATTTTATTACGGGCGCTGCGAGCCGGCGTCAAATGGAAAAGACTCTGACACTGGAATGTCTACGTGCCGTGCGCTCTGGATCTCCATTGGCGCTATTGCTTGCGGGTATAGATCACTTTGCCGCCGCAAGCACTGAGCTTGGGGAGACCGAAACCGATGCCTACCTGCGCTCGGTCGCCGACGTGCTGCGCACGGCAATGCATCGCCCGGCCGACTTGTTGGGGCGCTTTGGTGCCGGCACATTCGCGCTGCTGCTGCCAGAGACCGGAAGCGAAGGTGCGAGCATCGTTGCGCGCCGCGCGATGGATGCTGTTGAAAACCTGTGCGCCCTCGGAGCTTCTTGGACGGCTAGCGGTCTAATCTCGCTGTCCGTGGGTGGAAGTTATCGAGCGGACTTACGCTCCGAAGCCGCCGAGTTCGGTCAGGCTCACGTGATTGAATCGAGGCTCATCGGCACCAGCTCCGAGGATGTCATCTCGGCAGCGGAGCAGGCACTTCGAAGTGCCAGGTCAGCGGGTGGTGGCCAAGCGAAATTCATCGATGTGGCCGACCTTCTGCCGCTTAGCGCAAAGTCCGCCTCGTTGGCGCATTGAGTTTGCTGTGACGGAGCCAAGTGCTCAGTCTCTTCAGCGGCAAGTACCTGGTCTCGGCCTTGGGCTGACTGTTGTGGCGACCGTGGGTCTCTCGCTTGCGGCCCTGTGCTGGGCGCACCTCGTTGGCCCGCGCAGAGCTGACGACGCGGCATCAGTCAATCGTGGGCCTGAACTTTCGTGGCTCTCTCATTTCGTGGCTGCCGACAGATTCCTTGCGGCTCGATTTGGCGACTTTCAAGATGCGGCTTCTGTCGGCAGCAACAGTGTGCAGTCGGCTGTCGCAACCCGCAACAGTGTCGGTGCCGGCTGCTCAATCCTGCGGAGCCAGATCTCGCTCTATGGCCGCGCGCGAACTTGCCAGAACGCCAGCCTGACACGCACGACGTGGCTAGAGGAGCGTGCTAAGGAAGCTCAAAGGCATCTGCCCGCTCACGCCTTTGAAGCGTTTGTCCCGCACGCGCTTGAGTTGCCACGCCCGGGCGTAGCCGCGCATGGCTCGGGAGGCGCACAGCGCGACGTTGGTGCTCGGAGCTCGTCAATGTTGCGGGCAGGTGAACACGCTGGAGGGATTACATCGACCGATGAGTTCCGCGTCTTCGGTTTCGCTGCGGTTGGTCTGCTGGTCGTTATATTGCTGATTCAAATACGGCGCAGGCGCGAAGAGCTGGGACCGCCCGATCAGGCTACAATCCTGAACGCACTTCCTTCAATGATCGGATATTGGGGTGCGGATCTGCGAAATCGCTTTGCTAACGATGCCTATTCCAATTGGCTCGCGGTCCATTCAGGGCCCTTGCAGGGAATGCACATTAGAGCGTTCCACGGCGATGACTTATATGCACTCATCTCGCCTTACGTCGAGCTCGCGTTGCGCGGCAAGACGGTCTCCTTCGAGCAAATCATTGCTGGACGCGCTGGGGCTCGCCCCAGCCATATTCTTGCACACTATGTGCCCGATATCAGAGACGGGAGAGTGCGCGGCTTCTATGCCCAGCAACACGACATTACTGATTCCACTGAAGCCAAGTATCTGTTGGCTGCGCAGGCGCGAGAGAATGACAGTTTGCTTCGTACGCTTCGTCAGCACGCGCTGTATTCCGTAGCTGATGCCGACGGTAAGATCACCGACGCCAATGATGCCTTCTGCGCCATCAGCGGCTACTCGCTCGATGAATTGGTTGGGCAAGATCACCGGATCGTCAGCTCCAGAACGCATCCGCCGGAATTCTGGAAAGACCTGTGGGGATGCGTTGGTAAGGGAGCGCCTTGGCGCGGCGAAATCTGCAATCGCGCAAAGGGTGGGGCTCTCTTCTGGGTAGATAGCATTATTGCTCCGTTTCTCGGGGAAAACGGTCAAGTTGTCAAGTATATCTCCGTCCTGCACGACATCACCGCGCGTAAGGAATCCAAGGGCCGCCTGATCGAGAGTGAGGCTTTTCTGGATCGAGTCGAGGAAGTCTCCGGTGTTGGCGGATTTCGCTTTAATTTCACAGATGGTGCGATCCGATGGACTCGCCAATCCTACCGGCTGCACGAGATTGATGAAGGCCACACTCCGACACCAGAACTCATCGCGCATTGCTTTTCTCCGGAGGCCTACGCTCAGATTCTAGAGGCCACACGCCTCGCCCAGGAGTCTGGTCGAGGCTACGATATTGAAGTCCCAATGAAGACCGCAAAGGGCCGGGCGATTTGGTTGCGCATCGTCGGTAAGGTGGAGTGCGAGTGCGAGGTACCCGTACGCGTGATCGGGACGATCCAGGACATTACTGATCGCCGTGCAATGGATCAAATGCTCCAGGATGCTACTGCGGTGGCGCAAAAAGCTAACCGAGCAAAGAGTGAATTCCTTGCGAACATGAGCCACGAAATCCGCACACCGCTAAACGCAATTATCGGGCTTGGATACCTGCTTGAGCAGACCACGCTGAGTGAAGATCAGAAGCAATTTCTAATAAAGATCCAATTCGCCGGCAGAGCGTTATTGGGCGTCATAAATAACGTGCTGGACCTTTCAAAGATTGAAGCAGGCGAGATGCTGCTGGAGGAGGAGCCGTTTAATCTCCCAGAGTTGGTGCAGGATCTGAGTCAGATGATGGCACCTCAAGCGTCCGCGAAGGGCATCGAATTAATCGTCAAAATAGCGACCGACCTGCCCCCCATGGTCAAAGGGGATGCTTCGCGCCTCCGTCAGGTGCTTACCAATCTGCTCAGTAATTCGATCAAGTTTACGCAGGTTGGCCAGGTGAACATGGCGCTGAGTGCGCGGGACGGCGGACCTCTTGGCGTGCGCTTGCGGTGTGAGGTGCAAGACACCGGCATGGGCATCGAGCCGGAGGCTCTTGGGCGGCTGTTTACACCATTTACGCAGGCCGACACGTCCACCACGCGCCGCTTCGGCGGCACGGGATTAGGGCTCTCAATTGCACGGCGCTTCGTTGAACTGATGGGCGGCGACATAGGTGTCGTCAGCGCGCCCCTGATGGGGAGCACCTTCTGGATTGAGGTACCGCTGCGGCTGCTGCGCGCAACTGACAACGCTGGAACCGCAAACCGCGCGCGCGGCTTACAGGTATTTGTTGCTGATGCAGACGGTGATGCCCCGGGAGGGCTTGGCTCGATGGTGCGCGCGCTCGGTTGGGTACCCCGCGTCGCAAGTCACTTCGAGCCCTTGCTCCGATCTATTTGCGACTGCTCGCCGGAGGCATGGCCTGACGTGCTGATTGTCGACTTGCGCCCGCTCGATATCGATACGCGCACGTCGATTGTGAGCTTTGTAAAGCAACGCAACGGTAGCGACTATCCGCCAATCATAGTTGTGGCCGACGTTGCTCAGTCTCTCACCACCCAAGAATCTTTTATGCGCGCCTCGGATGTCTTACTCATGCGCCCAGTCACCAGCTCCGCGCTGTTCAATGCTATTAACACCGCGGTCTGGAAACGGCGCGACGGTGGCGAACGTGTGCTGCAGTCGATGACGTTTGATGAGCAGCACGCGCAGTGGCTGGCCGGTGTGCGCGTATTGGCGGTAGATGATAGCGACATCAACTTGGAAGTGGCGCGTCGCATTTTGGAAAAGCAAGGCGCGATTGTCACGATCTGCTCTGACGGCGAAGCGGCATTGGAATGCGTCCGCAATAACTACAGGCAGCTTGATATTGTGCTCATGGACGTGCAGATGCCAATCCTCGATGGAAATGAGGCGACGCGGCGCATCCGGGGAGAACTTAAGTTAGCTGCTCTTCCGATTCTTGCGCTCACGGCTGGAGCGCTGCTTGGCGAGCGTCAAAAATCGCTTGAGGCGGGCATGAACGACTTCGTTACCAAGCCGTTCGATCCGCAGGCACTCATTCGGAAAGTGCGGCGGCTAGTGGAGCATGCTCGAGGAGCGCCCATACCAATGGTCGCCATTCAAAAGCAATCGGTACATCGCGTTGGCCGCTGGCCGCTGATTTCGTCAATCGATTCGGAAGCTCTCCACCGCCTATTTGGAGACGAGTTCGCACTGTTTGGTTCGCTTCTGGTCCGCGTGCTGCGCGAAAATGCGGCATTTGAGCTCCCTATAGCCGTCTCGCCGCAAAAATGCGAGGACCGCACAGATCTGCGGGACCGCGCGCACAAGCTCAAGGGAGGTGCAGGAATGATCGGTGCGGCCCGTGTAATGCGTCTTGCGGGGGCAGTTGAGCGAGCACTTGTTGAAGATCGTGCGGGTTACGTTGTGGAGCGCATATTGAAACAGCTGGCGTCGGCGCTCAGCGCCTTGCGCAGCGAGTCGGCGCCATTCTTGCAGTCGCTGTTGGCTCAAGAGGCGACCGCCAGTCAAGTAATTAGCGTAGACGCGAGTGCGGATGCAACGGGCATCGATGAGCTTTTCGATTTGCTCAGTCATCATAATCTCGCGGCCGTCGACGCCTTCAAATCGCTGGCGCCTACACTAGTCGCAGCGCTGACTTCGGAGCGGCTGGACCGTCTCCGCGATGCCATAGAGAATCTTGACTTTCCACTTGGCGCTCAGCTGTTGCGAGAGGCACGACCGCAGATAGCGGTGAGTGCGGTAGACGGATGAGCGGGCAGATACGATCCGGCCGCCTCTCGGTCCCAGCGGCGTGGCAGAAGCGGCATGAGTTTGATTGTTGCTGAGGGCGTCCTGGATTCCATGGGTGAATCTCGTGATCTCATGATAGGCAGAACCGGGGTGGACGGCACGTAATGGAGCGCGTGCTTTTTGTGGATGACTAGCCGCATATGCTAGAAGCGCTTTCTCACTCGCTCGATGCGGAATTGCTTTGACAAACACGCGGCGACGAGCGGCGCTGAGGGACTGCGGATGCTGCAAAGCGCGGGCCCGTTTGCAGTTGTGGTCTCTGACATGCGCATGCCTCAAATGAGCGGGGCTCAGTTCCTAGCCAAGGTACGTGAGCTTTCGCCCCGATTCCGTCCTGGTTATCCTGAGTGGGCAATCAGCTATGGCGGCTGCCATCTCAGCTGCCAACGAAGGCAACATCTTTCGGTTCCTTAGCAAGCGGTGCAGCACCCAGTGCCTGCTTGCGGCGGTGTTCCAACGGCGGTCAGATCGTCGCGAAGCTCCTGAACAAGGCGCCCTTGAAGATCAGCGTTTGGCTGGCACCGCGTCGCGCTTCGTTCCAGCCTGCTCACCCTTCTTCATGAACTTCACAAGTACGCGCTGGCCGATCAGGAACTGCGCATTCTCCGTAGAAACCACCACCTGGACCACGCGCTCATCCGTGGCATCGGTTGCGCTGTCGGATTTTAGCTTTTGGGCGCCAAAAGTGCCGGCGATCCGCAGCACCTTTCCGATGGCGACTTTCGATGGATCGGACTCCGGTGTGATCTCGGCATCCTGACCGACAAACACGTCAGGAATGGCACTCTCGATAATCTCGGCGCGGATGATGTACGGGATTGCCGGCTCCAGATCAAACATGATCGAAACGTTCAAAGTCGATGCGCCGGCACCCGGATTGGCGTAGCGGCGGATGATCTTGCCATCCATCGGCGCACGAATGATCGTCAGATCGTGGTTGTACACGGCCTGCTGCAGCTGCGCTTCCATCGAGGCCACCGCGGCTTTCTGGATTTCAAGTTGCGCCTGCGCAGTTGCAACCGCATCGCCGGCCTGATCGATCTGCTGCTGGGCGATGAGATTAGAGGGCGCAACTTTCTTGAGCCGTTCGAGCTCACGCTGGGCAATGCGCACATTGATCTCATTGAGCGCGGCCTGGCTTTGCGCCTGCGCGACGGCTGCGCGCGCACTGTTCACGGCCAGCACCATATCCTCATCTTCCTGGCGCGCGAGCACTTGCCCCTTGCGCACCACATCGCCTTCCTTGACAAACACCTCGCTGACGACACCGGCACGACGGGCGGCGACTTCCACTACGCCGCCTTCGACATCGACCTTGCCATTGGCGATAGCGGCATAAGCTGAGGGCGGCACGGCAGATGTCTTGGTGGCCGACGGCTGGGCTCCCGTTGCGTGTGAGCCGCAGGCAGGGAGCGTGAGCGCGCTGGCAAGCACCAGCAGCAGTGGCAACGTAGTGGAGGGCAGGGACCGTCGGAGCATTGGCATGATTCCTGGCGAGATGGGTCTTAGGGCGGGGGTTCGCTGATCATCCGATCATCAAGGATGCGGCCATCCTCCATGTGGATGATCCGATCGGCGTGCGCCTCGAGGCGTGGATCGTGAGTTACGACCACGATGGCCGCACCCCGTTGGCGGGCGGCCTCGTGCAGCAGCTTGATCACGACCTGGCCATTGGTGGAGTCGAGCGCCGAGGTGGGTTCATCGGCAAAGATCAATGAGGGCGATTTGGCCAAGGCTCGCGCGATCGCAACACGCTGCTTTTCGCCGCCAGACATTTCTGCCGGCCGCTGTCGCAGGCGCTGGCCCAATCCGACGGACTCCAGGGCCGCGACCGCCACCTCATGCGAGCGTTTCTTGGCAAGACCACAGTACTTGAGTACTTGTGTCACTTGCTGAGTGGCATCGAGCGATGGAAACAGGTTGAATCCCTGGAAAATGAAACCGCAGTGATCGAGGCGGAAGCGATCGATGCGGCTCCGGCTCTTTTTCCACAGCGGTTCGCCGAGCGCCACTACCTCACCTTCATCCGGCTTCATCAGGCCCGACAGGGCAGCGATCAGTGTTGATTTGCCCGATCCGGAGGGGCCCATGACCATCGTGACTTGGCCGTGGTAGGCGGTGAAATTCACCTTCTTCAGCACCTGCTGCTGCGTGCGGCCAATGCGGTAGCTCTTGCTCAGGCCCTGTGCGTCGAGTGCGAGACGGCTCATCGCAGCAGGTCCGCCGGTTGGCTTTTCTTCAGGACGCCGAGCGAGAAAATCCCCGATAGGATCGCAACGACGAGCAGTGTGATGCCGACCGGCAAGTCGATGAACAGCGGAAAATCCATTGGTACTGCGTAGGCATGGGCCAGAAACCAGACGCCCGCTGTGAGCACGGCGGTCAGTAGCAGGCCAGCGATGCCGACCCAGAAGCTCAGCTCCATGATCACCAGTCGCAAGCTGAACATCGAAACACCTAGTGCGCGCAGACTGGCAAATTCCTTGATATTGGCGAGTATGGCGCCCTGCAGTGTCTGCCATGTGATGACGATGCCAATAAATAGACCCACGACAGCGGCAAATCCAATCATGACTGCAATGCCGCCTTCCTTGAGCATCGAGCGTTCGCTCGCTTGAGACAGCGCGGCGCGCGACCATGCCCGGTACTGGCCTTTCCCCATCACATTGAGGTCAGCAGCCACCTGCTCGGCGCGCATCGGGTCGCGAATCTTGACGACCAGCGGGCCGACCCGCGGTCCGTCGTCGTAGAGGCGCAGCAGCTTTGCGCTCTGGCGCGACATGAAGATCTGCGCGTTGAACATCGTTGCATAGCCCGTGGTCGTGCCTCGCACCCACACTGCCGCACCGTTGATCTTGGCCCGGTCGCCCAGCTGCACGCCGAGCTTGGCGAGCGCCGAGCGATCCACCAAGATCGAGTAGGGCTGCTGCAATACCTCGATCTCCTCATCAGTCAGGTCGGTCGGCAGCGTGACCGCGCCTCGGACCGGATCGACAATGATGACCTGCACGCCATCGGCTTTAGCCTCTTGCCCGTCTTTCGGGAAGTTCGACCACATGGCGAAATTCAGGTTCAGTGCCTGGACCTCGAGCACTTCGGGATGCTCGTAAATCTCTGGGATCAGGCGCCGCGGCTGGCCGTCATTGTTACTGAAGAGGCTTTCGGCTTTCGCCGGCAGAATCATGACCTCCGCGGGCGAGCGGTCGACCGTGGCCGAAAACGACTTGCCCACACCCATGAACATGCCGGTCATCGCCAGTACCAGCAATCCTGCGACCGCGAGCGCGATGACCGCGGCTAGGTAGCGTCGCCATTCATACAGCAGGGTGGAAAGGGCCAGTGACACAGCGCGACCTTGTTCGGATTGCAGGACTCCTTTTGGAGGCCTGGGTGTTTGATGTAGGGGTTGGACAGCGGACTTCCCTGCATCGGTTAGTTACTAGACCCACATCCAGGGCATTAGTTACCGAATAATCGCCGCTCCAAGGATGGTACGCGGGCACCTGGACAGGGTCTACGCAGCAGGAGGTCGCCCGCACGGGGCGGGTAGCTGCCGCGCGGGGTCCCGGAAGGTGGCTGTTCTGGAGGCTTGGCGCGAGATAAACCCAACAAAGTCAGGGGGTTATATGCAAATCGGGGGCGTCCACGTGTGACCCCCTGGGGTGCCTAATGCGCATCGAGCCAATCCATGACTCGCCCGGACACCCCGTCCAAGTCAGACGCAGTTATGCGGCACGCAGAACAGCGTCAGAATAGCAGCGACATTTATTGCAATTTATAGGTAGAAACACGTACTATGAGACGCCGCAATAATGCGGCACGCGGATATGCGTCGGATATAAATAGTATGAGTGACCGCAGAAATCCGGGCAACCCCTTCCAATACGGTCGCGAGGCTCAAGTCCTTGTGGACAGAATCGGAGAGCTCGCCCGCGTGGTGAGGGTAGGCGAGGAGTGCGGCACGTTGTTCCTGATCGGACCGCGCCGCTTTGGAAAGACCTCGATCCTCCGGGCCGCCGAGGCCAAACTGAGCGAGGCCGGTCGAGTGGTCCTTCGCTATGACGCCGAAGCCTTCGACGATGTGGGCAGTCTCGCGGCGGCACTACTGGCCGGCGCGGTGCGCAAGTACTCCTCTGCGCTGGACCGTGCGCAAGCCATAGCAAAAAAGTTCTTCGTGGCGCTGAAGCCGAGCCTGACCCTCGATCCCTCTGACGGCAAGATTACGGTGGCAGTCGGAGTCGAGCCCGTCGCACGCCTCGGAGCCATTCCACTGCTTACGGACGTCTTGAATGGCATCGAGCGCCTCGCCACCGAGGACGGTCGTCCCGCGCTCGTGATCATCGATGAGTTCCAGCAGGTCGTCACCGAGGCAGGCGAGAGGGCGGAGCGCCAGATCCGTGCGGCTGTGCAAAAGCATCGTGCGGTCGGTTACATATTTGCAGGTTCAAGCTCGCGGATGATGACCGAGATGATCGCGAGCTCTAACCGGGCGTTCTGGCAGCTGGGCGACCAGCTGCATTTGGGTCCGATTCCGCGGACCGCATTCAGTGAATTTCTGCGCGAGGGCTTTGAGTCGGCGGAAGCGACGATCAGCGCTGGCGCATTGGGACACCTACTCGATCGAAGCGAGGATGTCCCCTACAACGTGCAACAGCTCGCAAGCGAATGCTGGGTGCTGCTCCATGACCAGCGGCGCAGGCACCTGACCGTGGCGCTCGTCGATGAGGCGCTCAATCGCATTCTTTCCATGCAGCACGCTGGCTACCTGCAACGGTGGCTGCTGTTGGCGCGCGCCCAGAAGCAGACGCTGCGGATTGTCGGTGAGGAGCCGATTGGATTCGAGCTTTCTGCAGTGGCGCTTCGGCATGGGTTGCCACGCACCACGATGCAGCGCGCACTGGAAGGGCTCGAGCGGCAGCATTTCCTGCGCCAGGACCTTAACGGACCTGTCGCAGCGTGGAGGTTTGAGGATCCGTTCATGCGGGCGTGGCTGGCGACGCTCGATAACACCTGAGCGCCGCTCAGTCCATGCGAACGGCTTCTCGGGCGCGAACCGCAGCACCCTTTGCCGATAGCACCAGGGCGATGCCACCCAGTATTGCGACCGATGACAGTGCAAGACGCGCCGTCAACGGTTCACTGAGAAGGGCAATGCCGCCGATCGCCGCGATCACTGGAACGCTGAGTTGCACCGTTGCGGCATTGGTGGATTTCAAGGCAGGCAGCGCAGCGTACCAGATGGCATAGCCAATGCCGGAGGTCACCCCACCCGAGGCAACGGCAGCGAGGATTCCAGGCCGGTCGAGCGAACCGTGCTTATACGCGATTACGCTTATGAGCGCCGCAATCGGGACGGCTCGTAAGAAATTGCCGGCCGTTACGCGCGTCGGATCACCCGCACCTCGGCCACGCAGGGAGTAGATGCCCCACGAGATGCCTGCGCCCAGCATCAGCGCCGAGCCAGCTAACGGCGGCGCAGATAAGCCGGGCAAGAACAGACCAATGAGCCCCGCGAGTGCGATCAGCAACCCGACGAGCTGCGATTTGAGCATCCGTTCTCCACTCAGAATCCCGTGACCGATCATCGTCGCTTGCACGGCGCCAAACAGAATCAGTGCACCGGCTCCCGCAGGCAAAGCGACGTACGCGAATGAGAAGGCAGCGGCATAAGCGACTAGCGCAACGGCCGATGCCCAACTACCACGCCCTACTTGTCCGCCGCGTCGCAGACCAACAATGAGTGCCAGCATGAGAGCACCGGAGACGATGCGGATCGTTGTAAAGCTCGCGGCGTCTATGGCGGTGTGACGCAGAGCGATACGACAAAGCAGCGAATTGCCAGCGAACATGAACATGGCGATGACTGTCAGCGCGAATACGCGGAGACTTGGCAATGGACTGATCCTTAGTAAAGTCGCGATCAAGCACCGATCGCAGTGCGCTGGGAAAAGCCCGGATTCACGTTATAGAACTTATTTAACATAAGAACTATTATGCGTACTTTAATCATAACCCATTGATTAATATGTAGTTATGATACACCCATTGTGCTACTTTGTCGCCTGTCTGCTCGATCTAAGAACAAGGCGCCGGGAGATTGAGTTGTAGCACCTGCCAGTGTTGTGAATGGGACCTAACTGCAACGCTTGAGGAGAGTGAACTCATCGTGATCGATCTCCTCAAACAGGGCTTCGCACTGATTTCAAAGTCATGACAAGGCTCCATTTCAATCGACGCCTGTTGGCATCGGCACTGCGCTGTGTCGTGCCGGCCTCACTCGCGTTGTTGATCGGCTGCGCCTCTGCGCCTAAAACCGCCACGGGCAAGACCGAGGTGCACATAAAGGAAGCCGTTGCGTTGCTGACGAAAGCCCCGGATGCGGACTCGCTGGCCGCAGCGGCGCTGCTGAATCTGGAAGGCCATCCGGAACGCGCGTGGCCGCTGATGGCACGCGCAGTGGCGAAGGCGCCGGAACGTCCCGATCTGGTCTGGCTGGAAATAGAAATCTGCCAGGTCACGGTTCACTGCGAACCGGCGCCGTTCGAGACCCGACTTCAATCCTTGGATAGTGCCAATGGTTTCGGCTGGATGGGCTCGCTGGCGCGAGCCACTGCAGCAAAGGATGATGCCGCAGGTCTCGTGGCTCTGGCGGCGATCGGCCGCAGCGAGCGCTTTGATATCTACTGGACCTCGCTCAACGCGCGACTCGCGCTGGCCGCGATCCGCACTAAGAAAATGTCGTTCCTTGAGGCACAGCAGACAGTTGTGGGCGGCTTGGTATCCCGTATTCTACCCGCCTACGGCATTCTCTCGGGAGCCTGCAAGCAGGATCGCCTAAGCGATCCTGCTGTACTGGCCGATTGCCGCGGCGTCGCGAACTCGCTGGAACACGGTGACACGTACCTGACCGAGATGATCGGTGTCCAGATAGCACAGAACGCATGGCCAGAGAATGCTCCCGAGTGGCAGGCAGCGGCCTGGGACCGCAAGGTCTATGAGTACACGTCAGGTCGGTGGGTCAAGGTCACCAGTGGTCTTGCCGAGGCGGCAATGGCTGAGCGGTATCTCTTGTTGTGTGCTCAGTACCATCGCGAACAGGAGGTGTGGCGCGCACAGCTAATGGACGCCGGAGAGCGGCCCGATCCACCTGCGGAGCAGTAATGCGGTTTCGCGCAAAGACGGGCAGCCTGCGACGGATGCAAATTAGGCTGGCCCCCAAATCTCAATACGTCATTAAGCCGTTACGAACCTCAGGCGCAAGCATTCAATGACGACGGCTAATCCAAACGGGCGTCGTGTACTTCTCTACACTTCCGCTGCCCTAGGTGCCTGCGTGCTCTCGGCTGTGACGGTGCTGGTTGTCCGTAATCTAGACGAGAAGCTCTCACCCGATGCCTCTTCGTTGCTCGCTGGGCCTCAGTCAAGCCCGATTCCAGCAGCGGATAATATTTTCGTCGCGATGGCAGGCTTCGACGCGCCATCCGGGCAGTCAATGATAGCAAGTGGCGAAGCTTCGATAGAGACACTCAATAAGGCATCTGACGCGCTACTGAAGAACCCCGGTCAATGGGATCCGCCGCCGGATGTTGTGAATCCGGACCGTTTGCAATTTAAGGGCACCAATCCATTTTGCATTTCGAATGGTCATCCCACGACGTTCCTGTCGTGGCCGAGCCTCGCGCACCACGAAATCGATTTGGCGACCTTATTGCGCGACAACCACGAGCTGTATCAGCGCTACATGCAAATCCTAGGAATGCACGGCTATTTTGCGTTTGCCCGAGATTGGTCCACGCTGCGCGATCACGTGTTTCCGCGAGACCTGCGATGCCTTTTTCTCGCCAATGCGGCTGTCC
This sequence comes from Steroidobacteraceae bacterium, assembly GCA_049521875.1. Lineage (GTDB taxonomy): Bacteria > Pseudomonadota > Gammaproteobacteria > Steroidobacterales > Steroidobacteraceae > FEN-1191. Next base: position 17,381 of record JBEKOK010000034.1, read on the forward strand.
GCCTTGAGTCCGGCAATTACAAGCAAGAGCTGTCTGCGTTGGAGGACATCCGCTCCGATATAACCCTTATGCACACAGTCATGACGGGGAATGCCAGTTATCTACCCGCCGTGCTTGCAATGAGCATGCTCGAAGCTGACGAAGAGTTCCTAATCCACGCGATGAACGACCGACAGCTCATGTTGGTCTCGCGCTTTCCGCAGCTGAAGGCCATAACGTCCCCGTTCAACTTGCAGGATTGGAAACTCGGCAAGGCAGTCACTACCGAGTATCGGAAGCACGCCTACGAAATTCTGCACATGGCAAATGACGTCAAGTCTTCTCAGGCTGGCACGGCGCGCGTGTCTACTGGCTTCCTCGGTGGCTGGCCGGAGTTGCTCACTGCTGCGCTCGAGATTCACTTATTCAAGCCTGATGCCACCGAGAATCTTCTTGCCAAGCAGTGGCGACTAACCGAGGCCATGATGGATTCCGAGCCATCGCAATTTAACGTGGCCCGCAATGAATTTGATCGCTTCAACAAACAGTTTGTTACAAGCAGCAAGGATTCGGTGGAGTTCTTGCCGGGCCGCATCGAAACTCATATGGATTATTTCAGATATAACCCAGTAGGCCGCTTTGTGGTGTCCATGTCGACTGCCTACTACGCAGAGGTGGAGCAAAGTGCCTATGACATTGCGGCTCTACAGCGGTTAGCGCAGCTAATTTACGAGATTCAAGCGCAGCGAGTAGTTGACGCCGACATACCGGCGTTTCTGGCGTCGCACCCTGATCTGGCTACTCACCCGCTGGATGGGCGCCCGTTCCTGTGGAATTCGGAAACCCGTGAGATTTCAGTTCAAGCAGTCAGCCCGCGCTCAAAGAACCATCGTTTTAAATTCACTCTGGATACGGCTGACTAACTTGTTGGTCGTTTGGGGCTAGGCCCTCAGGTTGGAGCCTGTCCGGGTTCATCTATGTGGCATGGGTGGTCGCCGGCACCTCAGATCGTGCGGCATCAGCTACTTCGCGCAAAGTAAGGTTAGCGCTTGGCCTTTCTCGGAAGCTTTTTTGGCGGACGATTGCTGTCCGAGGGTGCGGATGGCGCTGGTTCGTCCGCGTCGCCGTGCAGCGTCAACAGTGATTCAAGCAAACTTTCGTCTGTGCTGGAACATACGCCAAGAACAACGGCTTCATCCCAACCATCTGCCGTGACATAGGCGTGCCCCATCTTACTGTCGAGGTAGATCGATTCTCCGACCTTGAGCACGACTGGGTCGTAGAACTCCGTAAACACCTTTATAGCGCCTTCGAGCACATGAA
>JBEKOK010000035.1:0-18327 GCA_049521875.1 Steroidobacteraceae bacterium
CGGCTTCAGGCTGTGCGTATAGATGACGGTTGCGACCGCATTCGCGGTGTCGTGGAAGCCGTTGACGAATTCAAAGCTGAGCGCAAGCAACAGGGCGAGGCACAGCAGGATCAGGGTCGGGGTATCGATACCCAGGCTTGCTAGCACAGGAGGCCTCGCTTGTTGTTCGCGTCGTTGAGCGTCGACGCAGACTAGAATCCCGATATGACAGTTGTGTGACCAAGCCGGCGGCGCGGGTCAGATTCGAGGAGCGCGGTGTAGAGTGCGGCGCGTGAGTAGCGAACGGATGCGGATCGGCGGCTTTGACTGGTGGCGCTACTTTGCGCCGACGCTCATCTGCAGCTACCTGACTGCGCTGTGCGTGGCGCTGCTGGTGACCTCGTGGTTTCTGCCGCGGACTCAGAGTTCGCTCGCCATCGGCGCCACGGCAATCTACGGACTGCTGTTCTCTGGATTCGTCGGCTGGCTGTTCCTGCGCGCCCAGCGCCGTGACCTGCGCTATCACAGAATTCCAACCGAGACGCATGCGGCCAGCTATTTCGCGCCGGTGCATGCGGCCATTGTTGATGCCGGCTGGGAGATCCGTGAGCAGCACCCCGGCGTCCGCATCGAGGCGCAGACCGCGGGAACTTTCCTGCAGCGAGGCGAGCGGGTCAGCGTTGCATTTGTCGGCTACGAGGTGCTGGTGGCCAGCATCTGCGATCCGTCGGTAGGTTTTTCACTGACCGGACGCCGCAAATGCCAGGCGCACCGGGATATGGTGCGCCGGGTGGTGCTGGCGGGGCAGCCAGCGATGGAATTGTGAGGATCCGGAGCGCGGCCGGATCAGGATCGGGTTCTAGGTCCCGCTGCCGACGTGCGCTTCCATCCACTTCTTGACGCGCTGGGCATCGGCAACGCGCGTGAAGCGTCCGACCGAATCGAGCAGCACGATCACGACCGAGCGGCCTTCGATGATCGCCTTCATGACCAGGCACTTGCCCGCTTCGCTGATGTAGCCGGTCTTCTGCACGATGATGTTCCAGCTCGGATTGACGACCAGCGCATCGGTGTTGTGGAACTCGAGGAAGCGGCGCCCGACCGGCACGATGTAGTTCGGGTCGGTCGAGTATTCCTGGATCGTCGGGCTCAGGGAGGCGGCGATTACCAGCTTCGAGAGATCCTCGGGGCTGGCGACGTTCTCGCTCGAGAGGCCCGTGGGTTCGATGAAGTGCGCGCTCGACATGCCGAGCGCACGCGCCTTGGCATTCATCGCGGGCACAAAGGTGTCCAGGCCGCCCGGGTAATTGCGGCCCAGCGCATGGGCCGCGCGATTCTCGGAGGACATCAGCGCCAGGTGGATCAGATCACCGCGGCTTAGCGTCGTACCGACCGCGAGGCGCGAGACCGCACCCTTGCCGACCGCCACGTCATCGTTCGTGATCTGGATCATCTCATCGAGCGGCTGGGCGGCATCGAGTACCACCAGCGCGGTCATCAACTTGGTGATCGAGGCAATCGGCATCGCAACGTCGGCATGACGGGCGTAGAGCACGGCCGAACTCTTCTCATCCATGACCAGCGCCGAGCTCGACTGCAGGCCCGGATTGTCCGCGGTCATGCGCGTCGCGATCGCTTCGCCGGCTGCTGTGGTGTGGTGGCGGTGATGGCGATGATGGGTGAGCGTGGTGGCCTCATCCGGCACCGCAGCGTTGTTCGTCGCGTGCGCGCGGGTGGCCGCGCCGGCAGTGAGCAGCACCACAGTCAGGGCCAGGAGCAGGCCCTGGCGAGGGCGGTCAATGAGTTGCATGCGAGACCGAACGATTTAACTTAGGTTGGGAGTGTAGCAAAGCATGACGGTTTTATGAAAGACGTGATGGACAACTAACTTTTCGGGCGCCTCGTGGCGCCACGCATAGACCAGTGAGTAGCAACCCCGATCTCGCTGACGCGGGACTCGGCTGGAGTTCGCCGGCCCGGGTCAGTATTCTTCGTGTTCCCTGAGGCGCCGCTGTGCCTTCACTTCGCGCCGACCGTTCCCTTGTAAAGTTTTCGGGAGTCCTGCCATGAAGACCAAAGTGCTCGGATTGCTTCTGCTTGGCGTGCTCACGCTGCCGGCCTACGCCGCGCTGCAGCCCGGCGCCGCCGCGCCGGACTTTGTTGCCCCGGCCTCGCTGGCCGGCAAGTCCTTCACCTATGCGCTCAAGGATGCGCGCTCCAAGGGCCCGGTCGTGGTGTATTTCTACCCCTCGGCCTATACCGGTGGCTGCAACCTGCAGGCCCACACCTTCGCCATCAACATGGATAAGTTCACGGCTGCCGGCGCGACCGTGATCGGCGTCTCACTCGACAGCATCCAGCGCCTCAACGATTTCTCGGCCGACCCCGACTACTGCGCCGGCAAGCTCCCGGTCGCCTCCGATGTCGGTGGCAGCATCGCCAAGTCCTTTGATCTGATGGTCAAGGATGGCGCGCCGGGGATGAAGGACTCGCGCGGTGTCGCGATCGATCACGGCTTCGCCGAGCGCACCACGTTCATCGTCTCGCCTGCCGGCAAGGTACTGGCCACGGTCGGCGGCATCGCCCCGGATGCAAACGTCCAGAAAGCACTCGAGGTCGTCCAGCAGCTGCACGCCGGCAAGTAGCCGGCACGCCGCTCAGCCGGCCGCTGCCGGCGGCGGCGGTGAGCCGATGTCCTTGAGCAGCCGGTACCAGAAGTCGAGCCCGTCGTAGAAGGACTGGATCGGCTCGCGCTCATCGAGTCCATGCCGGAAATCATCGCTTTCGCGGATGAATGACTCGCTTGTGCCGTAGGTTGGGATGCCGGCGGCGCGGAAGATCGCCCCGTCAGTGGCTGCTGAATCCTGCTGTGGGGCGAGCGGGATCCCCGGATGCAGGCTGTGGACCACCCGCGTGACCGCAGCCAGCACATCCGGCCGCAGCGGCGAGGGCTCACTGAAGAAGCCCGGGACCGGCAGCTGGATCTCCACTTTCGGCCCGACCAGGCGCTGCAGCGTCGCCTGGACCACTTCGGGCTTCACACCGGGGAAGATGCGGCAGTTGACCGTGACCGTGGCCGATTGCGGTAGCGCATTGTCCGCGTGGCCGCCGCGCAGCAGCGTCGGCACGCAGGTCGTGCGCAGCGTACCGACCAGGGCGGGACTGGCGCTCAAAGTCTCGGCAGCCTGCGGATCCTGCGGATGCTCGGCAAAGCGCAGCATGGCCTGACCCAGCGGCCCTGGCGTCTGGCCGGCCATCACCCGGAAATACTCGCGCGTCGAATCGGTCCACATCACCGGGAACTGATAGGGCCGCAGCTTCTCGAGCGCATCGGCCAGCTCATAGATGGCATTGTCCGCGCGCGGCCGCGAACTGTGGCCACCCGGATTACGCACCGTGAGCTCGTAGCTTTCGTAGGATTTCTCGGCAGTCTGCAACGCGTAGAACAGCGGATGGCCATCCTGCTCATCGAGCACGCCGCGGCCGCTGTCGCTGTTGAGCGCGAACTCGGCATCGATCAGCTCACGATGATTCTTCGCCAGGTCCGCGGCCGTTTCCTGCGTGGTTTCCTCATCGCCACTGAAGACCAGGATCAGATCGCGGGTGGGCACGAAGCCCTCGGCCTTCAGGCGCAGAAACGCCTCGGTGATACACACGACGCCGACCTTGATGTCGAGCACGCCGCGGCCGAAGAAGTAGCCCCCGTCCTCGCTCAGCTTGAACGGATCGTGCTTCCAGTCCTCGGGCTTCGCGGTCACGACATCCATGTGCGCCATCGCCAGTACCGGCCGGCCACCGCTGCCATCGCCCCGATAGCGCACGATCAGCGAGGCGGTCTCGCCCAGCGGCAAGACACGGATGTCCTCGGCCGCAAACCCGCCGGCACGAAACTGCTCGGCCAGATACTGCGCCATCACCGGGACCTGGCCCTCCCCGACCTCGGTCTTGAAGGCGATGACGCGGCGGTAGAGCTCAAGCCCGGCACGCTGGTAGGGGGCATCGAACGAGGCTGCATGCAGCGGCGCGCTCAACAGCGCTGCCCACCCAATCAGCGGCAGCCAGCGCAGCAGCGGCACTCTAGGACCGGGGCGCACTGAAATCCTTCATCAGCCGGTACCAGAACTCGAGCCCGTCGTAGAAGGACTGCACCGGTATGCGCTCGTTGAAGCCGTGTGAATAATCATCACTCGATTTGATGAACACTTCGCTGGTGCCGTAGGTCGGGAGGCCGCCGCGACGGTAAAACACGCCGTCGGTGGCGCCCATTTCCATCGTGGGCACGATCGGAATGCCCGGATGCAGGCTGTGTACAACGCGCGTGACCGCGGCCAGCACATCAGGTCGCAGCGGCGAGGCTTCGCTGACCGCACCGGGGTCCGATAACTTGACCTCGACCTTGTCTCCGACCAGGCGCTGGAGCGTCGCCAGTACGAGTTCGGGTTTGACGCCGGGGAAGATGCGGCAGTTGATCGTGGCCGTGGCCGACTGCGGCAGGGCGTTATCGGCGTGGCCACCTCGCAGCAACGTCGGCACACAGGTGGTGCGGGTCATGCCAGCGTAGGAGGGGTCCCGGGAAAGGACCTCGGCCGCCTGCGGATCCTTCGGATTGGCGGCAAAGCGGGCCATAGCCAGCCGGATCGGTCCCATCGTCTCGTGCGCCATGACGCGGAAGTACTCCAGCGTCTCAGGGCTCCACATGACCGGAAACTGATACGGGCGGACCTTCTCGAGCGCATCGGCGAGCTCGTAGATGGCGTTGTCCCGGCGCGGCCGGGAACTGTGGCCGCCCGGGTTGTGCACGGTCAGCTCAAAGCTGGAGAAGGTTTTCTCGGCCGTCTGCAGCTCGTAGAGCTTGGCATGGCCATCCTGCTCATCGTAGGTGCCCCCGCCGGCATCGCTGTTGAGCACAAACTCGGCATCGATCAGGTCGCGATGGTTCTTGACCAGATCATCGGCGGTGTTGCCTGCGGTCTCCTCATCGCCCGAGAAGGCGAGGATCAGATCGCGCGTGGGCACGAAGCCCTCGGCCTTCAGCCGCAGGAAAGCCTCGCTGATGCACACCACGCCGACCTTGACGTCGTAGCTGCCGCGACCAAAGAAGAATCCATTGGATTCGGTCAGTTCGAACGGATCGCGTTGCCAGTCCTCAGGTCTTGCGGTCACCACGTCCATGTGCGCGATCATCAGGATCGGTTTGCCGCCGGTGCCGCTGCCGCGATAACGCACCACGAACGCGGCGGTCTCCCCGAGCGGCACAATGTGGATATCTTCGGCAGGAAAGCCGCCGGCGCGAAACTGCTCGGCGAGGTATTGGGCCATCACCGGCACCTGGCCTTCGCCGATCTCGGTCTTGAAGGCAATGACGTGGCGGTAGATGTCCAGTGCCTGGCGCTGGTAGGGCGCGTCGTAGCTGGTCGCGGCTGCGAAACCCGGCAGCAACAGACATAGCGCTGCCGCGAGCGCGGTACGCGCTCTTGCAATGAGAGTCATCAAAGTCAGTCCCCTAAAAAATGGGCCGATCAATCGGTATGGCGCTAGTCTGGCCTGCGCAAGAGGGTTACGGAAGGGGTTAGTCTGCGAAGCGACGCTCGATGCGCACCCAGGTGCTGTTCTTGACCTCTTCCATGACAAAGTAGGTGTGGGTTTGCTGCACACCGCGGATCCCGGCAATGTCATCGCCGAGCACGCGCCGGAATTCCTGCATGTCGCGCACCCGCAGCTTGAGCAGATAATCAAAGCCCCCTGCCACCATGTGACACTCCTGCACAATCTCGAGCGCCTGCATCGCGGTGCGAAAATGATCAAACACATCCGGTGTCGTCCGATCGAGGCTGACCTCGATGTAGGCCAGCAGCTGCTGACCGAGGCGTTGCGGATCAAGTTCGGCGTGGTAGCCGCGGATCACGCCGCGAGCTTCCAGGTGCCGCACGCGCTCGAGACACGGCGTGACGCTCAAGTGAACTTCGCGGGCCAGTTGCGCGACCGGCACGCGGCCGTCCTGCTGGAGACGGGCCAGCAACTGCTCGTCAATGTGATCCAGCGCCAGCGGTTCGGGACTCTTGGCAGGCTGTTTCGCCATCAGGTGTCCATATTTAGGTGAATTCGACTACAAATATCACTGTAACGTAGCATGACCGACTGACTTAGGGAAATTCGCCATGACGATCGGCCCGCTGATTCCGGATTCTGCGGCGCTCGCGGCCCTGCGTGGCCCGATGCGCGCCCAGACGCTGCTGGCAGAGGACGCCGCGGTGCAGCGCGTGCTCGCGGCGCTCGAGCTGTCCCATGGTGCACGTGCGCGGGCCCGCGAACGGGCCACTTCGCTGGTGGCGGGCGCCCGCGCGCGCGCAGCCGAGCGGCCGATGCTCGACTCGTTCCTGCAGGAATTCGGGCTCGCGAACGAGGAAGGCATTGCGCTGATGTGCCTGGCCGAGGCGCTGCTGCGGATTCCGGATGACACCACCGCCGATCTGCTGATCGCCGAGAAGCTGGCCGCCGGTGACTGGTCCGGGCACCTCGGGTCCTCCTCCTCGCTGTTTGTGAACGCTTCGACCTGGGCGCTGATGCTGACCGGGCGCCTCATTGATCTGCCCGAGGCGAGCGTCGCCAATCCCGGCGGCTGGCTCAAGGGCCTGGGTCGACGGCTCGGCGATCCGCTGGTGCGCACGGCGCTGCGCCGCGCGATGCGCATCATCGGCGGCGAATTCGTCGTCGGTCGCACGATCGAGGAAGCCCTGGCGCGCTCGCGCAGCGAGCCACGGCTGGCACTGTGCTCGTTTGATATGCTGGGCGAGGGCGCACGCACGCAGGCCGATGCCGAGCGCTATTGCGCGGCCTACCGCGATGCGCTGACCGCGATCGGCGCCGAGGGGCAGGGTAAAAGTCTGCATCAGCGCTCGAGTCTCTCGATCAAGATTTCGGCGCTCGAGCCGCACTACGACCTGCTGCATAAGGAGCAGGCGCTCGCGCGCCTGACGCCGGTGCTGAGCGCGCTCGCGCGCCAGGCCGCGGCCGCGGGCGTCGGACTGACGATCGATGCCGAGGAAGCCGACCGGCTCGACCTGTCGCTCGATCTGATCGAGGCGCTGGCGCGCGATGACAGCACGCGTGACTGGCCCGGTCTCGGGCTCGCGGTGCAGGCCTATGGCAAGCGCGTGCTGAGTGTCATCGACTGGATCGGCACCCTGGCGCGCGCTACCTCCCGGCGTATGACCGTGCGTCTCGTGAAGGGCGCTTACTGGGATGCCGAGATCAAGCGCGCGCAGGAGCGCGGGCTTGCATCCTATCCGGTGTACACCCGCAAGGCCGCGACCGATGTGTCGTACTTAAGTGGCGCCGCGCGGCTGCTGCACTGGCGCGATGTCATTTATCCCCAGTTCGCGACCCACAATGCCTTCAGCATCGCCGCGATCCTCCAGATGGCACCGGCGGGAACAGCGTTTGAGTTCCAGCGCCTGCATGGCATGGGCACGCTGCTGTATGACGAGGCGCAGCGGCAGATCAGTGATTTTCCACCAATCCGCGCCTATGCGCCGGTCGGGCGGCACGAGGACCTGCTGGCCTACCTGGTGCGCCGGCTGCTTGAGAACGGCGCCAACACCTCCTTCGTCAACCGCTTCATGGACGAGCGCGTGCCGATCGAAGCGGTCGTCGAGGATCCGGTGACACTGCTCGAGCGCGAGAGCGATGCCCAGCGGAGCTGGATTCCGCTGCCGGCCGAGCTCTACGGCCCGGCGCGGCGCAATTCGGCCGGCCTCGACTGGGGCAATCCCGAAGTGCTCGCGGCGCTGCTCGCGGAGATCAAGGCACAATCGGCACCGGCAAGTGAAGGTCCGATGCTGAGCGGCCTCGCGCTGGTGCGCGCGGCCAACCCGGTCTTCAACCCCGCCGATGCGCGCGAGCGTGTCGGTGAATGTGCCGATGCACTGCCCGCGGACATCGAGCAGGCCTTTGATGAGGCCGAAGCCGCGCAGCCGCTGTGGGATGCGCAGGGCGCGGCTGCGCGCGCGGCCTGCCTGCTCAAGGCCGCCGATGCGATGCACGAGCAGCGGGCGCGCCTGCTGGCATTGCTGGTGCGCGAGGCAGGCAAGACACTGCCCGATGCGCTGGCCGAGGTCCGCGAGGCCGAGGACTTCCTGCGCTACTACGCCGAACAGGCACAGTCGACGCTGGCCGAACCGATGCTGCTGCCGGGCCCGACCGGCGAGGACAACACGCTTGAGATGCATGGTCGCGGCGTATTCGCCTGCATCAGCCCGTGGAATTTCCCGCTGGCGATCTTCGTCGGCCAGATCGCCGCGGCGCTGGTCGCCGGTAACGCGGTCGTGGCCAAGCCGGCAGAATCCACGCCGCTGATCGGCGCCGCGGCCGTGCGCCTGCTGCACGCGGCCGGCGTGCCGCCGCAGGTGCTGCAGTTCATGCCCGGTGCCGGAGCGGTCTTCGGCGGCGTGGCCTTCACCCATCCGGCGCTCGCCGGGGTTGCCTTCACCGGCTCGACCGCGACGGCGCTGCGCATCAACCGGGCACTGGCTGCGCGCGATGGGGCGATCGTGCCGCTGATCGCCGAGACCGGCGGCGTGAATGCGATGGTCGTCGACTCCTCGGCGCTCCCTGAGCAGGTGGTCGATGATGTGATCGCCTCGGCGTTCCTCTCGGCCGGCCAGCGCTGCTCGGCACTGCGGCTGCTGCTCGTGCAGCACGACTGCGCCGACAAGCTGATCGAAATGATCAGCGGTGCGATGGACGCACTGGTGATCGGCAATCCTGCCGAACTCGCAACCGACATCGGACCGGTGATCCATGGTCAGGCGCTCGAGAAGCTCGAGCGCCACGCCGAGCGCATGCAGCGCGAGGGGCGCGTGCTGCACAAGCTTACCCTTGGCGAAGCGCAGCGCCATGGCAGTTTCTGCGCGCCGCGGCTGATCGAGCTCGAGGATCCGGCGCAGCTCGATGGCGAGCACTTCGGGCCGATCCTGCATGTCGTGCGCTACAGTGCCCAGTCGCTGCCCGAGGTGATTCGTGGCATCGCGGCCAGTGGCTACGGCCTGACGCTCGGGGTCCACAGCCGCATCGAGCGCACCTGGCGCCAGATCCGTGCCGGGACCCGTGTCGGCAACCTGTACGTGAACCGCAATATGGTCGGCGCGGTCGTCGGCGTGCAGCCCTTTGGCGGCGAGGGCCTCTCCGGCACCGGCCCGAAGGCCGGCGGACCGCATTATCTGCAGCGCTTTGCGACCGAGCGTACCCTCAGCATCAATACGGTGGCGACCGGCGGCAATGCCCGGTTGCTCTCGCTCGGGGGGTAAGTGATGAAGGCAGATCTGGATCGGATCGATGTGAAGCTGGTGCAGGGCCTGCAGGATGCGGCGCGCATTTCGAACCAGGATCTGGCCGAGCAGGTCGGGCTGTCCCCGAGTGCCTGCCTGGCACGCGTGCGCCGCCTCGAGCAGGAGGGCGTGATCCGCCGCTATCTGGCTGATGTCGCGATCGCCCGCTTAGGCTCGAGCCTTGAAGTCTTCGCCGAAGTAACCTTGAGCAACCACACGCCCGGGGACTTCCGGCATTTTGAGCAGACCGCGGCCAAGATCCCCGAGATCGTCGAGATGTTCCAGCTGAGCGGCGCCTTCGATTACCTGCTGCACGTGGTCTGCCGCGACATGACCCACTACCGTGAGCTCAACGATGCGCTGACCAACGGCAAGCACGGGGTCGAGAAGGTTGTCAGCCACGTCGTCATGGCCGAATCCAAGCCATTCTCCGGCTACCCGATCCGCTCAATCGTGCCGGCGGACGAGCCGGCCTAAGACTCACCGCAGATTCTGCTGCGGCCTAGTGCTCGGGGCGCAGACGCTGCCGCCGGCCCCCAGCAGATCCGCACCGGCTGCCGGCCGCCTTGGCCACACTGTCCGCATGCCCTTTTGCGGAGGTGGCCCATGGTCCTGATGCTCGATACCCCAGCGCTCGCCCAACTGCTCCAGCAGGTCGGCGTTGAAAACTTCATTCGCGAACTGGCCGAACGGATCGAGGCCGATTTCATCGACTGGCCGCGCTTTGACAAGTCCGCGCGTTTCGCTGCGCACTCAAAAGTGGGCGTGCTGGAGCTGATGCCGGCCGCCGATGAGGAGTGGTTCAGCTTCAAGCTGGTCAATGGCCACCCGCAGAACCCGAAACTCGGGCTGCTGACCGTGACTGCCGTCGGCATGCTGGCCGATGTCCACACCGGCTACCCGCGCCTGATCTCCGAGATGACCGTGCTGACGGCGCTGCGTACCGCGGCGACCTCGGCGATGGTCGCGCGGCGCCTGGTCACTCCCGGCGCGCACACGATGGCGCTGATCGGCACCGGCTGCCAGAGCGAGTTCCAGGCATTGGGCTTCAAGGCCTGCCTCGGCATCCGCCGCATCCGCTACTTCGATCCGGACAAGGCCGCAATGGACAAGTTCGCGCGCAACCTGTGCGGCGCCGGGCTGGTGCTGGAGCGCTGCGCCAGTGCCAGCGAGGCCGTCAATGGCGCGCAGATCGTCACGACCGCCACCGCGGTCAAGGGCCACCAGATCGTGTTCCCCGAGGCGCTGATCGGCGCCGGCGTGCACATCAACGCGATCGGCGGTGACTGCCCGGGCAAGTCCGAACTGGATCCGGCGCTGCTGCGTCGTGCCCGCATCGTGGTCGAGTACCTGCCGCAGACGCGCATCGAGGGCGACATCCAGCTGCTGGGCCCGGAGGCCGAGGCCACCGAGTTCTGGCAGATCGCCAGCGGGCTGGCGCCCGGTCGCAGGAACGCGACCGAGGTCACCGTGTTCGACTCGGTCGGCTTTGCGCTCGAGGACTACTCGGCACTGCGCTACGTCTATGACAAGGCGCGCGCCCTGCAGCTTGGTCGCGAGGTGAGTCTGGTCCCGGATGCGAAGGATCCGAAGGATCTGTTCGGCTATGCGACAGCGCTGCCGCGGCGCGAGCTTGCGGCGTGAACGCCCCGCAGCGCGCCACTGCTGCGGCATCGCCGGTAGCGCAGGCCGCGCGCACCGTGCTGATGGTGCGTCCGGCGAGCTTCTGCTCGAACCCCGAGACGCTCGCCAGCAATACGTTCCAGCGCGGGCCGGCACAGCCGGCCGCGGAAATTCTCGCCGCCGCGCGGCGCGAGTTCGATGGGGCGCTGGCTGAGCTGCTGCGCCATGGCGTTGAAGTCGCCGTGCTCGATGAAGCAGCCGGTGCCGGGACGCCCGATGCGCTGTTTCCGAACAACTGGTTTTCCACGCACCAGGACGGGCAGCTGGTGCTCTATCCGATGGCGGTGCCGAACCGGCGGCGCGAGCGCCGACCCGAGGCGCTCGCCGCCCTCGCGCAGCGGCACGGGCGGCAGATCACCCGCACGACGGACCTGAGCACTCTTGAGGCCAGTGCGGCCTACGTCGAAGGCACCGGAAGTCTGGTGCTCGATCGTGTGCACCGCATCGCCTATGCGGCACGCTCGGGCCGCACGAGCGCAGCCGGTGTCGCAGCGGCCTGTGAAACGCTGGGCTACGAGGCGCTGCTGTTTTCGGCTGCCGATGCACAGGGCCGCGCGATCTATCACACCAACGTGCTGATGTCGGTGGGACCGCGTCTGGCGCTGCTTGGCGAGGCGCTGATTCCCTCTGCGCTGGAGCGCGCGCGCCTCGCCGAGGCGCTTGCGCGCAGCGGTCACGAGCGGCTGTTGCTGAGCCCTGAGCAGATTGCCGCCTTTGCCGGCAACGTGCTGTTTCTCGAGAGCGTCAGTGGCGAGCCGCTGCTGGCGATCTCAACCGGCGCTTGGCGATCCTTAAGCGGCGCACAGCGCGCACGGCTCGAGCGCCACGCGACGCCGGTGCTGTGTGATGTCGCGACGATCGAGCAGGCCGGTGGCGGGGGTATCCGCTGCATGCTGGCCGAAATCTTCCTGCCCCTGACTGCCGGCGCCGCCGCGCAGCGCGGGCGCGCCGAACCTTTTGTCTACGGAGTAACCGCCCCATGAACCGCCAGCTGCTGATGTGCCCGCCGACCCACTTCGAGGTCAGCTACGTGATCAACCCGTGGATGAACCAGGGTCCGGTGCGCAGCCGCGAGGCCAAGCGCCAGTGGCAGCGGCTGCACGATGCGCTGGCCGAGCATGTCGAGGTCGTGTGCATCGACCCGCAGCCGGGCCTGCCGGACATGGTCTTCACCGCCAACGCCGGGGTCGTCGTCGGGGATCGGGCGATGGCCAGCCACTTCCTGCCGCAGGAGCGGCGCGGTGAGGAAGCCTTCTTCAAGAGCTGGTTCCGCCAGAGCGGCTACCAGCTGGTCGAGCTGCCCGAGGAGATCGGCTTCGAAGGGGCCGGGGACTGCCTGCTCGATCCGAGCGAGGGGTTCCTGTGGACCGGCCTGGGCCCGCGCACCGAGCCGGAAGCCTATGCCTACCTGAGCCGCGCCTTTGGACGCGAAGTCGTGACCTTGAGGCTCGTGGATCCGCGCTACTACCACCTGGACACCTGCTTCTGTCCGCTCGAGGGCGGCCACGTGATGTACCACCCCGGTGCATTCCATGCGACCAGCCGCTCCGAAATCGAGCGTCGGGTCCCGGCGGCGCTGCGCATCGCAGTCGATGCCGAGGATGCGGCCCAGTTCGCCTGCAACGCGGTCAGCATCGGCCGTCACGTGTTCCTGCATCGCGCCTCCGAGGCCTTGAGCGCGAAGCTCGCCGCTGCGGGCTATGAAGTCCACGCCTGCGACCTGAGTGAATTCCTCAAGGCCGGCGGTTCGGCCAAGTGCCTGACGCTGATGCTGGGCGCTGCCGATGCGGTGGCGACCCGTTACCGCACCCCGCTCAGCGCCTGGTCGGTCCCGCAGTTGCGCGGCGTGGCCTGAGCCCGCCAGGTACCGGGGTATACTCAGAAACAACAGCACGCCGGTTGCGGCCGAGGTTAGGATCGGGCGCAGCAGGACGGGCGCGTGTCAGAGCAGTGCAGGATTTGGCGAGGCGGCTGTCGTAAATCTGCCTTGGCCTGCTTTTCGCATGCACTGAGGGCAACTGCCACACGGGGATGTGGCCGACCTTAAGGGTCGAAGGTCTTGATAAGGGGATCATGAGCGTTAGCAGCACGACGCAACTCTTGCGCGTTGCCGCCCTGTGGGCCAGGGCGGAAGGCCGTGTGCTGCGCGCCTTAGCCCGGTTGTCCTCATGAGTGGGGCTGCCGATCCGGTCGGTACGCTCGAGGTCGCCCTCAAGCAGGCGCTGCGACTGCTGGATGCACGCCCCGATCTGGCCGCGGAGCAGGCCCAGGAAATCCTGCGTGCCTCGCCCACGCACCCGATGGCGCGGCTGATTCTGGGTTCCGCCCACCGCCGCCAGCAGAACCCCAGCGCGGCACTGGCGGTACTCGAGCCGCTGGTGCGCCAGCATCCACAGTGGGGCGGTGCCCATTACGAACAAGCACTCGCGCTGTCGCTGGCCGGAGGCGGCGAGGCGGCCATCGCGGCGCTGCGCACGGCCGTGGCGCTCGAGCCCAATCTCACCGACGCATGGCGCGCCCTGGCCGATCACCTGCGCGCCGGCGGGGATCAGGCGGCGGCCGAGGTCGCTGCTGCGCGCCAGATCAAGGCGGCGACGCGTGATCCGAGGCTGCTGGAGGCGGCGCAGGCGCTCATCGACAACCGCATACCCAGTGCCGAAGCGCTCCTGCGCAAATACTTATTCAAGTTCCCCACCGATGTGGCAGCGATTCGCATGCTGGCGGAGGTCGCGGCGCGGCTGCGCCGCTACCACGATGCGAGTCTGCTGCTCGAGCGGGCCCTCGAGCTCGCCCCAGGCTTCAGTGCCGCACGACAGAACTACGCCGTCGTGCTGCACCGGGAGGCGCGCCCGGCGGATGCATTGCGCGAGGTGAATCGGTTGCTCGCCGAGGAGCCGCACAATCCCGGCTACCGCAACCTCAAGGCGGTCGTGCTCGGGGCGCTCGGGGACTACAGCGAATCGCTCGCGCTCTATGAGGTACTGCTCGCCGAGTATCCGAACCAGCCCAAGGCCTGGATCAGCTACGGCCATGCGCTCAAGACCGCCGGCCGTACCGCGGACTGCATCGCGGCCTACCGCCGCACGCTCGCGCTGGCGCCAACGATGGGTGAGGCCTACTGGAGCCTCGCGAACCTGAAGACCTTCAAGTTTGAGGCCGCGGACCTGACCGAGATCCGCGCGCGGCTGGCCGCTGCGGATCTTACTGAAGAGGATCGCGCCTGCTTCGAGTTCGCGCTCGGCAAGGCACTCGAGGATCAGGCCGACTATCCGGCGGCGTTCATCCAGTACGCGGCCGGCAACCAGCGGCGCAAGGCGCAGCTCGGGTATGAAGCCAGCGAAATGAGCGGCCTGGTCGCGCGCTCGCGCGCACTGCTGAGCCCGCAGTTCTTTGCCGAACGCGCCGGTTTTGGCGCGCAGGCGCCGGACCCGATTTTCATCGTCGGACTGCCGCGCGCCGGCTCGACGCTGATTGAGCAGATACTGGCCAGTCACCCGGAGGTCGAGGGCACGATGGAGCTGCCCGACATGATCGCGATCGTGCGTGCCCTGACCGGCGCGAGATCCGGCCCTGAGGACACGCCGTACCCGGATTTGCTGCAACACCTCAATCGCGAGCGCTGCCTCGAGCTCGGCAACCAGTATCTCGAGCGTACCCGCCCGCAGCGCAAGACGGCCGCGCCGTATTTCATCGACAAGATGCCGAACAACTTTGCGCACCTCGGGCTGATCCAGCTGCTGCTGCCCAACGCGCGGATCATTGATGCGCGCCGGCATCCGCTCGGCTGCTGCTTCTCGGCCTACAAGCAGTACTTCGCGCGTGGCCAGAGCTTCAGCTATTCGCTTGAGGATCTGGGCCGCTACTACCATGACTACGTCGAGCTGATGGCGCATTTCGATGCCGTGCTGCCCGGTCGCGTGCATCGGGTGATTTACGAGAGGCTGGTCGCGGATACCGAAGCCGAGGTACGCTCGCTGCTCGCTTTCTGCGGTCTGCCCTTCGATGAGCGCTGCCTGAAGTTCTACGAGAATGAGCGTGCCGTGCGCACGGCGAGCTCTGAACAGGTGAGACGCCCGATTTACCGCGAGGGGCTGGATCACTGGCGACATTTCGAGGCCTACCTCGAACCACTCAAGACGGCGCTGGGGCCCGTGCTTGAGTGCTATCCGGCCGTGCCGGAATTTTCGACACCGCTCACGGGCGGTTAGCATTTGCATTTAGCGACTGAAGGGGACTGTTCATGACCAGAAGCAAAGTTCGTAAACTCAAGCGCGCCGGTACGGTGCTGGCCAGCGGCACTTTGGCTGCCGCCTTGTTCGGCCAGATGCCTGCGGCCTACGGGCAGTCGGCCGCGCAGTCGAGCGCCAACAGCGAGGGTCTCGAAGAGATCATCGTCACCGCCGAGAAGCGCACGCAGAACCTGCAGGATGTGCCCGCCAGTATCCAGGCGATCGGCAACAAGGAGTTGACCGAGCTTCACATCGAAGACTTCACGGACTACATGCTGATGATACCGAGCGCTTCGATCCAGGAGCTCGGACCCGGTAACAACCGGGTGTTCATGCGCGGCATCGCGGCCGGCGACTATCCGAATCACTCCGCTTCATTGCCGAGCGTCGGCACCTACCTGGATGATCAGCCGCTGACGACGATCCTTGGGGCGATCGACGTTCATGTCTATGACATCGAGCGCGTTGAGGCATTGGCCGGACCGCAGGGCACGCTATACGGTGCCAGCTCCGAGTCCGGTACGATCCGCATCATCACCAACAAGCCCGATCCGACTGCTTTCAGTGCAGCTTATGACGTGGAGGGCAGTGTCGGACGGCGCAATGCCGCCGGTGGCATGGCCGAGGGCTACGCCAACATTCCGCTCAGCGACATTGCGGCAGTGCGCGTCGTCGGCTGGTACCAGTACAGCCCGGGATACATCGACAACGTGCGCAATACGCTGACCTACCCAGGCTACGGAGCGGACGTTCCGCCGGACGGCCTGACCGGTGGCGGCCCGTTCACGATCAACAATGCGGCCACTGCCAAGAATAATTACAACGACTCGGAGACCTATGGCGCACGTGCGGCGCTCAAGATCAATCTGGGCGATTCATGGTCGATCACGCCGATGCTGATGAGCCAGATCACCGAGTCCAACGGCATTTTCGCCGAGGAGATCGCGACGCCGCTGCTGTCGTCGGCCGAGACCGCCCCGATCGGCCCGAACCAGGTGAGTCACTTCCTGCCCGAGTCCTCCTACGATGACTTCTCGGACGCGGCACTGACCGTGGATGGCAAGCTCGGTACCTGGGATGTGATGTACGCCACTTCATTCATGAAGCGCCACAACGTCTCGTACTCGGACTACTCGGATTATTCGCTGGCCTACGATACCGGTAACTACTGGTATGACACCTCCGGTAAATCGATCCAGCCGACCCAGTACATCACTGGTGGCTACAACTACATCGGAGACAGCAACGAACTGCGCTTCACTTCGCCGGCCGAGGACGCCGTGCGCTTCGTCGGCGGCCTCTACCAGCAGCGCCAGCAGAACCACATCCTGCAGCGTTACGTGATCAACGGTACGGATGGCGACGGGCTCAGCGCTGGCGACGGCTCGGTCCCGGACGAGTCGGTGACCGGGTGGACTAACACCTGGTGGCTGACCGACCAGCTGCGCGTTAACCGCGACTGGGCCGCTTATGGCGAGTTATCGTGGGACTTGATTCCCAAGCATCTGACTGCAACGGTCGGAGAGCGCTGGTTCAAGTACGACAACACGCTGGCGGGCTTCTACGGCTTTGGCGAGAACAGCGCCTTTGGTGCCTACGGCGGCGAGCAATACTGCACGGTCGACGTGAAGTTCTACGGTGCTCCGTGCCAGGACCTGGTGCAGCCGGCCAGTACCGGTTCTGGCACGACGCCGAAGTACAACCTGACCTACAAGTTCGATGAGGATTATCTGATCTACGGCACCTACTCGAAGGGCTTCCGGCCCGGTGGCGTGAATCGTACCTCGCTGATTCCAGGCAAGGTCGCGCCACCGTACCTGGCTGACTATCTGGTCAACTGGGAATTGGGCGTCAAGACCAGCTGGTTCAACCACACACTGCGCTTCAATGCGGATGTGTTCCGGGATTACTGGAACGACTTCCAATATGACTTTTTGGGACCCAACAGTGTCACGATCATCGCCAATGCCCCCAAGGCGCGCAGCCAGGGCGTAGAGGCCGAGATCGAGTGGCAGCCGGTCAAGGAATGGACCTTCACGGTCAATCTCGCCAGTACTGATGCCCGCCTGACTGCGGACTACTGCGGAGCGGTGAATGCCAATGGGACCCCCGTCACCAAATGCCCGGGTCCCGACGACACGAACGGACCGGAGGCACCCGCCGGAACACCACTGCCGGTGACGCCGCCTTTCAAGGGCAACCTGACCGCGCGCTACACGTTCCCGATTGGCAACCTGAATGGCTACGCCGAAGGTGCGCTGGTCTATCAGGATGGCGTGTGGTCGGACATGAGGCTCGTAACCTACACCAGCTCAGATGCGGAGGAGCCCATTCGTGGCGTGCTCGGTCAGCAGCCCGGCTTCACCAACATCGATCTGACTGCAGGTATTGAGGAGAAGACCTACAGCTTCGAGATCTTCGTCAAGAACCTGACCAACGAGCAGGAGCAGCTCTACCGCTATGCCGAGTGCACGCCGCAGACCTGCGGACCGTACGCGGTGTATGCGGGACTCGCTCCGCCGCGGACCATCGGGATCCGTTTCGGCGAGAAGTTCTGAGGCTCTGAATCGGGCCCTGGAATGCGGCACTGCTGCGTTCCAGGGCTTTTTTTATTTGCCGGCCGCTTTAGCCGCCGGCGTTGCGCTTGAGCTGTGCACGCAGCGCCGAGTGCTTGTAGCCGTACAGCGCGTAGATCAGCAACCCGAACACGATCCAGATGCCCACCCACTTCCAGATGATGTGAGGCAGGAAAAACATCAGCGTCACGCAACAGGCAACACCCAGCAGTGGGATCAGAGGGACCCACGGTGCGCGAAACGGGCGCCGCGCGTGCGGCGCCAGAAAACGCATGATCCAGACACCGGCACAAACCATCGAGAAGGCCAGCAGGGTGCCAAATGACACCAGGTCGCCCAGTTCATCGAGGCGAAACAGGCCGGCTGCCAGGGCGGCAATCAATCCTGTGATCAAGGTCGCGATCCACGGCGTCTTGCGCTTGCCCACCGCGCCGAAGGCCTTGGGTATCAGCCCGTCCCGGGACATGGCAAAGAAGATGCGCACCTGCCCCACGATACTGGTCAGGATCACCGAGATCAGCCCGAAGAATGCCA
>JBEKOK010000036.1:0-18142 GCA_049521875.1 Steroidobacteraceae bacterium
CGGTAATCGCACCCGTCACATAGAATGGCAACACGCCGGGCAGCGCCACCTTGCGCCACCACAGCCATCCGCGAAGACCAAAGTTCTGCGCCGCATAGCGCAGTTCTCCAGGCATCGCCGCCGCGCCTGCGATGACATTAAACAGGATGTACCACTGGGTACCGAGAATCATCAGCGGACTGAGCCAGATGTCCGGATTGAGCTTCCACTCGACGATGCCCATCACGGCCAGCGGGAAAAACAGGTTATTCGGAAACGCCGCCAGGAATTGCGCAATGGGCTGAACAATCTGCGTCGCACGTGGCCTCAGTCCCACCCAGACTCCGATGGGTACCCAGATGAGGCTTGCCACAGCGATCAGTACCACAACCCGCAGCAAAGTAATCAAAGCCAGCAGGCAAACTGTCATGGCCTCATGAAAGCTGGTGTGCGCCACCAAAACGCGTCCAATATGCCAGGCGGCCACGCACACTATGAGGATGACAAGCGCGTACCAGTACCTGTCAAAGCGGTGTGAGCGAACCTTCCTCGGCGTTTCATCCAGACGTCCCGGCGGTCGCACCCGGCTCGTCCACCGCACAGCCGCGTAGAACAGCGAACTCAGCGCAGCGATTATCTTCGAGCGCTGCATCATCTTCAGCGCCCAGGATTCTGGGGCGTCCGCATCGGCTTCCTGCTGCACCTGAAAGCGATCGACCCACGCTATGAGCGGGCGGAACAGCAGCTGGTCATAAATCAGGATGACAATGCCCATCGTCAGGATGGCCCAGCCAATGGCGTGCAGGTTGCCCTGCTCGATGGCCAGCGCGACGTAGGAACCTACGCCAGGCAGCGTGACGGTCTTTGGGCCGACAGTGAATGATTCGGCCAGCACGACAAAAAACCAGCCGCCCGACATCGACATCATCATGTTCCAGATCAGCGGTGGCATGCCGAATGGCAGTTCCAGCTGCCAGAACCTCATCCACGGCGTCAGATGATACGAGTCCGCGGCCTCGCGCAGCTCGTACGGTACCGTGCGCATCGACTGGTAGAAACTGAAGGCCATGTTCCAGGCCTGACTGGTGAAGATGGCAAAAATAACCGCAAACTCGGCACCGATGACGCGTCCCGGGGCCAGGGACATAAAGAAGACGTAGGTGATCGAAATGAACCCGAGGATCGGCACCGACTGCAGAATGTCGAGGATCGGAACCAGCAGCTTGCCGGCGCGCTCGCTCTTGGCTGCCCAGGTGGCATAAGTCAGAGTGAACAGTAAAGACAGCGCCAGGGCCGCGAACATCCGCAGGGTCGTCCGCGCCGCATATTGCGGCAGGAACCAGGGATCCAGGGATATCGGCGTGGCGTCGAGCCTGACGAGTGGCTCAAAGAGTCCGCGGCTGGCCTCGCCCGCAAATGCGATCAGCCCGAGAATGACAATAATTGCGGCCGCGTCCCAGCGGGTCGCAAGGTCGCGGATAAAGCCAAAGGTTTCCGTTCTTTTCATTAACGGGTCGCAGCAACGTGTTCAGTGCCAGTGGGATACGCAAGTTGGCCGGCATTAGACCACCGCAGTGTGACTTCTGGCCAGCATTGCCTCACTCTCTAAGTGGACCGATCAGCCGTCGCGCGCACCACCGATCGCTGAACTGTGCGCAAGCACTTGTGTCTGAGTGTCGTGATGGGTTCGCAGAGGTGAATCGCGATGGTAATCGAGACTGACGCGAAGCTGGAATATGTAGGGTTCTGGATCCGAGTGGTCGCGGCTCTGATCGACACCGCGCTGGTAACCGTGGCCCTTTGGCCGCTCGGCCACGTGCTCTACAGGAATATCCATCTGCCCTCCCCTGACTGGGATCCCAATGCTCCGGGTGCACTTGAGCTATCGCAGCTGTCGCAGCTGTCGCTGCACTTCTCGCTCAGCGACGTGCTACTCGGGGTGGTGCTGCCTGCGGCAGTGGTCATCGTGTTCTGGATCGCGCGCCAGGCAACGCCCGGGAAAATGGTGTTTGGAGCACGCATCGTCGATGCGATCAGCGGCCGGCCACCGCATCTGAGCCAGATGCTGGTTCGATATCTGGGCTACTACCTCTCCACCCTGTTTCTGTGTCTGGGTTTTATCTGGGTCGGCCTTGATCCGCGCAAGCAGGGCTGGCACGACAAGCTCGCGAATACGGTGGTTGTACGTCATCGCCGACGTATCCCGTTGCCGCCAGCGCAGTAAGCACGCGCCGGTTGAGGCGCAAAGCGCAGCGCTCTGATGAATGCGCCAGCGGCGCGTGCGCGCGGCGGTCCATTACAAATGTTTCACCTCGCATCTTGGAGCGATTGGCGATAATTTCTGCGGAGCCCTGTTTGGGGTTCCTACTCACCTCACCTATCGGAGATCTGTTCACATGAAGCTCAATTTTGCCGTTCTGGCCATTGTGGCCGCCTTGTCCACCGCCCCGCTGATGGCCTCGGCTGCTGATGCTGGCTCGACTGGCAGTTCGGCTTCGGCGGCTGACGCCGGCACGCCGAAGAAGACGACCAGGCACCACCACCACCACCACAATAAGTCATCGAAGAGCACCTCGACCGCTGCTGCGGGTTCGAAGTAAGACTTCGGAAACTTAAGAGTTCAAATGGCAGGGCACCGTCAGCAGGTGCCCTGCTTTTTTTTGCGCTGGATTTCGGTTCGGATCCGAACCGTTCCATTCAATGCGTCTCTAGGACTTATTAAAGGGAATTACAGGAGCTAGAGGGGAGTTCCGTAAGCTACTGAAAGATAAGGGGGAAATGACCTGTTTGCGGAGTGTTGCAATGCTCGGTCGTTAGAGTTGCAACGATTCAGCGGAAGAGTTGTGACGCGCGGGCGTGAGCGATGCAACGGCAGCAGCTAAATGGCGCTCCTAAAAGACCAACAAAAACAAACAGATATAAAGGCACTGTGAGAGATGCAACGGGTGCCGTTTGCGCCGGATTGGACACGCATAACTGCCTGAATTTGCGCCTCCGGGCGCGGCAATGAAATTAAACGGAACCATAAAACGTGAGAGTTGTTACGTGCGCTCAGGGTTCGAGCGCTGCACGACATGCGGGCGCGAAGGCATCAGCAGCAAGCCCGTTTCAGTAGGCTTGACCTTCGCTTCGGGATACACCTTGAGCACGCGCTGCAAGGAGTCCCCGAAGAATCGCCTGAAGTAGCGGATCTCGCCGTAGCTGTGACCAAATTGTCCCGACAGCTGCTCCCAGCTCAGCGCACTGGATCGCGAGAGGTGGAACAGCCGATGGACGAGCCACGCGTAAACATCCAGATCCATCGGGCTCTTGCGTAGCTGGCGGATGGCAACGGTCGACAGCGGCGCCGAGCGCTCCAGGATGGATTGAAAAAGCACTGGCGAGAGCACGAACGAACTGCCCTGCCCTACGCCCGCACCCTCGTCCCACCACAGCCGCGCTTCTTCGGCGAACAGCGCCTGGCGGATATGCAGTCCGGTGCGCCCGCTGGCATCGCGAATGTTTTCATCGATCGACACGGCACAATGGATCAGGCGCAGCAGCTGATTGGCATAGATCCGTAGCGAGCCGCGCTCGCCACGGGTAATCGGAACATCCAGGCGCCGCAGAAACTCATGCACACTGCGCCCCAGAAAAATCTCCGGCGAGCGCGTACGGATGGCCTCCGAGGCACAGTAGATCGTCAGCAGTCGTGCCGGGACGCCATAGGGCAATCCGGTATCGGGTCGGGCCGTTGAGAGCGTCAGCTCGAGCCATCCGTTGCGGCGTGTGAAGGTTCGCAGCTCACCCGGGTCCGCATGCGGAAAGGAGCATTGAATCAGCGGCACATACTGAAAGGCGATGCCACCGACACAGCTGCTCTCGAGAGTGCTCGGAGCAAGCGCTGCCTGCGCGGCCTCGCGGCGGCGAACTTCATCGAGCACGTTCGGCAGCAGCTGCGCGGTCGGCTTCACGGCTAGTGGGTTCGAGCGCTCAAGGCGCAACGGCGCCGAGCGCGGGCGCGGTGTTCTGGGTGCGGGATAAAGTATTTCGGGCAGGTCTGGAAAGCGTTCCCGAATCAGCGTTAGCGGATAGCCCGAGCGGGCTAACTGGGCCGCAATGCGCTCGCTGGAAAATCCGAGGTCCCGGTACAGTCGGATGGCCGTGTCCACTTGGGCCACCACGCGCAGGTTCGTATCCGAGTCCTTCGTATCGTGCATGCCCTTTCTAGTCGCTACTCGCCATCACGTCGATGGCTGATTGCACGGATTTCTGTTACTTTCTGCCGGAAATCCGTGGAACATTAGCCCCTTGGGAGACAAGTGTGCCAGCCATAAGGGCAATTGACAAGTTGGCCGACATCCTCGCCAACAGCGAGAACTTCCTGCAGCGGATGCACGAACTCGGAGCCGAACCCCACCAGCGCAAGACCCTGCAGCGATTGTTCAGCCCCAGCGAAGCGGCGGCGATGGTCAATCGCGATCGAACCACCCTGGCCCGAGCCGAGCCCGAGATTGGTCTGGCGACGACCCCTCGCAACCCCGGCAACAACCGGCGCATGGGCTACACGCTAGCCAATATTCAGTCCTTTCGCGAGCACTTCGGCACGCGCCCCTGGCGGGATTCGAAGACGGATGAACCGGTGGTCGTGGCCTGCCAGAACTTTAAGGGCGGCGTCGGCAAGTCGACCACGTGCGTGAACTTCTCCCATTACCTGGCGCTCAAGGGCTATCGGGTACTCGTGATCGATACTGACAGCCAGGCGACAACGACCTCGATGTTCGGTTTTGTACCGGATGCGGACATCACCCAG
This sequence comes from Steroidobacteraceae bacterium, assembly GCA_049521875.1. GTDB lineage: Bacteria > Pseudomonadota > Gammaproteobacteria > Steroidobacterales > Steroidobacteraceae > FEN-1191. Next base: position 4,772 of record JBEKOK010000036.1, read on the forward strand.
GAAGAGACGATCCTGCCGTATCTGTCGAGCGAGCAGACTTCGCTGGCCTATGCGATCCGCACGACCTACTTTCCAGGGATCGATCTGATCCCGGCGTGCCTGGCGCTTTACGAGGCCGAGATCGCGATCGTCATGCGAGTCGCCGGGCAGCCCACGCCAGCGCAGCGCATCGCCTTCTTCAGCGAGCTCAAGTACGGCATCCAGACCGTGGCCCATAACTACGATGTCATCCTGCTCGACAGCCCGCCGGCGCTCGGCATGATCTCCGTGAACGTGCTGATGGCGGCGGACGCGTTGCTCGTCCCGTCGGCGGCCCGCATGTTTGATTTTTCCAGCACGGTGCAGTTTTTCCGCATGGTCCACAACTACATCGGCCAGCTCGATGCCGAGAAGAGCTACCGCTGGATCTCTGTTCTGACCACGCTGTTCGATCGCCGGTACGAGAGCCAGAAGCAGTTCTTCGAAGTGATGCGGGCCTGCTTCGGTGAGTCGGTTTTCCAGCGCGTGTTCTTTCACGCCAGCGCGGTGATCAACTCCGCGGCGCAGTTCGTGACGCCCTATGAGCAGCTCAAACCGGACCGGCAGGTGCTGGGCATGATGGACAGCGTGTTCGAGGAAGTCGAATTGGCGATCCTTAGGGAATGGCCATCAAAGGCAAGCGACCTTGTGAAACGCGGGATTACCTAGGAAGATTGAAGGTTTCGGCACGAAACCATCGTAACCTAATGAATAGTAATAAGTTTGTGTCATTTGAGCGAGTGCGCCTCTAGGCGCCGGGAGCGGACGGATGGCGAGCAAGATATTCGGCGGTGCCAATTTGAGCGACATCGCCCGGTCGGTGAAAGAGCGTGCTGAGCCCTCGCCTTTCGAAAAGCCCACGGCGGCACGCCCGGTACTGGCGACGGCCGAAATGGCAATCACGGGACGACTGGTTCCAGCCCTCGAACGGGAAAACATTTTCGCCGTGGATCCACGCCGATGCCGACCGTGGAAGTACCACAACCGTACCGCGGCCTGGTACACGCGCGAGCGCTGCATCGATCTGATCGAGTCGATCGCGAAGGATGGGCAGCAGGAGCCGGTCGTCGCGCGCAAGCTCATCGGGGATCCCAATTTTGACTACGAGCTGATCTACGGCATGCGCCGGCGCTTCGCATGCGAGTACCTGAATGCCAAGGTCAAGCTGCGGCTGATCGAGGCCGACGATACCCGCGCCGCTGTGCTGATGCATATAGAGAACGCGGATCGCCAGGACATCACCGCGATGGAGCGGGCGCTGTCGTTTCAGGCGCAGCTCGAGGCCAAGTTGTTTCCGACCCAGGAGGCGCTGGCCGATGCGATTGGATTGAGCAAAGGGCAGGTGGCCAAGATGCTGAAGGCGGCAACTCTGATGCGCCATGCCTCGATCGGGCAATTGTTCGCTGACCGCAGCACGGTGCCGGTCGACCAGGCCTACAAGCTGGCGGCGGTCTTTGATCGTCCGGGCGCCAAGGAAGTGGTACTGAAGGCGGCCCAGAATCTCGGGCAACGCGGCGGCCCCCAACGGGAAGCGCGCGAAATCCTCAAGGCACTGCTCGCGAGTCTGGATCGCACCAAGAAGTTCGAACCGGTCCAGAAGCGCTACAACATCGGCGCCGGCGGCACGGTGGTCGTGACGCGCAACGCCAAGGGCAAGGTGACACTGGCGTTTCCACGCGGCCTGGACGGGGTTTCCAAGCCGGATGCACTGACGGCATTTGAGCTCATTCTCAAGGAACTCGACACCTGAGCCGTCGGCGCTGGCGGCCCAAGTTTCGTGACGAAACGTGGTGAACCTATTGATTTCACTGCTTAAATTTTCATTGTCTGAGTGCGGCGGTCGGCACTGAGGTGCAGACTGCAGGCCGGCGGGGCAACGGCGTGGAACACTGACGTGGAACAATATGCCAGAATAACTCTAATATAATCAAGGTATTAGAGACGCCAAACACGTGCCTGGCGGATCGGTCTTCGTTACTGGCGAATGCAGCTCTATTCAGGGGAACAGGTTCCCATTTAAGTCATACCGGGCTACGATCGGACATGGCCCGACAGCTCAGCGACGATGAGGTGCGCTCGACTTTGGTGGCATTACTGCAGACCCGCAGCGAAGTCTCGGGTCGTGCGCTGCGCCGAGCGCTGCGCGCTCGCTTCGGTGCCGTCGGACGCACGGCGCGGGTCTTTCAGATCTGGCGCGAGATGACAGGGGGCGCGGCCCAGAGCATCGATCTTTCCGAATACGCCAGAGACCAGCTCCGTGCGGCACAGGTGCGTGTCGCAGCGGCCGAGTCGCGAGCGGCGCTGGCCGAAGAGCGTGAACAGGCGCACCAGGACAAGTGGGCCGGGGAAATACACGCGCTGCGTCAGCAACTGGCGCAGCACGAATCGAGCATGCCGAGGAGTGGGGTGCCGCACGAGACCTATCATCGCCTGTATGCCGCCTACCTTGAACTCAGGCGGCGGCTTGCCCGCTACGAGCCGGAGCTCGGCCCCACACAGATACCGCCGCCAGTGCCTATCCCGACGCAGCCAGACAAATAACTCCGGCGACGATGCAAGCCGCGCCGAGCAGCCGGCCGACCGCAGTCTTCTCTTTAAGTAAGCGGCCGCCAAAGTAGGTGCCGACCAGTGTTGCCAATTCGCGTGCTGGCGCGACGTGACTGATCGGCGCCAGTCGCATTGCCCACAGCACCAGGATGTAGCCGAGCGGGGCGAGGGCTCCTACCAGCAGCGCCGAGCGCCCGAATTCCCGGATTTCGCGTCGGATACCGCTGCCGCTGGCGAGCGCGCGCGGCGCGAGGACCACGGCGCGAAACAGATCGCCGGAGTAATCGACCACAATCGGCGAGACCGCCAGATACTTCACCGCCCAGCCGTCGTTGAGGGTGTAGGCGGCGATAAACGCGCCGGTCACGAAACCCCAGGTAATACCCGCGCGCGCTGAACGTAACGGCGTCCGTCCGATATCAGCGACCAGGACAATCCCGGCCACCACCAGCAGCACGCCGGCAATGGCGATCCAGCCGGGGCGCTCGCCCAGCAGCAGCGCGGCGCCAGCAAATGAGAGCAGCGGTCCGCTGCCACGCGCGATCGGATAAACCAGCGACAGGTCGCCCGCGCGATAGCCGGCCTGCAGCGAGAGTGAATAAGCCAGGTGAAATACCGCCGTGGCGATCAGCGCTACCCAGGGCAACGGACCAGCGACCCAATGCGCGTGCAGCAGCATCCACAGCGCCGGAATCGCCCACAGCAGCACCGCCGCCATCGAATACAACCACACGAAATGCTCTGAGCGCGAAGCCTGCTTTGCCACCAGGTTCCAACTGGCATGCGTGCAGGCGGCGAGCAGAACGGCAAGTAGTGCGGCCAGCGGCATGAGGTTGTCCACGGCGGAGGAGGGGAGTGCATCGTAAACGCAGTAGGTTGCTTGGTGAACACCGCGAGCGACAAACGCGCCGCGCATATCTCGACAAACGCCGCGCTTTCACGCCTCACGCCTGACTGGCTGTACACCCGAGCATGCGCCTCGCTGCTGTTGCGGCAACGCGGAGTCTGCGGTGGCCATGTTCCATATCGAAATACGATCGCTGTCCCGATCCAGGGGCGCGAATGCCGTGGCAAGCGCCGCCTATATATCGCGCGGCAAACTTCGCGACGAGCACCAGCAACGGACCTACGACTATCGACGTCGCGGCGGTCTCGTGCACGATGAGATCCTGACGCCACAGCGTGCCGCGGGACACTCTCAGGCCCCGGTGCCGGAGCGTAGTGCGCTCTGGAACCAGGCCGAGCGAGCGGAACGGTACCGCAATTCCCGGGTCGCACGCGAGTATGAGTTCGCGCTGCCGCACGAGCTCAATGGAACCGACCGAGTCGCGCTGGCGCGCCGCTTCGCGCAGGAAATTGCCAACCGCTACGGTAGTGCCGTGGATCTGGCGGTGCATAACCCGCCACCTGGCGGAGATCCACGCAACGTGCACGCCCACGTTCTGGCCACGACCCGCGAATACCATGCGGAAGGCCTAGGCAAGAAAACGACCATGGAACTCAGTGGCACTGCACGCGCAGCGCTGGGGCTACCGAATCATCGTATCGAGTACAAACAGGTTCGTGCCAGGTGGGCGGAGGTTGCCAACGAAGCCCTGCGTGAGCGCGGCTTCGAGGCGAACCTAGATTCGCGCACGCTGGCGGAACAAGGCATCAATCGGCGGCCGCAGAGCCATCGCGGCGCTGCGGTCAACGGGATCATGCGTCGCGGCGGCCACTCGTACGTCGCTGAACGCATGCAAGCCGAGCAGGCAGCGATACTTGAGCAAGAACGCGCCAAGGAGCGTAATCAGCCGTCGGCATCACTGGACTCGCGTCGCCGCAAGGCCCTGGAATCCTGGCGCTCCTATCGCGAGCAGGGGCGCAGTGCCGAGGAGGAGGCGAGGAGGGAACGCGAGGCCCCTGATCGGGGCTACGAGCCTGGCCGCTCGCGACAGCGGGACTATGAGCGCTAACTACAGGTCCGCGGCATAGCCTCAACGAATGGTACGCCGCAACTCTGCCTGGAGCAGGTGACCTCCAAATCGAGGCGCAGCTCCTTCAGCCTGATCCTCGCCGCCATAAATTCATCGAGTGGATAAAGTGGGCTGCCAAATTCCAGTGCGCAGCTTTCATCCTCAATCTGCTCACGGCAGTGGAAACAGTAATTCATCCAGCCAAAGTCGCCAATCATTGCGCTGTAGCCAAGCCGATAAGAGGGTGCATGCACGCTCAAGGCCGCCTGCAGGGCGGGGCTCACGTAGGCCACATCATAGAGCTGGGAGGGCTCTTCGACGGCGTCCCAGACATCGTCCGCCGGATCATCATCCGTGATCAACGACTGGTGGCCGGCAGGCAGTATCAATCCATACAGCGGAATACTGGTCGCGCAGGCAGGGCAGCGGGCATTCACGCGTGCTAACCACAATGCGCTGGCGCGCACATTGACGTGCTTTCGTGCCGTGAGCCAGCGATTGAACGGCTCCGCATTGAACCTACGCGGTACGGACCACTCCGCCTCCTTCTCGCTCCAACGCGCGCCCAGCTCCAGGGCCATCGCGCGCTCGGCCTCCGGTACGGTCAGATCGATGGGGTACATAGCGCCTCCCGGGCTGTGATCCGTGAATTGAGGATCGACAGTGTGGGATTCAATCTTTAGAGAGGCACCCTGCATTTGTTGCTTTTTCGTCCATAAATGCACGCCATCGCTGGCATCTGAAAAAATGATGCGTGTCCGCGCGGGGCGCCCCGCAGAAGAAATCGAGACAGCCGCGTACCTAAGTGACCGTAAATTCTGGTGAGCTGCGCGCAGGCGCGTGAAAACGGTGTCAGCACCGCGAGGTGCCATGGCAACCAGTAACATTCCTGTGCCGTATTGACTTCAGTTGCTAATTCTACGAAAACGCACATGTGCCGCAATTCGTTAACGTGTGAATAGTGCACGTCGGGCTGCTGGCCACAGAACGAATGAAACGTGTCGAGTCTTGATTGGGGGAAATACATGCGTAAGTCACTAACCGTGAGCGCTCTAGGGCTGCTCTTGGGTCTAACCAGCTGGATCAGCGCCTCGGCGCAGAACGCCACGACGGCGCCGGCAGCAAACGGCGGACTTGAAGAAGTCGTCGTGACCGCCGAGCGTCAGCAAGAAGATATTCAGAAGACGCCCATCAATATTCAGGTGGTGTCTGGCGAGACCATCAGCGAACAGGGACTCCAGAACATGGAGGACGTGCTGAGCGGTTTGCCGGGCATCACGGTGCAGGGTCAGGTCCGCGGATTTGATCCCTCGATTCGCGGTCTGGGAACCGACTTGCCTCCCGGCAGTGCTCAAGGCCAGGTCGCCACCGAAGTGGATGGTGTGTATGACATACGTGCAGAAGCCGGGCGAGTCGGCTTCTACGATCTGAACCACGTGGAAACCCTCGCCGGTCCGCAGGGCACGCTCTACGGCGTCAATGCTGACGGCGGCGTCGTCAACATCATCAGCAACGACCCGGTGCTCGGCAAATACCAGGCCGCCGGTGGTCTGACGCTGGGTAACTACAATCTGGTGCAGGCCAACGCGATGTTGAACCTGCCGGTGACCGACAATTCATCGATCCGATTTGCTGCGGCGACCATCAATCGCGACGGCTACCTGACCAACACGGGTGCGGATGATGATGTGGCTTCGGGTGGCCGCGTCAAGTACCTGTGGCAGCCCAATGACAGCTTCTCGCTGCTGGCCGGCGTCGAAATTGCCAAGCTCGGTGGCGTCGGCTCGGGCAGCGTCAACAGCTATGTGAACGGCAATTGCCAGAATCCAGTCGTCAACAACGTTCAATACTCCAGTTGCTGGACCGACCAGTCCGAGGGATCCGGATCGAGCGACCTCTATCAGTGGGATCGCTACCACTCGACCAAGTACTGGACCGCGCTCAAATGGAACCTGCAGGGTTTCGCGGTCAGCTTCACGCCCTCGTACAAGAGCGATTACGACATTCAGAATTCCTGCGGTATGGGTCCGTCCTGCGCGATCCAGGGCGATCCGATCAAGCTTGAACAGAACTCCGAGGAGCTGCGCTTCTCATCCTTGCCGGGACCGGCCCTGCAGTGGGCCGCCGGCTTTTATCACTGGGGCTACCTCGAAGAGGAAGCCGGCATGGGCCCGGGCAATCCGCCGCCGGTGACCTACTACCAGACCTCCAACGGGGTGTTTGGACAGCTGACCTACTCGGTTAACGAGCAGACCCGCCTGATTGCAGGTGTTCGCGAAACGCACGACTGGAAAATGGAAACCGACGTCGACTACGCCAACACGACTACCCCCAAGCCGGGCGATTGGAGTCACTTTGACTACCGGGCTGGCGTGGAATATGACGTGACGCCGCAGGCCATGGCCTACGTCACGATTGCGACCGGCTACCGACCCGGAGGCAATAATCCCGACCAGACTTCCTACCAGACCGAGCAGGTTCGTGACCTCGAGGCCGGCATCAAGAGCCGCTTCTGGGACAACCGCATGCAGGTGAACGGGGATGTCTACTGGTACGACATCCAGAATTACCAGCTGCTCGACTTCTTCTTCCCGAGCTGCGCACCGGGAACCCCGCCTCCGGATACCTATAACCTGGGTGCACGCATGTACGGTGCGGACCTGAGCGTGCAGGCGCTGCTCACCGATCATGACAAGGTGAACGCGGCCGTCTCCTACATGGATGACAACTTCACTAGCAGCCAGCTCATCAGCTACAACGGCCCGACGAGTTGCGATGCCAGTACGATCACACCGCAGTATCCGTTCGGCAACCCGGAAGTCAGTTCGTACCTTGTAAGCGCCTCACCGTTGCCGCGCGCACCAAAGCTCGCCGGCAACCTCAGCTACACGCATACGTTCTCGCTGCCTGGCGGCGCGACCATTGATGCGACGCCGAGTGTGTATCTTACCGAAGCGTACTTCGTGAATCCGGTTGAAAACGCCTATGGCAACCAGCCCGGATATGGAACAGAGAACTTCGCGCTGACCTATAAGGCCGCCGACGGCAAGTGGACCTTGGCGCTATGGGGCAGAAACCTCAGTGACGAGGCCGTGAAGAACTCACTCAATCCAATGATCCTTGCAGCGCCCCGTACCTGGGGAGCGACGATCAATGCTCATTTGAACTGAGCAGTTCCTCTTAATCGATCCACGATGAGCGGGGGCGCACCACGGGTAACCGGGGTGCGCCCTTTCTCTATTTGGGGATTGCCGGCTCTGCAATGAAAAGGGCCGGTGTCACAACAAAACCGGCCCTCTTCAGCTCAATTTGGCATATTCCCGGGTCAGGGGAACTTGGTGAATATTGCCGCCACCGCCGCGTTGATCTTGGTCTGTGCATCATCGCCCGTGAGCTTGGTGACATCCTCGTTGACCGACGCGTGCCAGATCGGCTGGTGCGACTGCGCATCGTAGATATCGACCGCGACGCGACCCTCGCTGTAGGCGTACGGATAATCCCACGCGCCGAAATAGGCGCTGTGGCGCCAACCCCAGCCGTAGCCCGCGCCCCAGCCAGGATACCCATCGCCCTCCACCACGTTGCGTACACCGATCCCGTAGCCGACGGTGCAGTCGGCCGGGGCGCCGGCTGCAGCCGGCTGGATACCTTTGGCCTGCATGTTGGCGGCAATGGCATCGCGCAGGCGGCTCTCATTCACCGGATTGGCGAAGGCTTGCGGTTCGCCGTGGGTCGCGCGGAACTCGCTCGCCCAGGTGAAGGTGTGACAGGCGGCGATGGTGGTCTTCGGATTGTGATCCGTAGTGACCTGCAAGGTTGTGCAGGCGCCCAAGACCGTGGCGGCAATAGCCGCAGCGACGGCCTTTCGAATCTGAGAATTCAACATAGTACTAACCTCCACCTTCCACACATTCGCCCATAGCACTCCGCACACTTGCTAACGTCTCAGGGCCTGATCCGATGACATACCCGCCGAATTCGTGCACCGGCATTTATGCGTCCAATGATATCAGGGGGCGCATAATCATGATTCATGTGCACTTCCGGGGTCGGTTGCCAGTCCGCCCAGCCGGAATTGGCCGCCACTCCGTGATTAGACGGAATCCGGGCGATTTTGTTCGGGCAGACGGCGCGGGCGGTGACGAGAGCGGTCGCCGTCAGAATGCATGGCAGCAATCGCGCCGGGATGATGTAGTTGTGATGCGCCCGGGTGCTTTTCGGTAGCACGCCAAGGCGGGTTCGTCTGCAGCGCAGGCGATGGTCAATAGTGGAGAGTCGCTGTGATCCTAATCGGAATGTTTGACTCGCCCTTTGTCCGGCGCGTTGCGGTCAGCCTCAAGCGACTGGGATTCGAATTCGAGCACGCCAACTGGTCTGTCGGCCGCGATTTCGAGCTGATCCGCGAGTACAACCCGCTGGGTCGCGTGCCTACGCTGGTATTGGATGACGGTGAATCGCTGGTGGAGTCGGCCGCAATTCTCGATTACCTCGATGAACAGGTGGGCCGCAGCCGGGCGCTGCTGCCGGCCGGTGGCGCTGAACGCCGCGATGCCCTGCAGCTGATGGCGATTGCCACCGGGTGCGCCGACAAAGCGGTGATACAGGTGTACGAGGCGGCTTTTCGCCCGGCCGAGAAGCGCCACGAGCCATGGGTTGCCCGCTGCCGGATTCAGGTCGAGAGTGCGCTGTCGGTACTCGAAGGGCACTGCGCGCGGCGCACGGAGCAGGCCTGGCTGGTTGGGACTTCCCTCACGCAGGCCGACATCACGGTCACGTGTGCCTACAGTTTTGTTGCGCAGGCCCTGGCGTTGCCGGCGGCCCTTTACCCCTCATTGGCGGAGCGCGTGGCGCGCTGCGAGGCGCTGCCGGAATTCATGTCGACGTTCGCGGCGTTCTCGGCTCCCGAGGATTAGGGCCGCGAAAATCTGTGCGCGAACACCGCTGCGGCGCGCGATGATCGTGCGCTGCACCGGGGCACGTGGCTCTGCTCAGGAGCAGCTCTTGCCATAGGCGGGGCGAATCCCCGCAGCTTTGGCAGCGGCCTCGCTCATGTACTGACCCTGATTCGTCTTGCCGTACCACTCATCGCCCGGGCAGTGGTAGGCCTTTGATCCGCCGTTGACCCACACTTGTCCGGGGCCTCCTCCGGGCGCCAGAGCCGTCACCGGCGCTGAGCTCTTGGCTGCTGTAGCTGCTGCGGTTGCCGGAGCTGCCCCCGCAGCCGCCGCAGGAGCGCCCCACCAGCTCTGGACGCCCTGATGAGCAGTGCAGGCGCCCTTCCGGGTGGCAGCAGTGGAATAGGTGCCATCCTTGCACTGGCCCGCGCTGCCGGCCGGCGCGCCGGCTGGGGTCGGAGGGCTCGTCTGGGCCATCGCCGCAGCGGCCAACAACAGTCCCGCGGCCCAGCCCAAAGGCCTCAATGGGCGATTCATAAAGTGACTCCTACTGACTTGATTGCATTGTATTCCTCGCGGGTCACCCGCCACCCTCCCGCCAGCGGACAATAGCCAATCCGGCCGCCGCGCGCCGCTCTTCACTCCCTGTAAAGGCGTGGTAAGGTGCGCGCCCGCCGCACAAGCGGCCCCGACTTATAATTTGCATCCGGCGCGGGCATCAGTCCGAAACAGTCAAGGAGTCCGAGAGTGGCCGAAGTGGAAATACACGCCCATCCTCATGAGGGCGATGAATTTGGCAAGCGCGTTGGCATTGCCGTCGGGATCATCGGCATCGTGCTGTCAGTGGTCACGATTCTATCGCACCGCGAACACACGGCTGCTGTGGTTCAGCAGACCAAGGCGAATGACAGCTGGGCTTACTACCAGGCTAAAAAGATTCGCGAATACACCGCGACGGCCTCGATCCGGACCCTCGAGGCGCTTGGAACCGACGCCGGCAAAGTCAAAGCGGCTACCGATGCCCTGGCCGCCGAGCATGATAAGTACGTGAGCGACGCCGCGGCCCTCGAGAAGGATGCGACCGGCAAGCAGGAGGCGTCCGAGCATTCGGAGGTTCGCGCGCTGTACTACGACATTGGTGAAGGATTCCTGGAGCTGGGTCTGGTGCTCTCCTCGTTGTATTTTCTCGCACGCAAGCGGTTCTTCCCGCTGCTTGGCGGCGTGGCCGCGCTGCTGGGCGCCGTTGTGGCCACTGCCGGCATGTTTGTTTAAAGTGCACTGACACCAGAATGCAGACGACGGGCGGGGGCATGGCAATCATTGTCGAACAGGGCGGCGCCATCGCGGCGTTCAGCCCGCTCAGCGCCTCTGTCTCTCCGCCAGCGCGCTCGCGCCCCAGCAGGGCATTGCGGTGAGCCGTCCTGCCAAGCTGGCGCGCACCTCGGGAGGATTGGATGGCCTGCGCATCGTGGCGCTGTTCAAGTTCTGCAAGGTCATCCTGCTCATTGCCACCGCTTATGGCGCCTCGCGACTGCTGAACCCCGAGGTCGCGGCGCACCTCACGCAGTGGTCGGAAACGCTGAACGATCATTTCTTGCAGCGCTTGGCGCAAAAAGCCCTTGAGTGGGTCAGCAATCTGAACACCAGGATGATCGATGGCTTCGTGCTGGTCACGATTGCCTATACCGCGCTGGTATTGTGCGAAGGCATTGGTCTGTGGCTGCGCCGACGCTGGGGTGAATGGCTGACGGTGTGCGCCACGAGCCTGCTGATACCCTTTGAGTTGTGGAAGCTGATCTTCAGACCCGGCCACCGTCCCGCGCTGCTGGCGCTGGTCATGCTCGCAAATATCTCGATCGTGTTGTATCTGGCGTGGCATCTTCGTCGTGGCCGACGCGCCGCTACCCGCTAGTGGCGGCACATCCGAGCACTTGATGGCATGAACTCCCTGTTCCTGCTGCGCGAGACGGTGCGCGATCTGGTGCTGCCCCCTGCAGGTCCGCTACTGATCGTGCTGACCGGCTTGTGGCTTATACATTCCAGGCCGCGCCTGGGACGCGGCCTGGCCGCTGGTGGGGCAGTGCTGCTCTGGTTGCTTGCTACACCGGTGATCGCCGATCGCCTCGAGCAGCTCGCCGAGCGCTATCCGCCACTGGCGCTGACGCAGCATCCTGATGCGGATGCCATTGTGATCCTCAGTGCCAGCGCGCGCCCCGACGCGCCTGAATATGGGACCGATGCGCCGAACCCGGAGACACTCGAACGCATGGCCTATGGGGCTTACGTAGCTCACCAGACCGGCCTGCCAGTGCTTGTCACGGGCGGGCGGTTGTACGAGGAGCGACCAATTGCCGCCGCCATGGCGCAATTTCTTGAACGGGACCTGAGCACCCCGGTCCGCTGGGTTGAAGGACGCGCCCGCGATACGCACGAGAATGCGCTCTTCAGCGCAGCGATGCTCGCGCCGGCAGGCGCGCATCGGATCATCCTCGTGACCGGCGGCATGCATATGGCGCGTTCGGTCGATGAATTTCGTGCAGCCGGCTTCGAGGTTATTCCAGCGCCGGTGCATTTGCTGACCCGCACCGGCTGGTCGCCGCTGCGCGTGATTCCTGAAATCGAGGCGCTCGAGCGCAGCCACTCGGCCCTCTATGAGCTGCTGGGCCGTGCGATACGTGCGATCAGGACCAGGCTCTGATCACCAGTCTGCTTATAAGGGCTGGGTTTCAGGCTGCGGCGAGCTCACGGCCGATCCTGAGCACGGCATCGATGAACAGCTGCAGATCCTCGGCGCGGGTGCGATGGTTGGAGATCGCGACCCGCAACCAGTAGTGTCCTCGCAGTGTCGTATAGGTGGGAACCGCAATACCCGCCTCGTGCAGGCGGATCAGCAGTTCTTCGTTGAGCGCATTGGCCGCGGCGCTGCTCGCGCCGGCAGCGCGGTAGCGCAGGCACACGATATTCAGTCCCACCGGTGTCAGCAGCTCCAGTTCCGGCTGTTCAGAGACCAGACGGGCAAGCATCTGCGCCTGCGCGATGTTCTGATCTATGAGACGCCCGTACTTATCCAGGCCGTGCTCCTTGAACGAGAGCCAGACCTTCAGTGCCTTGAAGCCGCGCGAGAGTTGCACCCCATAGTCACTGAACCAGACCCCATCGCCCGCGAGTCCCCGCGCCAGATGCTTCAGATAGGCGGGCGTCAGCGCAAAGGTCGAGCGGTGCAGTTCGCGCTCGCGCACCAGCACGCAGCCGGCCTCGAACGGGACGTGCAGCCACTTATGCAGGTCGAGCGCAACCGAGTCGGCCAGCTCGATGCCTGCGAACAGGCCGCGGTGAGTATTGGAGAGCGTCGCGACGGCGCCGATCGCGCCGTCGACGTGGAACCAGATCTGCTCGCGGTGGCAGATCGCTGCGATCTGCGCCAGATCATCCACCGCACCGGTATTGATCGTGCCCGCAGTGCCGATCACTGCGCAGGGTTGCAGCCCGGCACGGCGATCGGCGGCGATCATCGACGCGAGCACGTCGGTGCGCATGCGAAACTGCTCATCCGTCGGCACCTTGCGCAGCGAGCGCGTACCGTGGCCAAGCAGCTCCAGGCCCTTCTGGAGGCAGCTGTGGACCTCGGCCGATGCGTAGAAGCTCAGCGCCTTGGGCAGACTTGCGACGCCTTCGGCCCGCACATCGATCGGTGCAGCGGCAGTTCGCGCCACCGCCAGTCCCACGAGATTGGCCATCGAGGCGCCGCTGACCAGTATGCCGCCGGTTCCGGCGGGCATGCCGATGAATTCGCGGCACCAGTCGATCACCTGGGACTCGACCTGGACCGCCACATGATTACCGCCCCCGCAGTTGGGATTTAGCGTGGCGGCGAGGAAATCACCCAGGGCGCCAAAGGCAGTGCCATTGCCCATGTACCAGCCCCAGAAGCGCGGGTGCGTGTTTCCCATCTGCCA
>JBEKOK010000037.1:0-17661 GCA_049521875.1 Steroidobacteraceae bacterium
TTTCTGGTTTTGAGCGCACTGGTCGGTGGCATGTGGCTCGCGATCGATTCTACGGCAGGCGAGCGCGAGCGTCAGTCGCTCGAGCCGCTGCTGATCAATCCGGTACGGCGTGATGCGATTCTGCTGGGCAAGACGCTCGCGACCTCGGCCTTCAGCCTGACCAGCCTTGCACTCAGCCTGATCGCATTCATGATCGCTGGCTGGTTTCTGCCGGCCAGCAAGTTGGGCATGACCTTCAATCTCAGCCCAACGGTCATAGTCAGCGTACTGCCGGTCATGGTGCCGCTGGTGCTGCTGCTGGTTAATCTGCAGATCCTGGTGACCTCGATGGCCAAGAGTGCCCGCGAAGCGCAGACCTATCTGGGCCTGCTGCAACTCGTGCCTATAATTCCCTCGGTGATCCTCAGTGTATTGCCGATCAAGGCACAGAACTGGATGTACACAGTGCCGCTGATGAGTCAGCAGCTGTCGGTGACAAAGTTACTGCGCGGCGAGAGTTTGCCGATCCAGCCGCTGGCCCTTGGATTCCTGATCACGCTGGTAGCTGCAGTGATTGCGTTCTGGTTCTCCAAGCGCAACTATGATTCTGAGCGCTTGGCCGTCTACGGCTAGGACTTCGCATCGCTGCGCTCAGATCGGATTCCAAGACTGGCGGCCAAGCCCCGGCAAGCGGCCTATGCGCGCGCAGTTCAAGCGGCCCTGGATTCCGCGGCAATCGAGTCGAGCGTGGCAACGGCCTCATCGGACAATTCAAGATCAGCCGCGGCAAGATTCTCCTGCAGATGCGCTGATGAAGAGGTTCCGGGGATGAGGAGAATGTTCGGAGATCGCTGCAGCAGCCACGCCAGCGCTACCTGCATCGGCGAGGCATCAAGCTCGGCGGCGACCTTGGACAAGGTCGAGGATTGCAGCGGCGTAAAGCCACCGAGCGGAAAGTAGGGAACATAGGCGATGCCGTCGTGCGCCAGCGCCTCGATCAAGGCATCGTCAGTACGCTGCGCAAGGTTGTAGTGGTTCTGGACACAGACGACGGGCGCGATGCGACGCCCCTCCGCGATCTGTGTGGCTGTTACGTTGCTCAAGCCAATGTGACGTACCAAGCCCTTGTGCTGTAACTCGGCGAGAGTCGCCAGGGGTGCCTCTATGGATCCTTCGGCCGCGTGGTGGATGGCATGCATCGACCGGAAATTGACCACTTCCAGGACATCAAGACTTAAGTTGCGCAGGTTGTCATGAACTGCCTGCGTCAGTTCCTGGGCCGAAAAGGCCGGAATCCACGAGCCATCGGCGCCGCGACGGGCACTGATCTTTGTGACAATTACCAGATTCTCAGGGTAGGGCGCCAAGGCCTCTCGGATAATCTGGTTCGTGATGTGCGGCCCGTAGAAATCGCTGGTGTCGATGTGGTTGACCCCACTCGCTATGGCGGCGCGTAACACCGCCAGGGCGGCTGGACGATCCTTAGGGGGACCGAATACGCCGGGTCCTGCGAGCTGCATTGCACCGTAGCCAAGACGTTTTACTTCCCGGCTGCCAAGCCGAAAGGTCTCAGGGATGTCTGCTGTGGGCATAAACGCTCCTCCGCTGGATGGGGATCATGTTAACGGCCCGCACAGCGTTCGATAAGTGGGGTTAATCCGCACAGGCCGCGCGGTTAGCCGGACAATCCCGCTCCAGCTGGCAAGCCCGCTTATGATGCGCTTCAGCGAGCGAGCTTGTCGGACCCTTGACTCAAGGTGATCTGCAGGCGCTTGAAGTCCACGGGTTTCGAGAAGTGATCGTCAAACCCTGCGGCAAGGGCACGCTCACGATCTTCTGCCTGCCCGTAACCCGTCAGTGCGATGAGCCGCGTGCCATCGAGCTGCCTGTTCTGACGCATTCTGCGTGCCACCTCATAGCCATCTATGATCGGCAGCCCGATATCAAGAAGTACAAAGTCCGGGCGGAATGCGGTAGCGCGTTGTAGCCCTTCTTGCGCCGAATATACGGATTCGCACTCATGTCCGTCCATACTCAGAATCTGTGCGAGTGCCATGGCGCCGTCGACATTGTCATCGACGATCAGTATTCGCAGCGGCGCCACCGACTGCACATGAGTATCCGCGTGGCGCGCCGCAGGAGGATTGCAGCGCGGCAGGGTGATCGAGAAAGTCGAGCCGTGGCCGAGGCCGGCGCTGTAAGCCAGCACCTGCCCGTTGTGCATCTCAATGAGCTTCTTAACCACTGACAGGCCAACGCCCAGGCCACCCTGCGCGCGATCTAATGTCCGGTCGGCTTGAATGAACAAGTCGAAAATCTTTGGCAGCAGTTCAGGAGAAATACCCACACCGTCATCCGAGAATTCTATGGTCACCCGCGAGGCCTCAGGCTCGAGAATACGCACGACGATGTGGCCCCGCGGGTCGGTGTATTTCGCCGCATTGGTGAGCACATTGGCAAATGCCTGGACTAAGCGCGCCGAATCGCCTTCCAGGTAAATCGGACTGTTCGCGTAGCTGATCGAGAACTCATGCTGCTTGTCGCGCAACAGCGGCGCCACAGTTTCGCGTGCTACATCCAGCAGCTTGTGCAGCTCGATGATCTCTGGCTTGAGAGTTATGCGCCCCTGGGAGATGCGCGCTACGTCGAGGAGGTCATCGACGAGGCGCGTAAGCTGCGTGACCTGCCGTCTCACGATGCCTACCGCTGCGTGCGCCGGACTATTGGCCGGGACTGTTCGCGCAAACACTTCCGCCGCATTGCCGATCGGGGCGAGCGGGTTACGAAGCTCATGTGCGAGCATGGCAAGGAACTCATCCTTACGCAGATCGGCTTCCCGCACCGCCTGATCAGACAAGGTGCGGTCGGTCGAATCCAGCCCTTGCACTAAAATGCCTGTGACGGCGCCGCCAGCGTCGAGAATGGGTTGATACACAAAATCGACATAGCGCTCGACGCTGGGTTCGCCTGGCTTGACCTGGACGGTGTATTTGGCCCCGGTCGCTGAGTGTGGTTTGCCGCTACGATAGACCTCGTCCAGCAGCGCCAAGTAGCCCTGCTCAACGGCATCGGGGAGCGCCTCGGCAATCGTGCGACCAACCACAGGCCGATTGCCCACCAGCCGCAGGTAGCCAGGGTTTGCGAGTTCGATCAGATGTTCCGGACCGCGCAAGAGCGCAATAAAGGTGGGCGCCTGGTCGAACCATTGGATGAAGCGTTCGCGTTCCGCCGCGAGCTTTTGCTCGGTGAGCACTTGCGCAGTGGTTTCCGAACAAATCACCAGCACCCCACCGACGCCATTCGGCGCGGTCGGTTCATCAATCGGGTTGTAACTGTAGGTCCAATAGACTTGATCCAGCTTGCCGCGGCGGATGATCGGCACCAGTTGATTCTCGTGCCAGATGGCGCCTTCACCGCGCAGCACTTGCTCGATCTGCTCTCCAACAATAGGCCATACCTCGGCCCAGGAGGGTCGACCGGGCGCGCCTAGGATCACCGGATGCTTTTCGGGTCCCAACGAACCGGCGAATGCGTCGTTGTACACGCAGGTAAGTTCGGGTCCCCAGAAAATGAGAATGGGATGGCCCGTGGTCAGCATCACGCGTACCGTGGTGCGCAAGCCCTGTGGCCAGGTCTCGGGATCACCGAGCGGCGTTTGTGACCATGGGTAATCGCGGATGCGCCTGCCCATGTCGCCGCCACCGGCGAGAAAATCTAGTTTGCTGCTCAAGATGGTTTGCCTCGATTACCCGCGATTGTGGTCAGTACGACTTTTGGCTCCGCAGCCGTGCGATGCAGCATTGCAGACAGTGCGCGGGCGATTTCCTTCTGTGGCTTCTTGGAAAAATATGCAAAATCAACTGTTTGTAAACTATAGTGCCCGCAAAGTGCCTCGCCTGTAGGTAGAGGGGTAAGCTGGCCGTGAGCTAAACGGTCAGAAGGGATGCCCATCAACTGACGTCGCCGGGTCCGGACCTCGGCATGCGAGTTATCGGGAGTAGATGGTTGGCGACGGCGTGCAAAAGCCCCTAGAGGCCGCTTAGTTCGCATGGACCGAACTGCCCCAGCGTTTGCTAGTTATTGAACTGGCCCGGCAAGAGCAGCGCGATGGCGATTCGGCTACCGATGGTGCTGCAGGAATTGCGCGATAGGGTCGGACAGTGCGCGGCGGCGTACTTGATCGGTCCTGCCGCGACGAAACCCCAGGCAGCTCAAAGCTGCGGCCGCGAATTTCCAATGCTTTCTGCGGGAAATGCGCTCCAATAGCTCTACAGCTGTGCACGAAAGGATCTCAAAGAATCCGACCGCCGCACAGTTCTCAGCGCCCTTGTGTCCAGTTTGCTGCCGCGACCTGCTAGTGGTGATCCGAGCACCAGCAGACTCCTGAGCGCGTTGCTTGTTACCGTCGGACAGCTGGTTGCGATGTCAAGCTAGCCGGCCACCAGTCTCATCCTAGGTGTTTCGCCGCAATCGCGCTCTGCAATTGAATTTGCCGCAAAGATTTGTTGTCCAGCGTACATACCGTCTCTGAGGACGGGATGATGATGCGAAGCTCAGGGAACTGCCGCCACGTCGCGCACTGCGCCAAATATCGAGTTCGTCGACGTGCCATTTTGAAATTGCCGCATAAGCTGCGGGAGCACACATCCATGGAATGGATAGTCGAAGTCGTTACATTGACGCGCGCGGGAATTCTGTTCAGCAGATCAACTGGACGCGTCGCCGCAAGTGCGTTTCAGTATCCCTGAGTTCATCGCATGAACGCGGCGCCATTGGCCCCAATACCAGAAGCAACAGCAGAGCCCGAAGCGCAGTTCAGGGAGCGCAGGTCGGCGCTTCGACGATTTCAAGACTGGTGGCATCACGGGGAAAGCTCCGTGCACTCAATCCTACTGAACGCGCTACCGGCTCACGTCGCCGTGCTTGACTGCCATGGCGTGATTGTGTCCGTGAACGAGGCCTGGCAACGATTCGAAATCGCTGAGGTGAGCCACAGCCCGGGTCCCGAAGTTGGTAGAAACTATATTGAGATCTGTAGTAGTGCAGCGCGAGCTGATTCAGTCGCGGCACTGCAAGTTTCGGCAGGCATCCAATCAGTATTGGCAGGCGGGGTCAAAATCTTCGGAATGGAGTATTCATGCCGGTCAGGCAGCGAGCAGCGTTGGTTCATGCTCACCGTGACACCGCTGGGCAACAATCCGATGAGCGGCATTCTCGTGATGCACCAAGACGTCACGGCTCGGCGAACGATCGAGGAGAACCTTCGCTCAAGCGAGGCGCGATTTCGGCAAATGGCGGAGACCATCCGGGAGGTTTTCTTCCTCGTCGACATCCCTAGCCAGCACCTTCTGTACGTCAGTCCGGCCTATGAGGAGATCTTTGGTCAACGCAGAGAGGGCCTGAATGAGAGCGCGCAGCCGTGGAGCCGAGGCGCGCACCCAGAAGATCGAAGCTTTGTAGAGGCACGCTACAAATTGGGATTGTTCACTGGCCGCTTCGAGTTCGAATACAGGATTATTCACGCTGACGGGACCATTCGATGGATCAGAATGCAAGGTCATCCGGTGTTAGATGATGCCGGAATCAGGATACGCATTGCCGGCAGTCTTGCGGACGTCACTGCGAGGCGGCTCGCCGCTCAAGCGCTTCAGGACGGCCGCCGGCGCCTCGAAAGTCTCGTAATCACGGCTATGGACGCGATCGTGACCGTGAATGATCAGCAGCGGATCGTACTCAGCAATCCGGCCACCGAGGCCATGTTTGGCTACAGCGCTGCGGAGCTACGAGACCAGCCGCTCGACCTCCTCGTGCCTCAGTCATTGCGCACAGCAGACTTGCTCGACGTCACTCAAGTCGACACGAACATTGTCACGGGCAGCCAGCTGGGCACGTCACGGGCTGCCACGGGACTGCGCAAGAGCGGACAGACTTTTCCGCTCGAAGCGTCCGTTTCCGGGTTTGAGGCGGACGGCGCCCACTATTGCACTGCCGTGCTGCACGACATCACTGAGCGGCAGCGGGCCTCGGACCGGTTGCGCGAAAGTGAGCGGCGCTTGAGCGACATGCTGAGCAATATCGATCTGGTTTCGATCATGCTCGATCGGGAGGCGAACATTGAATACTGCAACGACTACTTTCTAAATCTCACCGGATGGCAGCGCGAGCAAGTTATTCACAGGAATTACTTTGATTTGTTCGCGCCGCCAGATCTACGCGACAAATCATTGGCCAATTATTCAGCGATCCTAGCTGACACAGGGTTGGCCCGGCATCAGGAGGTTACACTTCTGACGTGTTCTGGCGAGCAACGGATCATTCGCTGGAATAACTCCGTGCTCCGATCGAGCGAGGGCAGGGTGATCGGGGTCGCGAGTATCGGCGAGGACGTGACGGAGCAACTGCGCACCAACCTCCGGCTCAAGCGCCTGAGCCGCGTCTACGCGGTACTGAGTGAGATCAACGCGCTCATTGTTCGCGTACAGGATCGTGAGGAGTTGTTCCGGGAAGCCTGTCGCATCGCAGTCGACGCCGGTGCATTCATGATGGCATGGATCGGTGTAATCGATTCACGGACCCTGGAGGGTAAGGTCGTCGCCTGGCACGGTGGCCAGGAATCCTTTGTGAGCCGAATTAAGCTCACGGCCCACGAGGGCGCGCCCAATAGCGATCGGCCCGCCTCCCGCGCGTTGCGGGAGTTGCAACCGGTGATTATTAACGATATCGCGTCGGCCGCCGAAATGGGCGACGCGTTACGCGATGAATTCCTCGCTCGAGGTATGAAATCGGGGGCTAGCTTCCCCATTGCAGTAGCGGGACGGCCCAAGGCGGTTTTATCCCTCTATGCGGCCGAGCCTAACGCCTTCGACGATGAGGCAGCGCGGCTGCTTCGTGAACTGGCCGAAAACATCTCCTTTGCTCTGGATAATGTGGAGAAACGCGAGCGACTCCATTACCTGGCCTACTACGATGAACTTACCGGGCTGGCTAACCGCAGCCTTTTTCTTGAGCGGGTTAGCCAATACATACGCAGCGCGGTCAACGATGGTGACAAGCTGGCCCTGGGTGTGATCGATCTGGAACGCTTCAAGAACATCAATCACAGCCTCGGCCGGGTGAGCGGCGACTTGCTATTGCGGCAGGTGGCTGACTGGCTCACTCATAGGCTCGGAGACGCGACGCTCTTGGCGCGCATTGGAGCGGACCAGTTTGCTGTTGTATTTCCGAAGATCAAGCCGGAAAGAGACTTGGGCAGACTGCTAGAGCAGATGATGGAGGCGTTCCGACGCCATCCATTTCGCCTCAATGAAACGATATTTCATATCGGGGCCAAGGTGGGCGTGGCACTGTTTCCCTACGACGGCGCCGATTGCGATGCCCTCTTTAAGAACGCCGAGGCGGCGCTTAGAAAGGCGAAACTGGCTGGCGACTCGTACCTGTTCTACGCGCAAAGAATGACCGATACGGTCGTGATAAGACTCAGTCTGGAAACTCTACTTCGCGAGGCCATCGATAAAGAAGAATTTGTGCTGCACTACCAGCCCAAGGTGGACTTGGCGAACCGCAAGCTGACCGGGGCTGAGGCGCTGATCCGCTGGAATGACCCACGCACGGGACTGGTGTCGCCGGCAAAATTCATTCCCATCCTGGAAGAGACCGGCCTGATCCATCAAGTCGGACGCTGGGCGCTTAACAAGGCCATTGAGGACTTCCTGCGCTGGCGCGCGGCGGGACTACCTGCCGTGCGCATCGCTGTGAATGTGTCGGCACTGCAGCTGCGCAGTCGCGACTTCATCGACGAGGTCAGACGGGCCGTAGCAGTAGACGCCTCGGCACCTTCCGGGCTGGAACTGGAGATTACCGAAAGCCTAATTATGGAGGATGTCCGGAACACCAGCCAGAGGCTGCGGGAAATCCGGGCAATGGGTGTCACCATCGCCATCGATGACTTTGGCACGGGCTTCTCTTCGCTCAGTTACCTTGCACGACTCCCGGTGGACACGTTGAAGATTGACCGCTCATTTGTAAGGGACATGACTACTGGCGAACAGGGCCTTGTGCTCGTGTCCACCATTATAAACCTGGCTCATTCGTTGAAGCTCAATGTCGTTGCAGAAGGCGTTGAGACCGAGGAGCAATCGCGTCTGCTCAGCACTCTGACATGTAACGAGATGCAGGGGTATCTAATGGGCAAACCAGTGCCCGGCGATATCTTCGAAACGCGCTATCTCGCAGAGGCTACTCTCGCTTGAGTGCCGTCACGCAACTGGACAGACGGGCCGTCACGTGCGCACGCTGAAGGCCGTTTCTATCGATGACACGCTGCGTCTGCGCGTCATGCAAAGCGCTTCCACCACGGGAGTGCGAGCGTGGATGAGCGGGCTTAGTGAGCCGTATGTCCTGTTTCCGGCGGTTACCTTATTGATTCTTGTTGTGATCTGGGGTGCAACTGTCAATCTGATTAGAGTCGCGCGCGCCAATACGGCTGCGGCTGCGGCAGACGCTGCCCTGGAGCTAGTCAACACCTACGAGGCGCAGGTGGTGCGGGCTCTACGCGAAATCGATCAGACGCTGAAGCTTGTCAAATATGTGGACGAAGCCAAAGGCACCAGCGCGGTTCTGCCAGCACTGAAATCCAAAGGGTTGTTGCCATCGGAGCTGGTCTTCGTTGTGAGCATTGTGACTCCTGACGGTGTGATGGTTGCCAGCACCCGGCCGGCGCAACCGCCATACGTGGGGCCCCGATTTCAACAGGCGCTTCACAGTGATGCACTTTGGATTGATCAGCCGCGCAAGAGTGGGACTTCCGGAGAATGGTCGCTCCAATTCGGTCGCACACTTCGTGCGCGTGACGGCTCATCGGCGGGCGCCGTATTGCTCGATGTGGACGCGTCCTATTTTGTCAGTGGTTATGATCCTTCTATATTGGGTCGGCGAGGCGTATTGGGGCTGCTGGGCACAGATGGCATATTCCGGGCGCGACGCACAGGCGACAGCGTGAGCGCGGGTGAGTTAATCGACTACGCCAGCGCAGTACCGGGGGCCGATCAGGGTGATCCGGCGGAGTCGCTGGTGACCAATAGCTGGGACGGCGTGCGGCGCTTTACCGCAGCACAGCAGCTCTACGAGTTTCCGCTGGCGGTAATTGTTGGCCTTTCTGAACAGGAACAATTGGCAGCCACGCATCACCAAGCACAGGTCTACCTGTGGCGGGCCGGAGTCGCCAGCGCCTTACTAGCACTGCTCGCGACAATATTGGGCCGGATGAGTTGGCAGCTCGCGCGAGCACGCACGCGAGAGAACGAAGCCACGCTCGCCCACGCACGTCGCATCGAGTACCTCGCATACCATGACGGACTAACGGCGCTGCCTAACCGGAGTCTGTTCAATAAGCTTCTAAGCCAAGCCATCAGCCAGGCCCAACGATCGAAAACGCCGCTGGCCGTGGCATTTATTGATCTGGATCGGTTCAAGCAAATCAACGACACCTTGGGGCACGAAGCCGGCGATGAATTGCTGAAGGAAGTCGCGACCCGGCTCAAGGGCTGCCTGCGTGGGAGCGACATCGTCGCGCGCCTCGGTGGGGACGAATTCGTGGTGCTGTTGACGGAATTGACCGCCGAACAGTACGCGACTGCCGTAGCGCAGAAGATTATAACAGCTATTGCAAAGCCGTTTGTCCTCCTGGGCCAGGATTTTCGTGTTACCGCGAGTATCGGTATCAGTCTGTACCCGCTAGACGGTACGACCGCGCAAGCACTGACCAAGAATGCCGATATTGCGATGTATCAGGCTAAAGAAGACGGCAAGAATAACTTTCAATTTTATTCCGAGAAGTTAAACGCCAACTCGCTCGAGCGACTCACGCTGGAATCGAGCCTTCGACACGCCCTCGAGCGCGGTGAATTCAGACTGCACTACCAGGCCAAGAGAGACATCACCACCGGCCAAATCACGGGTATGGAAGCGCTGCTGCGCTGGCAGCACCCCGATTTGGGGATGGTACCTCCCCTGCAGTTCCTTCAAGTGGCAGAGGAGACCGGTCTGATTGTGCCGATCGGAAAATGGGCACTCGAATCGGCCTGTCTGCAGAACGTAGCCTGGCAGGCACAGGGTCTGCCTCGCTTGAAGATCGCCGTCAATGTGTCGCCGCGCCAGTTCACCGATGAACATCTGCTGCGAGATGTGACCGCCATACTCAAATCAACTGGCATGCGCTCGGACTTCCTAGAGATTGAAATTCATGAGAGTCTACTGATCCACGACATTGAGAAAACGCTCAAGATTCTTACCGCACTTAAGTCTTTAGGTGTCAAGATTGCCATCGATGACTTCGGTGCTGGATTCTCCTCACTCGCCACGCTGCAGCGATTTCCGCTCGATACGATTAAGATCGATCGCTCCTACATTCGAAACATCGTCACACGCGAGGGGGATAGCAATTTAACTGAGGCTATTATCAGTATGGGAAAGAGCTTGAGCCTGACCGTTGTAGCACAGGGCGTAGAAACCAAAGAACAGGCAGATTTCTTGCGCGAGCATGCGTGCGACGAATTTCAGGGGTTTTATTTCAACAAGCCCGTGTCAGCGCCGCAGTTTACCGAACTGCTGCAAGCGCAGACGGCAGGCACAACATATATTGGTTCACGCGCGGCTCTGGCGAAAACAGCGGTCTGATCAGAAAACGAAATCGACGGCAGCGCTGATGAGGTACACGACAGTTCCAGACGTGAATCCAGGCTGGATGTTGATCAGCGTTCCGGGAGAGGCCGCGCCCGTGTTCATGCGGTCGAACTGCAGTTTAAGGTCAAGGTTTTTCGCGAAATCCCAGCGTACGCCGGCGGAGGAGGTGTACTGGACAGGACGTGAGGCAAGGGTTGCGTCGAGGCCGCCGTTGAGAGCAGCAGCAATCGGCTGCAGGGAAATAGGTAGCTCAGATACATTTAGTCCGGCGGCGGACCTGATGCGCTCAGTCACCTGCGCATAGGTCAGATAAGGCGTGAATTTGCCGACCCGATAGCCGCCACTGACATACCAGCCAGTGGATACGCCAATAAAGGAATCGGATCGGGATCTTGCCCATTCACCCATCGCAAACCACTGACCTGGATTGTAGCTTGCCCCGACGCTCAGTAGCGTCACGGTTTTGTTTATCGAATCATACTCCTGTGCGATTGCTGTGCCTTGCGGCCCTAACTGGCTGAACGCATTGAAGAGTGCGTCAGCGGGTGAAACCAGCGAGCTCCTAGCATCTACGTAGCACAGATGCAGGAGCGCGGCGCCGTATTCGGTGGTATCGAAAATGCCCCACAAAGAAGAAGCATCAAAGTGACTGTCAGCCGGGAATGAAACCGATTGATTTCTGCCGTAGTTGGCCTGCAAGGTGTTCGTTACGTCGCCCATGTGAAGCCGATAACTGGCGTCCGCGCCGGTCACATAGGTGATCGGATTGAGCGAATACACTTCCGTTGGCGGTCGTAACCAGGGGTTGGCATAGCCGACCTCACGAAAATCCGAAAGCATAAAGGTCGGCTGCACGATTCGGCCGATGCGAAGATCAAAATCCGATGTGAACTGATACTTTATATTTGCCCATTCCACGTGCGGCCAGTAGCTGTTGTTGTAATTCTGCTGCGCCACGAGTTGCACTACCGCCGCAAGCTGGGGAGTGATATTGGCGGTTACTTGGCCGCCAATCAGGCTGTCGACACTGGCGCTCCACGAGCGGCTATAGCCGGCACCGTTGGGTTGGACAAGCGTAGAGACGTAATCCGCCTGATCATCGCTAGAATGGACGAGCCCGAGAGTACCAAAGCCATTGAACGTAAAGATACTTTGGTCGGTGTCGGCGGCTTGAGCGCCAGCCACAAGGTATGTCGTCGCGATCAACGCGCAGATGGTTACTTTGTGGGACATACACTCACCTTGCGAGCACGACGCGGACACTGCTGTCAACCAGGCCCATGTCGATATAGCTAATGGCATTGGGGTTTGCTGCAAGCGCCTTTTTTGCCTCTACGCTAGTAGTCACAGCTACTGGCGGTTGCCCCCTGCCGGTGAAAATGATCTTCGACCAGAAGGCCTTGACCTGCGCTGGGGACATATCCGCGATTTTGCTGTAAAACTCGTCGCGCGCGGCAGACCCCTCGGTCTGATCGATCGGCACCGCTAAGCTGCCGTCCGGGAAGCGCGTTCTCCTGCCCAGAAAAATGTCGATGACTTGGCTCTTGCTCAGACTCGCAATTGAACTCTTGGATGAGACTACCGGCACAACATCCGCACTCACGGCGCTGATTCCGGGACCCAGAACGAGCACGACGCTCGCCAATCCAATGCGATGTATTTTCTGAACAATGGAACGATTCATCGGAAGGATTCGATTCGCGCGTTGAGAAATGGCGGCTGTCGCGACAGCTGCCGCGCGAATGAACAGATGATCATGACCTTGGACGAGCCGGGACTTGGAGATACAGAGTGGACGTTCACTTTGAGATTCGCGCCAATCACGTCATCCGGTGTCCGACGAGACTAATGACCAATCGGCGGGGCACGGCGCTGACTCCGGTGGCCGTTGACACGGTAGGCGAGGCATGATTCAGGGTCTGTGCGGTGACACACGTAAAGCGATTGCGGCCCGGCGTGCTATGCGGCGAACCGAATTTACGATTTGTGCCCGCTAGAACAGGAGCCGAGGAACGCTGAAAAGTTGGTTGTGCCGTTTTCTGACGCAGTGACAGTGAAAGCTTGGTGGGTGGCGTCAAGCGGTGTCGACAGGACTCGTGCGGCGCAATGATTGATCTGAGCCGATACCGGCTAGAAACGCACGCCGGAGATGCTGCTTCTCGTGAGTAGGTAGGCCAGCGGACAGGCGTGGAGAAGTCGCTCGATCTCAACTTGCCCGGAATTCAAGCACAAGAAGGCCCAAACTTTGTATTTACCATAATATACATTATGCGTACTGTAATTGTGGCCAGCTGGTCTTTGTTCGCCGCCTGCCAAGCACGAATTTTCCCATTTACAGTAATGGCGACCATTACACACGCAGCTACAACGACTTACTGGAGCCCATCATCACCTCCAAACTAGGCGATTTTGGGGAAAATGGGAGTGTTTACTCCGGCTATGGGTGAGAGACTTCCTTCATGCAGCTTGGATATGGAGGCACCTCTCCAGGCTGAATGGCGCAAAGTTTTAGAGGTTCGATCTGCGCCAGCTGCAGGTTTGCTTGCGCCAGCACACATCAGCTCTAGGCCTGATTTGCAGGCTGCGCGGATCGTATGGCTGCGAACTGCACATACCAGTCCAAGCTCGCGGGATTGGCCAGCGCGTCGCGCGAAACCATCTTTTCAAAGGGCTGGCCGAGCAACAGCTTCTTGATGGGCACCTCAAGCTTCTTACCCGTGAGTGTCCGGGAGACCGCAGGCACGGCGAGGATCTCGTTCGGTACATGGCGTGGCGAGAGCGCGATGCCGATAGCCTTTCTCAAGCGATCCTCGAGCGACTGGTCGAGCACGACTCCGGGCCTGAGCACGACGAATAGCGCCATCCAAGACTCGCGCCCAAGGTACTCCAGGTCCACGACTAGGCTGTCGGTGATTTCCTTGAACCCCTCGACTGGTCGATACAGCTCGGCGGTTCCCATGCGGATTCCCTGGCGATTGATGGTAGCGTCCGAGCGCCCGTAGATCACCGCACCCGTGGCCTGCGCGCGGCACCAACCGCAGCCAGTCGCCGTGCCGCCAGACCGGCGCGCCGTGCGTGCGCAACGGGGGAGCGCGCTCGATACTGAAGTAGGTGGTAGTCGAGTTAGCGTTGGAATCCGCCGTCTCGCGCAAATACGATGGCCTCGGCCCGCGAGCGCACGCCTAATTTGTCGAATAAGTTTGACGCATGATTGCGCGCAGTCTTTTCGCTGATCCGCAACTGCTCCGCGATGCGGGCGTTGCTAAATCCGTCGGTCATTAGTGCCAGCACCTCGCGCTCGCGCACCGAGAGAGCAGCGAAGGCCGGGCTTGAGGCCATCCTTTTTGTCGGCACGAACTGCAGCACCGCTTCCTGGAAACGCTGCCATGCGGGTTCATTTTCCAACAACACATGATTGCGCGAATCGAGTTCCACATACTCCGCCCCTGGGAGTCCACCGGCGAGCATACGACCCTCGTCCACCGGCACGACTTCATCACTACGCGAGTGCAGGACCAGTGTTGGCTGCTTCAGTTTCGGCAGGCGGTCAGAAATGTCAACAAACGCTCGCGCCTTAAACAAGTTGGCAATGGTCTCTCCATTGGTGGACTTGCGGCATAGATCATTCCACCAACCCAGCTGCTCGGCCGTGCCGCCAGGGATGAACCGCGAGGTATAGATCTGCCGAAAGGTCGGATTGTCACTGCCCCAGGCAACCCGGGCCAGATCGATCATGGCCTGGTATGCCGACTGCGCGGCAAGATTCCCGCGCTTCATCGCACCGCGCGCATAGCCGCCGTGCAGTATGAGCCGTGATACTCGTTCAGGGTGACGGATGGCGTAGTCGATACAGGTCGCCGCGCCTTGCGAGATCCCCAGGAGCGTTACAGGGCCAGATACCCGTGCCGCATCTATGACGGACTCAAGATCGGCGGACCATTGATCCAAAGACAGGGCGCCGGTTTGCGAGCCGCTCATTCCACATCCGCGTTCGTCGTAGCGCACGAAGTGGAAGTTCGAAGAAAAAAATTGAATCCAATGCTTCCAAACCGGACTTTCCCATTCGTACTCCAAATGAGTTAGCCAATTTGCGGCCTTGACCAGCGTCGAACCGGTTCCCGATTCGGCCCACGCCAAGCGCGTCCCATCTGAGGCGTACACATAACGAACGTGCTGCTGCAGTTTCAAGCCCTCAATCCTGGTTGATCCGGGACGTTTGTCGGATGTTGCACCCGCAATTTTGAGCCAGTCGGGACAAAGCTCTCATAGTGATTCTCGTGCGCGGCATCCACTCTGATTGCCACAAAGGAGGGATGCCCATGTTTAAACACTTTTTGTTCTTCGTCTACGGTGTAGCTGCCTATCTTATCTTCCTGGCAACCTTCCTATACGCAGTGGCATTTGTCGGTGGCTTCGCTGTTTCGAATAGACTGGATGGGCCACTACAGATCCCTCTGCTCAACGCCCTCCTGATCGACGCGGCGCTGCTTGGGGTATTCGCCATTCAACACAGCGTCATGGCGAGGCCGTGGTTCAAGGAGCGCTGGACGCAGATTGTACCCTGGGCCATCGAGCGTTCCACCTACGTGCTGTGCGCCAGTCTGGCGTTAGCCCTGGTAATCTGGCAGTGGCGCCCCATTGGGATTCAGGTTTGGTCTGCGCAAGATCCGGTTGCACGCGCCTTGCTGTGGGCCCTGTTCGCCTCAGGCTGGGGACTTGTCCTAGTGGTAACCTTCTTGATCAACCACTTCGACTTGTTCGGCCTTCGGCAGGTGTGGCTGCCGCTGATTGGCAGGCCTTATACGCAGGTGCACTTTGTTACACCGCTCCCCTATCGTTTGATACGCCACCCGCTCTACTTTGGATTCTTGCTCGCATTCTGGATGACGCCAAACATGACCCTAGCCCACCTGGCCTTTGCCGTCCTCACGACGATCTACATTCTCGTTGCAATCCAGCTCGAAGAAAGGGATCTGGTCGCCGCGCATGGCACAGCGTACGAAAACTATCGGCGCACCGTGCCAATGATCTTGCCGAGGTTGCGACGGCGCGCAAAAGTGCCGCCCGCCGCACCGTCGATCAGGGCTTAGCAACGTGGCCAATGCGCTGGCGTACTCGCTTCGGATTTAATCGTGAAACCTCACTGCTCATTGCCTCCGGTCTGCACGAAGAGAAAGGAATTTGGGCCGCCTGGGCAGGTCCACGATCGGCCAAATTGGCCGGGTCGAGTCAGCACAAGGCTGCTTGTTAGTCAAATGCGCTTGTGTCAATAGAGCAGACAGGAAGGCGAAGGCGGAGCACGTTGAGCGGCTCATGTCGTGGCAATGCCGGTGCATCAAGGTCGCGAAAGTGTCCGCACATAGCGGTCGTTCAGGGCGCGCCGTAGGCTATCTTGGAGAAACCACACTTAGAGCCTCACGGAAGTCTTGGGAGTAGAGCAAGTGGCGTTCGACAAGTCCAAAGTGATCCTTGGCACAATAGCCGCAATATGCCGCTACCCAGTGAAGTCAATGGCTGGCGAAGCGCTCTCGGCCGCGACCATTGGAGAGCGTGGCATACCGCGGGATCGCGCTTACGCGGTTTTTGATGCGCTTGAACGCAGGGTCGCAAGCGCGAAGCAGGTCGCGAAATTCCCGGGCCTGCTTCACTTCAGCGCGAGATTCATTGAGGACGATCAGGCGCCTCTCGCAATGCCGCCGGTAGAGATTACATTTCCTGATGGAAGAATTGCTCGTTCGGATGATGCACATTGCGCGCAATCGCTGAGCGAGTGGTTCGGCAGGCCGACAGGTATTAGCGCGATCACCGAGGATCCTTCGACGCGTCCGCGCGCCGGCAAGTACGCCATGGCGGACACCTACTTCGACTACGCGCCGCTGCATTTGCTCACGAACACGGCCATTGTAGCGCTCGCTCGACACTCACCCCGATCGGCGATAGTGGTGGAGCGTTTTCGACCCAATCTCTTAATAGAGTCGGCTGACGTCGAGGCCTTCCCCGAGAACGCCTGGACCGGTCGTCACCTTCGTGTGGGTCATGAAGTGGTTATCAAGGTAACGGACCCCTGCCCTAGATGCGCAATGCCCACGCTCGCGCAAGCCGACTTGCCGAGTGACCCCACGATTCTGAAGCGAATCGCGCAAAGCAACACAGTTTATACGCCAGTGCTCGAAAGCGAGCGGCCATGCCTTGGTGCGTACGCATTCGTCCTGCACGGTGGGGCCGTATCCCTCGGAGATGTAATTTCGCTCGCCTGACCGGTACCGCTCGCCGCACTTTTTTAGGATGAGCGCATGCTCACGGAAACTGCGCAGCCGTACGGCCAGTTGTTTGCGATTCGACCCGACGGCACCTATGTGCGTCAGCTGAGCGATAGCAAATGGGAAGCTGCGACGCCGGCATGGAAGTCTGAGTAGCTGGGTTTCGACGCCATCAAGCTGTCGGCGATGACCGTCTGATCAGCGTCAAGTGCACGCGCTTTGCCACGAGGCCAAACACGCTCATTCTCGGCCATAGATGGGCGTCGCCTGGCGGACGGACGCTTTCCACCGCGCTAATGATAGTCATCTTCGCGCTGATGGCGAACGGCTGTTACAGTTATGGTGCGCTCGTCAATCTCGAAGAGCGCGACGTAGCCTGAGTGTCCGAAAGGAATCAATAGCTCTCGCCACCGCGCATGTTTTTGCATTAATGCCTTTCGGCAGGAAAAGGGGGAGTAGGCAAGTAACGCGACGGCGCGCTCAATGGCCACTAGGGCACGAGCCGCGGCATCCAAGTCACTTTTCAACAGGAATTCATAGAGGCGGTCGAGATCCTGTAGCGCGTCCTGCGTGAGCCGGACTTTGTAAGTCACTTGCGAGCGCGCTGCGCACTGACAAGGCGCTTTCGCAAGCCCGCGATCGCTTTGTCTGCAGGAACGTAGCCACCTACATTGCGAGCACGCTCGGCACTCGCCATGCCGCGGGCGAGGAAATCCATCTGAGACTTGCGGAAATCTATGGA
>JBEKOK010000038.1:0-17578 GCA_049521875.1 Steroidobacteraceae bacterium
ACGACGCCGACCGGCTTGTGCAGCACCAGAATCTTGCTCTTGTCATCCTCGATGGTCTCGATGGGCAGGCTCAAGCCAGCCGTGACCCGGGTCCAGGCCTCCGCACCGCCAACTTCCAAATTGGCGCCGAGCCCGCTCTGCGTCTTGCCCTGCTCACGCGTCAGCAGCTCGGACAGCTCCTTGGCGTTGGCCTTGATCAGATCGGCGATCGCCAGCAGCTTGGCCACGCGTTCGGCATCCGGCAATGCAGCCCAGGCCGGTTGCGCTTTGCGCGCAGCGGCGACTGCCGCATCGACCTGCGCCGGGCTGGCCTCGGGACAGGCTGCGACGATGCTCTCGTTGGCCGGATTCAGGACATTGAAGCTCTTCTCGGTCACCACCGGCTTGCCACCGATGAACAGCGAAAACTTGGACATCGTCAATTACCCCCGCACAAGAATAGAGTGACGGGTCACGCGCCGGCGCGACCCCATCAGGTAAATGCTGCCTCAGCCGATGCCGAGCCGCTGGATGCTGTGGCTCCCATGGGCCAGAGCGACGTTCTTGGTCTCCATGTAGAACTCGAACGAGTAGTCGCCGCCATCGCGCCCGATGCCGCTCGCCTTCATGCCGCCAAAAGGTGTCGGCAGGTGGCGCACGTTTTCGGAGTTGACCCAGATCATCCCCGCTTCGAGCCGCTCGGCAAAGCGCACCGCACGCCCCAGATCCGAGGTCCACAGGTACCCGGCCAGCCCGTACTTCACATCATTGGCGATCGAAAGCGCCTCGGCCTCGTCCTTGAAGGTGATGCTGGTCAGCACCGGCCCGAAGATCTCCTCCTGGGCGATGCGCATGTCGCGCCGCGCCCCGCACAGCAGCGTCGGCTGCACGTACTGACCGCCGCCCGGCCCGTCGAAGGCTGCGCCGCCCACTTCGATGCGCGCGCCATCAGCCCGCGCGATCTCAAAATAGGACAGCACCTTGTTGCGATGCCGCTGGTGGATCAGCGGGCCAATTTCCGTCGCCGGATCGAGCGGATGGCCGACCTTGAGTCTGCGCACGCGCTCGGCGAGGCGCGCCAGGAACGTCGGTGCGATTGACTCCTGCACCAGCAGCCGGCTGGATGAGGTGCAGCGCTCGCCATTGAGGCTGTAGATCATGAAGACGACCGCATCGAGCGCCCGCTCCAGATCGGCATCCTCGAACACGATCACCGGATTCTTGCCACCCAATTCAAAGTGCACGCGCTTCAGCGTCGCGGCGCCCTGGCGCATGATCGCCGATCCGGTTGAAGACTCGCCGATAAAAGCCACCGCCTGGATCGCCGGATGCTCGGTCAGCGTCTTGCCTGCTTCTTCGCCGAGGCCATGTACGACGTTTAGCACCCCGGGTGGGAGCCCGGCCTGCAGAGCAATCTCGGCCAGCAGCTGCGCCGTGACCGGACTCCATTCAGCCGGCTTGTGCACGACGGTGCAGCCGGACGCAAGCGCGGGTGCGATTTTCCAGGTCGAGAGCATGAACGGTGTGTTCCACGGCGTGATGACACCGACCGGACCGATCGGCGTGCGCAACGTGTAGTTCAGGTGCGTGGCCGTCGGTAGCGACTGGCCATCGCGGGCGCTTTCGGCGCGGTCGGCGAAGAAGCGGAAATTCTCGGCACCGCGCAGCGCGGCCTTGGACATGAACTTGAGCGCCTGACCGGTATCCCAGGACTCGAGCAGCGCAATCTCTTCGGCGCGGGCTTCGATCGCATCAGCCAGCGCGTGCAGCAAATCGCGACGCTTACGGCCATCGAGGTCACGCCACGCGGGAAACGCCTTCGCCGCGGCCTGCGCGGCACGATCGATGTCGGCTGCGAGGCCGCGCGGCACAGTTCCGATCAGGCTGCCGTCGACGGGGCTTTCGCTCGTGAAGGTCCCGCCATCTAGGGAGGGCACGATCTGGCCGTTGATGACATGTCCCAACCCATCGCGCGCATAGCGTGCCAGCCACGGCTTGAGCTTGGCGAGGTTGGCCGCAAGCGCACCGCTTGCAGCAGGAAGCGACGCTGCTGTCTGAGTCATTGTGTTCCCCTCGCCACCGACAATTATCCAGCTCGATTTTTCAAGAAGGTTAACATGTTAACCAATTGCCTGCCACAGCGCCCCGGGCGCCTTCCGGTCCCGCGTTACACGGAGATTACCGGGCTTGCGGTGAACAAAATTAAGATGTTAATGTTCTTCGCGGGCCGACTATAACTCAGGCTGTGGGGGCACAGACCCGAGACAGCGGCGACCGAGGTCCTCCTGAGCGCTCTCCTGTTATTCTATGAGCAAAACCGCGTGGCTGAACCTGTATGGACACCCCGCGCCGCTATGCGCCGAGGTGGACCCGCAGCGCCATAGCGTACGCCTCGGAGCGCGCGAATTCAGCGTCGCCGCCGAGCGCTGGGAAGTTCCGACGCGTGGCAACGTGTATGGCGTCGCACTGAATTTCCGTGGCGCGCTGGCGGCGCTCGGCCGTGCCACCGGTGCCCCACCCTATCAGGCCCCGCCACAGGCACCGATACTCTATCTGAAGCCGCGCAATACGCGTATTGGCTACGGCGCACCGATTCCGCTCCCGGCGGCTGTCGAGGCGGTCGCGGTTGGCGCAACGCTGGGCGTCGTCCTGGGGCGCAGCACCTATCGCGTGCCGGCGAGCGAGGCCGCGCAGTGCATTGCCGGCTACACCCTGGTCAATGATGTGACGATTCCGCATGAGAGCTACTACCGGCCGGCCCTGAAGCAGAAATGCCGCGACGGCTTCTGCCCGATTGGTCCCTGGATCGTGGAGCGTGAGCAACTCGGTTCGGCCGATGCTCTGGCGATTCGCGCCTATGTGAATGGCAGGCTGGCGCTTGAGAACAATACCGCCAACCTGATCCGGCCGATCTCTCAGCTGATCGCCGACATCTCGGCCTTCATGACGCTCGCTGCCGGTGACGTGCTGCTGGTGGGCCTGCCCGAGAATCTGCCACTGGCACGTGTGGGCGACCGGGTCGCGGTCGAAATTGATGGCATCGGGCGCCTCGAGAATCCCCTCGTCGCCGAAGTGCCGGCACCAGGGCAGGCATGAAACACGCGCGAGTCGCCTACGCCGGTGCCATCCACGAGGCGAGCGAGGATGCCGGACGGCTGCGCCTGGGCAGTGGCGAGCTGCTCGAGGCCAGTGAGGCCGTGTGGCTGCCACCGTTTGAAGTCCAGACGATATTCGCGGTTGGCCTGAACTATGCCGACCATGCTCAGGAGCTCGCCTTCAAGCCGCAGCAGGAACCGCTGATCTTCCTCAAGGGCCCCGGCACGCTTGCCGGACATCGCGCGCGCACGCGACGCCCCGCGGTCAAGTTCATGCATTACGAGTGTGAGCTCGCGGTCGTCATTGGCCGGCCGGCCCGCAACGTCTCACGGGCCGAGGCCTACCACTATGTCGCCGGTTACACGGTCGCTAACGACTACGCAATCCGCGATCACCTGGAAAACTATTACCGCCCCAATTTTCGCGCCAAGAACTGGGATGCGGCGACGCTGCTGGGTCCGTGGCTGGTCGATGCCGCCGATGTGCCTGATCCGATGAACCTCAAGCTGCAGACACGCGTCAACGGCGAGGTTACACAGCAGGGCACGACCGCGAAGATGGTATTCGACGTGCCGTTTCTGATCGAGTATCTGAGCGCGTTCATGACCCTGGGCCCAGGCGATGTGATTCTGACCGGCACGCCCGAGGGGGTCGTCAATGTGCGGCCCGGCGATCAGGTACTGACCGAAGTCGAGGGGATCGGCGAGCTGTTGAGCTTCATTGTCGAAGACACGGCGGACGCGGCCTGAACCTGCGTCGCGCCTAGAGGAACATGCCCATGGGAAAACTCGCCCTCGCCGCCAAGATCACCCACGTCCCCTCGATGTATATCTCCGAGCTGCCGGGCAAGTTCCACGGCTGCCGCGAAGATGCGATCGAGGGACACCGGATCATTGGCCAGCGCTGCCGCGAACTCGGCGTCGACACGATTGTGGTGCTTGATGTGCACTGGCTCGTGAACGCCGGCTATCACATCAATTGCGGTGCGCATTTCAAAGGCGTCTATACCAGCAACGAACTGCCGCACTTCATCCATGGCATGGCCTTCGAATATCCCGGGAACCCGGAACTCGGCGCCCTGATTGCCAAGACCGCCACGGCGCGTGGCGTCTTTACGCGCGCTCACAACATCCCGAGCCTGGAACTCGAGTACGGCACGCTGGTGCCGATGCGCTACATGAATGCGGACCAGCACTTCAAGGTGGTGTCGGTCGCCGCCTGGTGCGCCTGGCACAAGCTCGAGGACAGCCGCAGCTTCGGCCTCGCCCTCAAGGAAGCCATTGACGCCAGCGACTGCACGGTCGCTGTGCTTGCCAGCGGCTCGCTGTCCCACCGCTTCAATGACAATGGCAGTGATGCCGAGTCGATGTTCCGCATCAGTCGTGAATTCTTCCAGCAGGTGGACCTGCGGGTCGTTGAGCTGTGGAAGCAAGGCGACTTCAAGACCTTTACTACGATGCTGCCCGAATATTCGGAGTTGTGTCAGGGCGAAGGCCTGATGCACGACACCGCAATGCTGCTCGGCATGCTCGGCTGGGACCAGTACCGCCAGCCGGTCGAGATCATCACGCCCTACTTTGCCAGTTCCGGCACCGGCCAGATCAACGCCATCTTCCCGCTGCCCGGGGCCTAAACCGAGTACCGGGCCGCCACGGAGGCGCACATGCCGCATTTGATCGTTGAGTACACCGACAATCTGAAGGCCGAGGGGGATATCCCCGGGTTGCTGCGCAAGGCGAACCAGGCGCTGATCGCCCAGGGCGGCGTCTTCAAGCCCGGTGCCGTGCGCTCGCGGGCGGTGGAACTCAAGGATTACTGCATGGCCGACGGCGCGGCCGACTACGCCTTCGTACATGCCACGCTCAAGATCGGTGCCGGTCGCACGAGCGCGGAGAAGGCCGCGGCCTGCACGGCGCTGTTCGAGATGATGAAGGCCCATTTTGCCGAGCTCTATGCGCGGCGTTACCT
The DNA here is from genome assembly GCA_049521875.1 of Steroidobacteraceae bacterium. GTDB lineage: Bacteria > Pseudomonadota > Gammaproteobacteria > Steroidobacterales > Steroidobacteraceae > FEN-1191. The sequence continues at coordinate 5,044 of JBEKOK010000038.1, forward strand.
GGCCCTGTCCCTTGAACTGTATGAATTCGATGAGGGCGGAACCTACAAGCACAATAACGTGCATGCGCGCTTCGCCAAGCCGGCTGCGACACCCTAAAGATGCCAAGCCCCTCCAAGGAGTTCTGTCCATGAGTCAGTCAACCCAGGCCGCGCGCACCGGCACGCCAGTGCGGCTGCTGAGCGCGGCGCAGGTGGTCGAGGCCGCACACCGCATTCACGTGGCCGAGAAAACCCGTACGCAGATTCGCCAGCTCTCGCTTCAGTACCCCGGGATGACGATCGAGGATGCCTACGCGGTCCAGCGCCAGTGGGTCACGGTCAAGATGGCCGAGGGCCGCAAGCTGCGCGGTCACAAGGTCGGGCTGACTTCGCGCGCCATGCAGGCCTCCTCGCAGATCAGCGAGCCTGACTTTGGCGATCTGCTGGATGACATGTTCTACGAGTCGGGCGCGGATCTGCCGATGACGCGCTTCATCGTGCCGCGCGTGGAAGTGGAGCTGGCCTTCGTGCTGGGCAAGCCGCTGCGTGGTCCGGGGATTACGGTGTTCGATGTGCTCGATGCCACTGACTACGTCATTCCGGCCCTTGAGATCATTGATGCGCGCATCCAGCAGATTGATCCGGAGACCAAGGTGCCGCGCCGTGTCATGGACACGATCTCGGATAATGCAGCCAACGCCGCTGTGGTCACCGGCGGCCGGCCGGTGCGGCCGCTGGATATCGATCTGCGCTGGGTCGCGGCACTCTTATATAAGAACGGCACCATCGAAGAGTCCGGCGTCGCCGCCGCGGTGCTCAATCACCCGGCCAATGGCCTGGTGTGGCTTGCCAACAAGCTGTCCCAATACGGCGTCGGGCTGAGCGCCGGGCAAATCATCCTCGGCGGATCCTTTACGCGACCGGTCCCGGCCGAGGCGGGTGATCTGATCCATGTTGACTACGGGCAGCTGGGCAGCATCACCTGCCGGTTTGTCTAGCCCAGCGCAAAACGAGGAGCGGTCGATGAAAATGCCGGTCAATGCCTTCAAGCGCGCCCTCGCCGAGCGTCGGCTGCAGATCGGGCTGTGGCTCGGACTTACCGACGCGAACTGCGCCGAGATCAGCGCCGGTGCCGGATTTGACTGGCTGGTCATCGACGCCGAGCACGCCCCGAATGATGTGCCCACGATCCTTGCCCAGCTGCAGGCGATTGCACCCTACCCCGTCGAAGCGGTGGTGCGGGCAACCATCGGTGATGTGGCGCACATCAAGCAGCTGCTCGACCTGGGCGGCCAGACGCTGCTGGTACCAGTCGTCGAGACCGCCGAGCAGGCGACGCTGCTGGTGCGGGCCACCCGCTATCCGCCGGCAGGCATCCGTGGCGTCGGCAGCGCGCTCGCGCGCGCTTCGCGCTGGAATCGGATCGGAAGCTACCTGAAGGAAGCGGACGACCAGATCTGCCTGGTGGTCCAGGTCGAGACCGCGCGTGGCGTCGAGAATCTGGATGCGATCGCGCGCACACCGGGTGTCGATGGCGTGTTCATCGGCCCCGCGGACCTGAGCGCCGCACTCGGCCATCGCGGCGATCCCGAACACGTCGAAGTCCAGTCAGTGATCGAAAACAGCGTCGCGCGCATTCTGGCCGCCGGCAAGGCGGCTGGGATTCTGGCAACGAGCGAGCCGCTGGCGCGCAAGTACATCGCGCTCGGCTGCACGTTCGTCGCCGTTGGCGTCGATACGACGCTGCTGGCACGCGCGACCCAGGCGCTGGCGGAGAAATTCAAAGGTGCCGCCACGAGCACTGTCCCTGCCGGCGGTGGCAGCGGCTACTGAGCAGCCGGGGGTCGTCCATGAGAAACTTTGATCAATCGCTGCCGATGATGTTGCTGCGTGCCCGCGAAGCGGCGATGGCGTTCTTTCGCCCGTTGCTGAACACGCACGGCGTGACCGAACAGCAGTGGCGCGTGATCCGCATCCTGCATGAGCACGCGGATCTGGAGTTCCACCAGCTGGCTGATATTTCCGGTGTCCTGCCGCCGAGCCTGACCGGCATCCTGACGCGCCTTGAGCGCATGGGTCTGGTGCGCCGACGCAAGACCGCCGCGGATCAGCGCCGTCTGCATCTGTCGCTGACCGGTGAAGGTGCGACACTGTTCGGCCGGGTCAGCGTCGAAGCGGAGCGAATCTACCGCGACATCGAGGCGCGGTTCGACGCCAAGCGCCTGAGCAATCTGTTCGCGCTGTTGCGGGAATTGTGCGAGCTCAAGCCCGAACAGCTGTCCAAGCCGAGCACGTCGCGCGCGCGCCGCGCACCCAGGAACGCCACCGCCAAATCACGTTGAGAGGTGGCTTTGGGGCGCAGGTCTAGGACTCCCAGGCCATCGGCAATGCGCGTGATTTGAGAACTGTGCTGACCGCGAAACTCGAATGCACACGCGCTACGTGCGGCAATCGCGTCAGCTGCTGGCGATGCACACGCTCAAAATCGCCGATGTCGGCCACGACGATTCGCAGTAGATAATCAAACTCTCCGGTCATCAGATAGCACTCCATGACCGCCGGCATCTTCAGCACCGCCTGTTCAAAAGCCTCCAGACCGCCCTGCTGCTGCCGATCCAGCGTGATGCTCACGAAGATGCTCACCGGGTAGCCAATCTTTGCCGGGCTCACCTGGGCACCGTACCCTTCGATGACACCGGATTCCTCCAGCGCCCGCACCCGGCGCAGGCATGCGGATTCGGACAAGCTGACCCGCTCGGCGAGCGCCGAATTGGTGACGCGGCCTTCTTGCGTCAGGATTCGCAGAATGGCGCGATCTGTGCGATCTAGTTCCATTGTTAGCATATTCTGCCATATTTTTGAGTTTTCAATGTGTTTTATTGCTCGAATGGCCATTTTCAGGGCGCAGAACGCAAGGCGTCCTCGAGGCGACTCTTTAAGATGCCCTGCAATACGGGGCTATCGGGGAGTGATCTCAGGGCAGCCCACCTTGGACTCAAATATTCAATTTTCTCAAGGAGTGCTGCATGCGCATCGGCGTCCCGAAAGAGATCAAGACCCAGGAATACCGCGTTGCCCTCGTCCCGGCCGGAGTGCGGGAACTGACTGACGCCGGTCACGAAGTGCTGGTGCAGACTGGCGCCGGCGCTGGTGTCGGACTGGACGATGCGCAATATGAAGCGGCGGGTGCGCGCATCGCCGCGCGCGCCGAAGACGTTTTCGCCCGCGCGGACCTGATCGTCAAGGTCAAGGAGCCGCAGGCTATCGAGTGCGCACGGCTCAAGAGCGGACAAACGCTGTTTACGTATCTGCATCTGGCGGCCGACCCCGAGCAGGCCCGCGCGCTGATGCGCTCTGGCTGCACGGCGATTGCGTATGAGACCGTGACCGGTGCGGACCGCTCGCTGCCGCTGCTGACGCCGATGAGCGAAGTGGCCGGCAGGATGTCGGTACAGGTCGGTGCAGCCGGCCTGCAGAAAGCCAACGGCGGCATGGGCGTACTCCTCGGAGGCGTACCGGGCGTTCCGCCGGCCAAGGTCGTGATCCTCGGTGGCGGCGTCTCAGGCACACATGCCGCGCAGATGGCTGTCGGCCTCCAGGCTGATGTCACGGTCGTCGATCGCTCGACCCGTCGCCTGCGCGAGCTCTCGGCACTCTTTGGCAATACGCTCAAGACCGCCTACTCCACCGGCGAGACCATCGAGCGCCTGGTGCTTGAGGCCGACCTGGTCATCGGTGCGGTGCTGGTCGCTGGCGCCGCCGCCCCCAAGCTTGTCACGCGCTCGATGGTCAGTCGCATGAAACCCGGCTCGGTGCTGGTGGACATCGCGATCGATCAGGGTGGCTGCTTTGAAACCAGCCATGCGACCACGCACGACGCACCGACGTACATCGTCGATGGCGTCGTCCACTACTGCGTGGCCAACATGCCTGGCGCCGTGGCGCGCACCTCGACCTTTGCGCTGACCAACGCGACGCTGCCGTATGTACGGATGCTGGCGGATCTGGGGATGGAGCGCGCCTTCATGCAGGATCCGGGTTTTGCCCGCGGCCTGAACATCCAGGCCGGCAAGATTGTGCACGAAGCGGTGGCTCGCGATCTGGCGCCGCTGCTCAACGCCGCCTGATACCTGGACTGAACCAGGTTCGGTCCGAAGAAAGAAGGCCCGTCGCAGCTCACGCTGCGGCGGGCCTTTTCGATTCAGCTGCTCAGAATCTTGCGCGGAAGGACACGCCGTAGGTACGCGGATCCGTGGGGTAAGCCTGGGCGTTGCCATGATTGATGTTCAATCCCGCAACGGAGATCGTGTCGCCAATATTCCTGGCGTAGGCGGTCAGTCCGTATGTACCTTTCGGTGACAACCATCCCAGACCCAGGTTAACGACCGTGTAGTCGGAGTGATAGTCATACCCGCCGCAGCTGGTATTTTGTCCTGGCCCGCAGGCACCTCCGTCCCCAGACATATCCTGAGCCTGCGTTAGTTCAACGCTGTTGCCGCCGGCCACATAGCGCGCTTCCGCTCGAGGTGTCAGCAGCGACCCGTTCCCAAACGTGAATGTATGGGTATAGATCAGATTGGCGGTTGCAGAGGGAATGCCCGCGAGCCTGCCGAAGGCCAGCAGTGTTGACTCCGAAGTGACCACACCATTCAGGACTATGTTCGGGTAGCTGGTGATCTGCGCATCCACGACACCGCCGTTCAGAATCACACGATCGGCAGACGTGAGCTGCCAGGTTGCATCGAAGTCCAACCCGATCATCCGCACTGGAACTGCCGTAATTTCAAAGATCGGCGCGCCACTGGGCGTCTGCCCGGTCAGCGCCGCCTGCTGAAATCCCGAATAGTCGTAGTAGAACGCGGCACCATTCAGTTGCAGGGTGTTATTGAAGAGCCGGTTCTTACTGCCAACTTCAAACGAAGTCAGCCGCTCCTGGTTAAAATTGAGCGAGTTGAAGGTCACGCTGCCGTTGGCCTGGGGATCGGGAGAGAGCTGCGCATCGCCTGGCAGATAACCGGTAGAAATCATCGCATACAGCATGTTCGTCGGCGTGAGATCGAATTCGCCGCGCACCTTATAGGTAATGTTGCTGTAGTTGGCGTTGGCATTCTTTGCCGAATATACGCATGGCTGCGGTGTTCCGCTTACGGCCTCCAGATTCGAGCAGGTACCCACGTTTTGACCATACTGGTCGTAGTTAACATTGAAGTCGTAGAACGTCAGTTGCGACTGCTCCTGGCGGTCAAAGCGTAGGCCTGCGGTGAGGCGCAGGTTGTCCGCAACGGAATAAGTTTCCTCAGTGAATAGTGCGTAATCCTTTAGATCCCCCTGGAAGCCGTTAGAGAAGATTTCCCCACCATCGACTCCGGGAGTCGGATCCGTAATGCCGCAGGGACCGCACTCGCTGGCGTACTGCACGATCGAGGTCTGTGTCGCCCGATAGATGTTGGAGTAGAAGTTCGCGCCCACGATCCAGGAGAGCTTGCCGCCCGGATCCGAGGCCAGGCGCAGCTCCTGAGAATTGAACTGGTCAGGTGAGGAGCCACCGATCGTGTTGATGGGCATGAACGGAGGCCCAACGATGCCCTCGAAACCACTCTGATAAAAAGTGTGCATGCTGCCAACGTAGGTCAGGTTGGCGGCGCCAAAGTCGTAGCTGGCCGTGGCCATGTACTGTGTGTACTGATCGCCGGCAATCGGCGCCACTTTTGTACTACCGGCAGTGTAGTTAATGGCACCCGTGGATGTCGTCGCCTGCTGCTCACCGCCAGCAAACGACGAATAAAGCGCTGATGAGGCACTGACCAAAATCCGCAGGTTCTCCAGCGGCTGGTACAGCACCTTAATGCGAGCTTCTTGAATACTCGTACTGTCACCATCCGCATTCCACCAAAAGCCATGGCGGTCGTCCTCGTGGGCAGCGATGCGGACGGCCAGCTCATCACCCAACGGCAGATTGATCGCGATCGTGCCGTTGCGCAGATCGGCAGTCCCGTATTCGCCATAGACGTCGGTGCCAAACTTGTCGAGTACTGGATCATTGGTGTGGAATGCAACGACACCGCCAGTTGCGCTGCGCCCGTACAGAGTGCCTTGCGGGCCGCGCAGCACTTCCACCTGGCTGAGGTCATAGTCCCCGCCGATCCCCTGATAGACGTCGTCTACATACACCGCTGTTGACGAAGGGCCGGGCCGGCCACCAGTCTGCTGCGTGCTTTGCACGCCTCGGATAGCGATGTTGCCGTTGGGATTGTCCGCCGACTGGCCGGGCTGGATGAAGCCGACCGTCACGTTTGGTACGTCCTCCAGAATCTGGGTGGTCGAGATGCGCCCCTGATCAGCGAGGTCGGTGCCTTCGCGAACATCGACGGAGGCCGGTACCTTCTGCAGATCTTCAGTGCGGCGTTCGGCCGTCACGACGACCTCTTCCAGAGCACCTGTGCTGAGACTGCCGCCTGTGTCAGCGTTTTGCGCCATCAAGGGACCCGTTGCCACGAGTGCCAACACCGTACTGGCTGTAAGTCCGAAGGATTTATGCATGAGTCGCTCTCCCCGTAATTCGATCCGGCCGTTGACACCGACCCGTGGTGCCGGCGATATCCCCGGCAAATACTGTTCTTCAAATGGGAGATGAACGAACGAACTGTCGACTCAATCCGTGCCGCGGCCGCGCTCAGGCTTGCTGATCTTGCAACCGTTGCCCTGGCACGCAATGGTGCTTGCCCGATAGCAACGTCCGTAACGCGCTACGCAGTGGTGCAGCTCAATCCGTTAACCCCCATCGACGTCGGCAATCTGCAGTTGCACTTGCCAACAATTACTGAGGGCGAGAATAAGGGAATTGCGCGACAGCAACAAGCGCGAATTTGGCAGACTGCCACAGAAGCAGAGATACTTGCGGCATCGCCAGAAGCCACGTAGCGCGTTATTTGAAAAGAGCGTTGTGAGAAGGCAACAACGCAGCTGCGCTGTTACTAATTAATAACCTACTGTGAACCTTGCGCGCACGTGGCGCGACTGCTCCAGTTCATCGACCAACGCGATCGCATAGTCTTCAAGGGAAATGGCGCTCTTGCCTGTGGCATCAGTCAGCAGCTGATCAGTCCCGAGCCGGAATTTTCCGGTGCGCTCGCCGGGATTGAAGAATCGCGAAGGCGAGAGAAAGGTCCAGTCAAGATCGCTCGCTCGCAGCTGATCCAAATAGTGCGCACCTTTTTCCGCTTCCGGTTTGACGTGCGCGGGAAACTTGGGCGAGTTCATCTCGAGCAGGCCAGGTGAGATCTCCAGGCTGCCTGCGCCGCCAACGACGATATAGCGCTTCACGTCAGCAGCGCGCACGGCATTGATCAGCGTCGTTCCGTCAAAATCCTTGAACTTGACCGAGCTGACGACCGCATCGACGCCCTTGAGTAGGCGCGTCAAACCGACAGGATCATTGGTGTCCGCCGCGCGTGCTTCAACTCCGGTCAGCTGCTCGACCTTCTCAGGATGCCGTGCCAGCGCCAGTACGGTGTGCCCGCGACGGACCAGCTCCCTAAGAATCCTCGAGCCGGCGGCGCCGCTCGCACCAATAAGTGCCACTCTCATGTCTATCAGACTCCTCGTATCGAACACACGCTGAGCACGTACTGTCAGGCGAAGCACCGAGTTACACGCGCAAAGGATTCAAACTGGCGCGCCGGCTGTCCCGAACAGCCGCTGCCTGAACCTTGCCTTCGCAATTGCGACAAGGTGCCGGAAGCACGTCGCAGCCACCAGTGGTAAACTTCCCCCCTGCTCGAACTGCGGTGCTGCTCCGCGCCTGCTTGACCGCCAATAGGCCGGGGAGCCAGCGCGGCGAGAACCGCTATGCAGCGTTATTGGAAGCAATGTACCGGTCGCCGCGAATTCCGCCAATCGCCTTTTGCGATCATCCTTATTGGCGCTGCCAATAGTTCATTATGTGAGGCTGCGGGATGCGCTACAACAAACTTGACCTAAACCTTTTGGTCGCGCTGCGGGCGATTCTGAGGGAACGCAACGTCACCAAGGCCGGGCAAAGCGTCCATATCACGCAATCGGCGATGAGCGGGATCCTGGGTCGACTGCGCGACTTCTTTGATGATCCTCTGATTGTGCCGGTGGGCCGTAAAATGGAGCTGACTCCGCTGGCCCAATCGCTGCTCGATCCAGTCAGTGATCTGCTGCTGCGCATTGATGCCACAATCACCGCGCGACCGGAATTCGTGCCGGCAACGACCCGGCGGCATTTCTCGCTTGTCGCATCCGACTACGTCATATCGGTGCTGCTCATCGATTTGATCCAGCGCATTCATCGGGAAGCGCCCGGCATAACCCTGGAGATTCTACCGCCAAGCGAGTTCGTGTCGGCTGAGCTGGAATCCGGCGACGTCGATTTTGTGGCCATGCCCGACACCTACGCGGCGCAGGAACAGTCCAGTCATCGCCTGTTCGAGGATACCTATTCCATTGTTGTTGCAGCCGACAACACCGACATTGGCGATTCGATCAGCTTCGAGGAGTACCTGAATTGCGGACATGTGGCCTATCAGGCCGGTCGCAGTGGTCCGCCGATGTTTGATCACTGGTTCGACAAGGAATTTGGCACGGTGCGTCGTGTTGAAGTCGCCGTGCACAGCTTTCAGCTGCTGCCCAAGCTTCTGACCGGAACCGGTCGCATCGCGACGGTCCACACGCGGCTCGCACGCCAGTTCCTCGAACGATTGCCGATTAGGTTGCTGCCGATGCCCTTTGTGGTCCCGGATATCCGCATGGTGCTGCAGTGGCATAAGTATCGGGATTTGGATCCCGGCAGCCGTTGGCTGCGCGACCAGATCATCGCGCAAGCCGAGGCGCTGCCGTCCGCATAGCCGATGCGGCACGATGCGCCTATGAGCACGGTCTCAGGTAGTTGCCGATGAAGTGCCGAGATTGAGCAGCGGCAGAACATCTGGGTTGAGCACCCGCAGGGGACTGCCATCCAGATACGACAGAATGTTTTCGAGGCTCTGGCTGTAGAAGCTGCCGAAAGTGGCGACTGTCGAGAAGCCCAGGTGCGGCGTAAGCACTGTGTGTGGCGCGCTGCGCAGCGGGTGATCCGGCGGCAGAGGTTCCTGATCATAGACATCAAGCGCGGCCGTCAGGCGCCCTGCCCTCAGCGCTACAAGCAACGCCGCCTCGTCCACCAACCCGCCCCGCGCCGTGTTGACCAGCAGCGCCCCAGATTTCATCAGTGCAAGTTCAGCAGCGCCGACAACACCGCGCGTCGTCGCTGAAAGTACCAGGTGCAGCGATATCACATCTGATTCTCTGAACAATTGCTCCTTGCTGGCAAATTCGGCGCCCGCGGCTGTGGCTCGCGCCTGATCCAGGTTCGGACTCCACGCAAGCACGCGCATCCCTAGCGCCCGTGCATAGCCTGCCACGCGCGCGCCAATTTTGCCGACGCCGATCAGTCCCAGTGTCCGCCCTTCCAGGGCATAGCCCAGACTCGTCCCTTCCTGGAAGCGGCCGGCGCGAATCGCCGCATCGCCGGCCACCAGATCGCGGGCCCCAGCCAGCATCAAAGCCAGCGCGAGTTCCGCCGTCTGGGCCGCAGAATAGCTGCCCGATCCGCAGCACAGAATTCTCTGCTCCAGGCACGTTGAGATATCCACATGCCGAACTCCCATCCCGGTGAGCGCCAGCATCCGAAGCTGTGGCAAACGCCTGAGGAGACTGGACGGAAACCAGGTTCGCTCGCGCATCGGGCAAATGATGTCGAAGCCCTCCAGGGCACTGGCGAGTGCATTCTCGCTGCCGATGTGCTGGCTGAAGAAGACCAGCTCAGCGCGTCCCTGCAACAGATTCCAGTCGGCGCAGCCTGCGGCCACCTGCTGCCAGTCATCCAGAATGGCGACTCGCACTGCATCAACTCCCAAGCTAGCGATCCAGGTCAGCAAATACCGCCGAATCGGCCTTCAGCGGCGCGTGCAGATCCCAATGGTCGGTGATTTTTCCGTCCCGAATCCGCAGCAGAATGACCAGTTCACTGCCCGGGTCCGGCGCCGCGTGCACCACCTGGATGTGCAGGAACACCAGGCTACCCTGAGCAATGATCTGCCTGAATTCAAAGCGCGTGCCGCCGCTTGGCGTGACACGTGCTTCCTCCTGCTTTTCCTGCTCGAAGGTCTTTGGCTCGTTGACCGAAGCGCTGTAGATCGCATGATTCATGTAGTGATCGTGTGATACGTAGCGATCGAAGGCCTCTTCGGGCTTGCGCTGGTTGAACCACAGATCGACAAAATCCCGCGCCAGTCGCCCGTTAGCGGTTTCAAGACCCGCCAGATTGTCATCGACCGGCGCGGCGCGCACCGCAGCGGATGCCAGGAGCGCGGCGGCACACAAGGTCATCGTCAGCCAGCAGACCCCGGAGCCCGAACGTTTAATGAGATTTACGAGCGCAGTCATGATTGGCATTTCCTCTGAAGTGGTCAGTGCGCGGTTGCGCGCTGCCGGCCAATTGTCTTGACGGGACATCACTTGACCACCGTGTAGCCCTGCCCCGTTCGTCCCAGACAGTAGTCTTCCTTTATCAATGCCCCAGGTCGTTTTCGGAACACAAGACGCGCACTCCATGGCGTACTGAACACGGCCGGGTCTTCGAAGCGGATGACATCTTCGAGCCGGTCCGGGGACTGCAGCCGCAGATGCTCGACCGTATGCAGGGCATCGCTGTGCGGTAAGCCGGACTCATCCAGCCAGGTCTTGTCGTTGTACCCAGTGCTGTCGATGATAAGTACCTTGCCCTCCCAATGCGCCACGGACTGGCCGAGGTACTCGGGTCCAATGTTTTCGAAATGTGCCTGGTTCATGTAGATGATTCGTGGCAGATGATTCCACTGCAGCATCATGCCAAGGTAGTTCTGTCCCTCAACGACACTGAATGGGAATCCGGGCCGCATCATGGCCCTGGGAATACCGGGCGGCAGGCAGGACTTCATCGGATCGGCCTCAAGGTCGGCTCGGTTCTTGGCGTAGAGATCCTGGCCCGCCGCATTCAATGGCGGCGATCCGCCCGCGAGCGTCGTCAAATGGCCGGCTGGTCCAAGGATCTCCCAGGGCCCGCTAAGATCTGGCGTCGCCGCGTGAGCCAATGCCAGGCACGCTGCAGATGCGGCCGTCGCAAGCAGTTTGACTCGCAGGCGCCGTGCCGTTGAAGGTCCGTGCTGTGGTGTCACTGATGAGGCCATTTACTTCTGTCCATCGCGGCTTGGCGGGATGTTTGGGTTATCCAAAGTGCCGTTGATCACCTGGTAGCGATCAAAACCCTCTTCGCACACGTTTTCATTGATTTGCAGATCCGGGCGCCACGCCCAGCTCAGATTCTGTGTCCGGACCGCACCGCTGGCATCCGTGATCGTGGCCAGATCATCGAGCGTATTGCCGTGCTTGGTGATGCGCTCGAGGACGTGCTGGCCCTTATCCTTGCCGCTCGAATCCGCGAAACCTATCGTGTCGACAACGAGTGTGTTGTCTTCCCAGTGACCGATCGAGTGCCCGTTGGGTTGCGGCGCAAGATCCTTGGGATGTTGGACATTGAGATAGATCTTCCGAGCGATGTCCATGTCCTCCTCGGAAATCATCACGATCTGGCGCGAGCCCTGGATGATGAGGGTAATCATCCCGCCTCCGGATCCGTTCAATCGCTGCACCGGGGCGCACTGCAACGTTGAGCCCGTAATGGCAACCGGCGGTGGACCACTGGGAGGCCCGCCCGGACCCGCGCCTGGGGGGCCTCCGCGCGCGGGCAGCCATAGTCCTTCGATGTCTGTCGGTCCCGAGGCATTCGGCGAAATGTTGGCGTTCGTTTCCGGGCCCGATTGCGCACGTGTTGGGACCGCAGGCAGGATCAGCAGCGTACAGATGGCCGCAAGGCCCGCGGCGAAATGCCCCTTGGGCACAACGCAGTAAGCGCCAGCGGGACAGCACTTCGCCCTAGTTGATGAACGCACGGTTCAATCCTGTTTTGCCGGACATGACATCCTCACTATCAACCCGCTCAAATGGGCTATAGCCATCAGGGCAACGGACGATCCAAGCCTTCGAACACGACCGAATCAGAATTCGTCGGCACATGGAGGTCCCAGTGATCGACGATCTTGCCGTGATGGACACGCAGGATCATGACCATTTCATCATCGCCCTTGCCATCTCCCTGGGGACCGGGACCACCAGGTCCTGGCGGCCCCGCCGTGGCGGCAGTTGCCGGTGGCGGCGCAGCGGCCTGATCACCGGTCGCGGGACCCTGGCCGCCCTCGCCGTGGCTGGCGGCAATGTGCACGAACACCAGGTTGCCCTCGGCAATCAGCTGCTTGATCTTGAATACGGTATGCGGACCTGCGGCGCGTGCTTCCTCGGCTTTCTCCTCGGCGAAAGTGTGATTTACGGTCTTGGTCGTCGCGTTGTAGACCGCATGATTCATGTAACCGTGGCGGGCAACGTACTTGTCCCACGCCGCCCCCGCCTGATGCTCGTTGAACCACAGATTGATGAAGTCATATACGAGCCGGCCGTT
>JBEKOK010000039.1:0-17056 GCA_049521875.1 Steroidobacteraceae bacterium
GCTACTGAAGCGGAGTCTGGGCAAATGATGCGCCGCGCGTGGCTGCTGTTGCTGTGCTTCTCCCCGCTGCTGGCTTCGGCCGCAGGACCCGGGCTGCCGGCGCTGACCGTTCAGAATGCGGCCGGCGGTCAGACTTACACCTTGACGATCCAGCTGCTGGCGCTGATGACCGCCATTACGCTGCTGCCTGCGGCGCTGCTGATGATGACGGCCTTTACCCGGATCATCATCGTGCTCTCGATCCTGCGTCAGGCCATCGGTGCCGGCCAGTCGCCACCGAACCAGGTGCTGATCGGGCTGGCGCTGTTCATGACGCTGTTCGTCATGTCACCGGTCATCGACAAGATCCGCACCGATGCCGTCAATCCGTACATGGCCGGCACGATCGAAACCTCGGTGGCCCTGGACCGGGGCATCGAACCGCTCAAGCAATTCATGATGCAGCAGACACGGGAAGCGGACATCGCTTCGTTCGTGCGCATTTCCGGCGGCAAGGGCTATGACAAACCCGAAGACGTGCCGCTGACGATACTGGCACCGGCCTTTCTCACCAGCGAACTCAAGACAGCGTTCCAGATCGGATTCCTGCTGTTCATTCCGTTCGTGATCATCGATCTGGTGGTCGCCAGCACGCTGATGTCGATGGGCATGATGATGCTCTCGCCAACGCTGATCTCTCTGCCATTCAAAATCATGCTGTTCGTACTGGTCGATGGCTGGACCCTGGTCATGGGTTCGCTGGCGGCAAGCTTTTATCGCTGACGGCCACCATTCGACCGAATCATCCACAGGAGCCTTTTCAAGATGACACCAGAAACCGTAATGACGATCGGCCAGCGCGCGCTCGAGCTGACGATCCTGCTGGCGGCGCCGATGCTGCTGGTGGCGCTGGCCGTGGGCCTGATCGTTGGCGTCTTTCAGGCCGCAACGCAGATCAACGAAATGACCCTCTCCTTTATCCCCAAGCTCCTCGGCCTCGCCGCGGTGCTGCTGGTGGCAGGTCCATGGATGCTCTCGCAGCTGGTCGGCTATACCAAGCAACTGATCGAGAGCATTCCTTCGCTGATCGGTTGACACCTTGCTGAACTTCTCCGTTCTGCAGCTGGAGCATTGGCTGGGCCTGGCGCTCTGGCCGTTCCTGCGCATTGCCGGCTGCCTGATGGTCGCGCCGGTGTTCGGGGCGAGCTACGTGCCGGCGCGCATCAAGATTCTGCTGGCCGGAACCGCGACGCTGGCCGCGCTGCCGCAATTACCGCCACTACCGCAGATTCCGTTCCTGTCCGGGGACGGGGTGCTGATCACGATGCAGCAGGTGATCATCGGCGTGGCTCTGGGCTTCACGCTGCAGCTGGTATTTGACACGCTGACGCTGGCCGGGCAGCTGCTCGCCAACGGCATGGGCCTGGGCTTCGCCTTCAATATCGATCCGCTGCGCGGCGTCTCCACACCCGCGATGGGACAATTCTACGTGGTGCTTGGCACCCTGGTATTCCTGTCCCTCAACGGGCACCTGGCGTTTCTCGAGCTCGTGATCGACAGCTTTCGCGGCCTGCCGATCGGCACTGCGGGCTTCGAGCCGCAGCAGTACATGGCGCTTGCCAGTCTGGGCAGCCAGATGTTTGCCGGGGCCTTGCGCATTGCGCTGCCGGGAATCACCGCGCTGCTGGTCATCAACATGGCCTTTGGCGTCGCCAGCCGCGCGGCCCCGTCGCTGAACCTGTTTGCAGTTGGGTTTCCGGTCACGCTGATCTTCGGTCTGTTCATCGTTCTGTTCGGGCTGCCTACGGTGGGCAGCGGCGTTGTGGATCTGCTCACGAGCCAGTTCGCCTTCATGCGCCAGCTGGTTAACGGGGGCTGACCATGGCGGAGAATGACGATACCGAACGCACTGAAAGCCCTACACAACGACGACTCGATAAGGCGCGCGAGGAAGGGCAAGTCCCGCGCTCGCGCGATCTGAGCGCTGCGGCCGTGACGCTTGCGGGCGGCATCGGCATGTATCTGCTGGGCAGTGCGATGACCGGGCGGTTGCTCGCGGTGCTGCATAACTCGCTGAGCTTCAGCCGCGCGGATGCGTTTGATCAGGGACGGATCTTCGTGATTCTGGGGCGCGCCGCCGTGGGCGCGGCACTGGCAGTGGCGCCGCTGTTTGGTGTGTTGCTGACTGCCGCCGTGCTGGCGCCGCTGGCGATCGGTGGCTGGGCCTTCAGTCCCGCAGCCCTGGTGCCCAAGTGGGAACGACTTGATCCGATCAGCGGCTTTGGCCGGGTGTTCTCACTGCGCGGCGTGCTGGAACTGCTCAAGACGCTGGCGCGCTTCTCGGTCATCGCGGTGATCGCCATCGTCCTGTTGCGTCATCAAATGCACGAGTTCAGCTCACTGGCCACCCAGTCCATCAACACCGGGATCACGCATGCCTTCGCGCTGTGCGGCTTCGCGCTGATCGCCCTGGGGGGCGGCCTGGTGGTTATCGCCGCCGTCGATGTCCCGCTGACCCTCTGGCAGCACAACCGGCAATTGCGCATGAGCCGCGAGGAGATCCGCGAGGAATCCAAGGAAACCGAAGGTAACCCGGAAATCCGCGGGCGCGTGCGGCGCGTGCAGCAGGCTATGGCGCGTCGCCGGATGATGCAGGAGGTCAAGAAGGCGGATGTCATCGTCACCAACCCGACCCACTACGCCGTGGCACTACGCTACGACGAGAAGCACATGCGCGCCCCGATCGTGGTCGCCAAGGGCGCCGATCTGATCGCGCTGCGGATCCGCGAGATCGGCTCTGAGCATGGCGTACCGACGGTCGAGGCGCCGCCGGTGGCCCGGGCCCTGTTTGCCCACTGCGAACTCGGTGACGAGATTCCGGCGCAGCTGTATTCGGCCGTCGCCCAGGTCCTCACCTACGTCTACCAGCTGCGCACGGCGCGTCGTTACGGCGCCACGCCGCCACCGCCGCCCGACATCAAAGCCCCGGAGGCCTGAAATCTGTGACGTGCTGCGCAGTTTAGGCGCAGCGCGAGCGCCGGTAGTCCGTCGTTTCGGACCCGGCACGGGAATTGCTCCTGTAGTCCCCGGGAACGAGTTTTGAGCGACTTTGAAGGCATAGAAATCGACCATGGCCGAGAACGCAATCACATCCGCCCAGCCCTTCCGGCTTGGGCAGCTGCTGACCCACCGGGGTCTGGGCACGCCGATCATGCTGCTCGGCGTGCTGGCGATGGTGATCCTGCCGCTGCCGCCGCTGGCACTCGATGTGCTGTTCACCTTCAACATCGCACTCTCGGTTCTGATCGTCATGGCGGTGATCAACGTTTCCCGTCCGCTCGATTTCGCGATTTTCCCGACTGTGCTGCTGCTGGCCACGTTGCTGCGCCTGGCACTGAACGTCGCCTCGACCCGCGTGGTGCTGCTGCACGGCCATGAAGGAGCCAGTGCCGCGGGCCACGTCATCCAGGCCTTTGGCGAATTCGTCATTGGCGGCAACTATGCCGTCGGTATCGTGGTGTTCGGGATCCTGACCATCATCAATTTCGTCGTGGTGACCAAGGGCGCCGGACGCATCTCGGAAGTCAGCGCGCGCTTCACCCTGGATTCGATGCCCGGCAAGCAGATGGCGATCGATGCTGACCTGAATGCGGGCCTGATCAACCAGGACGAGGCGCGTCTGCGCCGCGCCGAGGTCCGCTCCGAGGCCGACTTCTACGGCTCGATGGACGGTGCCAGCAAGTTCGTACGTGGCGATGCCACGGCCGGCATCATGATCCTGGTCATCAACATCGTCGGTGGCCTGGCCATCGGCACGCTCAGCCACGGCATGGGCTTTGGCGATGCCGCCAAGGTGTACACGCTGCTCACGATCGGCGATGGCCTGGTCGCGCAGATTCCGGCGCTGCTGCTCTCGACGGCGGTCGCGGTGATCGTCACCCGCATGTCCAAGTCCCAGGATCTGGGCAAAGAATTGAACCGGCAACTGTTCCTGCAGCCGCGCGGCCTCGCGGTCGCCGGCGGCGTGCTCGGCATCATGGGCCTGATCCCCGGCATGCCGAATGTCGCCTTCCTGCTCTTTGCAGCCGGTCTTGGCACCGCCGCTTATGTGCTGCGGCAGCGCGCAGATGCAGCGGCCGCCAAAGCGGCCCTCCCGCCGCCGCCGGTCGTGCCCCAGACCCCGGAGTCGCGCGAGCTGTCATGGGATGACGTGCGCCCAGCCGATCTGATCGGCCTGGAGCTCGGCTTTCGCCTGGTGACGCTGGTCGACAAGAACAATGGCGGTGAGCTGCTGGCCCGTATTCGCGGCGTGCGCCGCAAACTGTCCCAGGAACTTGGATTCCTGGTCCAGACCGTACACATTCGCGACAACCTCGAACTCGCCCCCAATGCCTATCGCATCAGCCTGGCCGGCGTCGCTGTGGCCGATGGTGTCATCTATCCGGACCGCGAACTGGCGATCAACCCGGGCCGCGTGTTCGGCAAGCCACCCGGCATTGAAACCAAGGATCCCGCCTTTGGCATGGAGGCGATCTGGATCGAACCGGGCAAGCGCGAGCATGCACAGACGCTCGGCTACACGGTCGTGGATGCCAGCACCGTCATTGCCACGCACCTCAGCCACATCATCCAGACGCATGCCCACGAGCTTCTAGGCCACGAGGAAGTGCAGCAGCTGCTCAATGGACTGGGAAAGTCCGCGCCGCGGCTGATCGAAGATCTGGTGCCCAAGCAGCTGGCGCTCGGAATCGTGGTGCGCGTACTGCAGGGCCTGCTGGCCGAGCGCGTTCCGATCAGGAACCTGCGCACGATCATGGAGACGCTGGCCGAGCACGCCGCCAAGACCCAGGACCCGAGCGTACTGCAGGCCCAGGTGCGCATCGCACTCTCGCGCCAGATCGTCCAGGACATCGCCGGCTCGGGCGTCGAGCTGCCGGTGGTGACGCTGGAGCCGGATCTGGAGCAACTGCTGCAGACCTCGCTCAATGGCGTCGGCGCCAACGCTGCGGCGCTCGAGCCGGGCCTGGCCGAACGGCTGCAAACGCGGCTGAGCGAATCCGTCCGTCGCCAGGAGGCTGCCGGCGAACCAGCGGTGCTGATGGTGGCGCCGGCGCTGCGCGCCGCATTGGCGCGCTTCTCGCGCGCCGGCATACCGGGACTCCATGTACTGGCCTGGAATGAGATTCCCGACAATCGCCGCATCCGTCTCGTGGCTGCGGTCGGACGCTGAAGCAGCAACCCACTCATGAACCTCAAGACACGCAATCTGCCATGAACATGAAGCGATACCAGGCGCGCGATATGCGCAGCGCCATGCGCCAGATCCGCGATGAGCAGGGTCCGGAAGCCGTCATCATCAGCTCGCGCCGCACCTCGGAAGGCGTGGAAGTCGTCGCCGTGCTGGATGTCGATGTCGTGACCCAGCAGCAGGCCGAGGAACTGGCGAGCCTGGCCGAGGATGCGCCGCTGATCACCGATTCACCGCCAGTCGCGCCGCTCGCCACTGTTTCCGAGAGCGCGAGCGATGCCGTCACGCAGGAGCTGCGCAGCCTGCGCCTGTTGCTCGAGCAGCAGGTCGCGGCGCTGTCATGGAATGAATTCTCACGCCGCGAGCCGCTGCGGGTACGGGTCCTGAAGGATCTGACCGAACTCGGCGTCAGCCGCGATATCGCCCTCAGCGTCCTGAACGAGCTGCCGGCGGCACTGACCGCCGAACAGGCGCAGCGCCTGCCGCTCGGGCTGCTGGCGCGCCGCATCTTCACCTGTCCCTATCCGGTCGAGGCCGGCGGCCTCGTGATGCTGGTAGGGCCCTCCGGCTGCGGCAAGACGACGCTGCTGGGCAAGCTCGCGGCCAGCTGGACGCTCGAGCACGACCCGACGGACGTTGCCATCGTCTCGGCCGACGAGGATCGCATCGGCGCCCACGAGCAGATCCGTACCGTGGGCCGGCTGCTGGGCATCAGAGTGTGGGAAACATCAAGCAGCCGCGATCTGATCGCGCGGCTCCGGGCCCTGGCGCACAAGCGCCTGGTGCTGATCGACACATCGGGTGCTGCGGCGCGCGGCGGCGAGCCGCTGGCGATGCTCAAGTCGGTGCGCGAGGCCTTCCCGGCGATGCGCTGCGTGGCGGTGCTGCCCGCGAGCGCGCAGATCGGGGTCCTCGAAGCGAGCCTCGAGAATTTCCAGGAGCTGGTGCCGCAGTGCTGTGCGCTGACGCGCCTCGATGAGGTCGCATGCCTCGGCGGCACGCTCTCGCTGCTGGCCCGCAGCGGGTTGCCGGTGTCCTGCACCAGCGACGGGCCACGCATTCCCGATGACCTGCGCCCGGCACGCTCCCATCAGCTGGTGGTGCAGGCCACCGAGCTGGCGCGCCGCTCGCAATCGAGCGTCGACGAAGAATTACTCGCACATCGTTACGGAGGCAGTGTCAATGCCGCAGCTTAGCGCTCTCCCCAAAGGTATGGGCCGTCCAGTCCAGGTCATTGCCGTCACCGGCGGCAAGGGTGGCGTTGGCAAGACCTCGGTGTCGGTCAATCTGGCCACTGCGCTGGCGCAGGCGGGCCGCGAAGTGCTGCTGCTCGATGGGGATCTGGGCCTGGCCAATGTCGATGTGCTGCTGGGGCTGACTCCCAAGGGCACGCTCGAGCAGGTCATCCGCGGTGAGGTGCAGCTGCGCGATGTCATCGTCCCGACCCGTCACGGCGTCAGCGTCGTGCCGGCGGCCTCAGGCATCTCGCGCATGGCCGAGCTCAGCAGCGTCGAGCATGCCGCACTGATCCGCGAGTTCAACCAGCTGCCCGACCGCTATGACGTGCTGGTGGTCGATACCGCGGCCGGGATTGCCAATTCAGTGCGCAGCTTCACGCAGGCCGCGCAGCATGTGCTGGTCGTTGTCCGCAACGAACCGGCCTCACTGACCGATGCCTATGCGCTGATCAAGGTGCTGCACCGTGAGCACAACATCAATTCCTTCAAGGTTCTGGTGAACATGACCCAAGACAATGCCGAAGCCGACGGTCTGTTCCGGCGACTGCAGGCCGTCACGGACCGCTATCTGAACGTGCAACTGAGCTACGCGGGCGAGATCCCCGATGATCAGTACCTGCAAAAAGCAGTGCGCACGCAGCGTTCGGTGATGGAGGCATTCCCCGGCAGCCGCGCGTCGCTGGCCTTCAAGCGCCTTGCCCAGGCCGCGAGCCGCTGGCCAGTGCCCGCCGGCCCCAGTGGCCGACTTGAATTCTTCTTTGAGCGCATGCTGGCACGTCCGCCGGCGCGCCTGCAGGTGGCAAAATGAACGGCGCACGAGCCTACGAAAACACGGTGCCAGCACGCGAAATGGACGAGCTGGTGCGCCGTCACGCGGATCTGGTCAAACGCATCGCCTATCACCTGGCCGGGCGCCTGCCGCCGCAGGTCGAGGTCGAGGATCTGATCCAGTCGGGCATGATGGGTCTGCTGGAGGCTGCACAGCACTACACCACCGGTCGTGGCGCGAGCTTCGAGACCTACGCCGGCATTCGCATCCGCGGCGCGATGCTCGATGCACTGCGCAAGCTCGACTGGGCACCGCGCTCGGTCCATCGCAAGGCGCGGGCTGCAGCTGCGGCGCTGCGCGAGGTCGAGGCGCGGCGCGGCGGCGAGGCATCCGATGGCGATGTCGCCGCAGCCATGGGCGTGCCGCTCGAGGAATATCACCGCATCGTCCAGGACGCGCTCGGCTGCCAGCTGCTGCGCCTGAACGAAGGCAAGGAGGGTGAGGAAACCGCCCTCGACCGGCTCGCTGATAACTCGGAGAACCCGCTCGGCGAACTGCTCGACGATACCCTGCGCCAGGCGGTCATCGATGCCATCGAGAAACTGCCCAAGCGCGAGCAGCTGGTGCTCTCGCTCTACTACGAGCAGGAACTGAATCTGAAGGAAATCGGCGCGGTACTGAAGGTCACCGAATCGCGCGTCTGCCAGCTGCACGGCCAGGCGTTGCTGCGCCTGAAGACCGCGCTGTTCGAGTGGCGACAGTAAGGTAGACAATCGTCTTGGATATTCTGAGCATCATCGGCCTGCTGCTGGCGTTCTTCGCCATCATCGTGGGCGCAGTCCTCAAGGGCGCAGGCATTCATGCGCTGCTCTCCTCGGCCGCCTTCATGATCGTGATCGTCGGCACGGTGGCAGCGATCTGCGTGCAGACCCCGCTCAACGTCATGCGGCGTGCAATGATCATGCTGCCGTGGGTGTTCCGGCCGCCGACCCACATTCCAGAGATCCAGATCCGCAAGATCTGCGAGTGGAGCAATATTTCCCGCAAGCAGGGTCTGCTCGGCCTCGAGCCACAGCTGGTGCGCGAGCCGGACATCTTCTTGCGCAAGGGATTGCAGCTGGTCGTAGATGGCTCGGAACCCGATGTCATTCGCGCAACCCTTGAGGTCGACATGCATACGCGCGAAGCGGCGGACCTACGCGCAGCGAAGGTGTTCGAAGGCATGGGTATCTATTCGCCGACGCTTGGCATCATCGGCGCGGTGCTGGGACTGATGGCCGTCATGCAGAACCTCGCGGACCCCTCCAAGCTCGGCCACGGCATTGCCGCGGCATTCACCGCCACGGTCTACGGCATCGGGCTTGCCAACCTGCTGTTTCTGCCGATGGCCAATAAGCTCAAGGTGGTCGTGCAGCGGCGCGCGCACCTCTCAGAGATGCTGATCGAGGGACTGATCGCCATCGCGCAGGGCGAGAACCCGCGCAGCATCGAGGGCCGCCTGCGCGGCTACCTGCACTAGTACGGCACTTGCATGGCGCGCCGGCATAATCACGACGAGCACGAGAACCACGAAGCCTGGGCCATTCCCTACGGCGACCTGGTGACCCTGCTGCTGGCCTTCTTCGTCGTGATGTATGCGATGTCCTCGGTCAACGCGGGCAAGTACCGCGTGCTCTCGGATGCGCTCTCCTCGGCCTTCAAGGGCACGCCGATGACCACGCATGCCACTGGCGATGCGCCGCCACCGCCAAGCATCACCGAGACGCTGCCGGCCACAGTCGTCAGTCGCATGGTCGTGGCTGGGCTGCCCGCCAACCGCCCGATGCCCATCCCGCAGGCCCGTGGCAGCGTCCGCGAGGGCGTGACGCCGGCCGGATCGGCCGATCCGCGCCACCCGCCAACCAATATTCCCACCGTGCCCGAACCGCCGCCGAGTCCGGAACTGGCGCGCGTGCAAGCGGATGTGGCCGCGGCGCTCGCGCCGCTGATCCGCAGCAACGAAGTGCGCGTGACGCGCAAGGGCAGTCTGCTCGAGGTGCAGATGAGCACCGATATTCTCTTCAGCAGCGGCGTGGCCGAGATCTCCCCGGCAGCCAGCAAGGTGCTGGAGCAATTGGCCGCGGCACTCAAGCCCTGGCCCAACGCGGTGCGCGTGGAAGGGCATACCGATGACCGCCCGATCAGCTCCGCGCTCTTTCATTCCAACTGGGAGCTGTCGGCCGCGCGCGCCGCCAGCGTCGTACGGCTCTTCATCGCGCATGGACTGAGCCCGGCGCGGCTGGCGGTCATCGGCTACGGGCAGTTCCGGCCGGTGGATTCGAACCAGACGGTCGCCGGTCGCAACGCCAACCGACGCATCGAGATCATCATTGTCGGATCCGGCAGCACTTCGCCCGAAACTTGATCTGCCTCTCACTTTGCGCTGCCGCCATGGCACGCTTTCTGCTCCTTCCTGCTCAGGGGCCGCTGATTTCGGAAGCCATTGACGGATTCCCGACACAGCAGCCCGAATCGAATGACTGACTGCAAGGAGTCCTGGAATGTTGATGCACTGGATGATGACGCACGATTGGACCCAGATCGCGCTGGCGAGCTCGGTACTGGCGCTGGGCCTGGTGGTGGCGCTGGAAGTGCGTGCCATGGCGCGTCTGCGCCACGAGGTGACCCGGGATCTGGCCCGGATCTTCGAGCAGCTCGATCTGGTCCGCTTCGAGACCCAGCAGCTGCGCGAGCCCGCGGTGCGCCCGGCGAGCGCTACGGTCGCCGCGTTACGTCCGGTCGAGCGTGCGACGCAACGCCCGCCACTGGAACGCACGGCGCCACGGGCGCCCGGCGAGCGCGGCATCCTGAGCCAGGCTCCGGAATTGGCGCCGGCGGCACGCGACAACTATTCGGATGCGGCACGCATGGCGGCCGATGGCGCACAGGCGCATGAAATTGCCATGAAGTGCGGACTCGCCAGTGGCGAGGCGCGCATCCTGGTCGGATTGCAGGCGGCACGCAGCCGTCGCATCAACTCCTGATTCATTCCTCGAGGCGCAACGACATGGCATCCGTGAACCCAAGCGCTTCGGCGTTGAGCCTGCAGGTGCCGGCCGCCGAGGCCTATGTACAGCAGCTGCTCGGCGAGATCGCGGACGGTCATGTGGAGTTGCCTTCCTGGTCGAACCTGACCGAGCAGGTGCGCACCGCGCTCGATTCGGAAACCGTCGGGATCGAGGAGATCGCGCGCCTGCTGGGGAGCGATGCGGGTCTGGCCGTGCGCGTACTGGCGATGGCCAATTCCGTGCTGTTTGCCCGCACCACGCGCCCGCTGATGGATCTGCGCCTCGCGGTACTGCGCCTGGGCCTGGAGAATGTACGCGGTGCGGTCTACGCGCATGCCCTGGCGCAGCTGCGCCGTGCGCCGAAACTGGCCCCGCTGCGTGCCCAGCTGGCGCAGCTGGCCGAGGAGAGCGCGAGCGTCGCGGCGCTGACACGCCTGATCGCACAGCAGGTGGATGATGAGGAGGTGGATCCTGCACAGGCGCTGCTCGCCGGGCTGCTGCACAACATCGGCAAGCTCTATCTGCTGATCCGTATGAACGAGGGCCCGCCGCCGGGTGATCGGAACATCCGCGATGCGATTTTCAATGAACGTCAGGCCTCGATCGGCCAGGCGCTGGCAGCCAGCTGGAACCTGCCGGCACCGCTGTGCCAGGCGATTGCCGAGCAGCGCTGCGCAGCCGATACCGAACTTGCGGGGCGCACGGGCCTGAGCCGCGTACTGTCAGTGGCCATCACGATGAGCCAGGACAGTGATACGCCGGAGCAGACTGCAGAATTTCTGGCCGACACCGGCACCTTTCATGTCGATGTCAGCGGTTGGCTGGATCTGCTGAACCGCGCCCGCGAACAGCGCTCGGGACTGAGCGCCACGTTCGGCGACTGAAAGCCGGACCTGGCGGCCAGGTCCGGATCCAAATCAGTCATCCATCAGGAAACTGCGCAGCTGCTCGCTGCGGCTCGGGTGCCGGAGCTTGCGCAGCGCCTTGGCCTCGATCTGGCGGATGCGCTCGCGGGTCACATCGAACTGCTTGCCGACTTCCTCGAGGGTGTGGTCGGTATTCATGTCGATGCCAAAGCGCATGCGCAGCACCTTGGCTTCGCGCGGGGTCAGCTGCGCCAGCACCGAGTGCGTGGTTTCCTTCAGCGACTCCATCGTCGCCTGGTCGATCGGCGAGGAGACCGAGGTGTCCTCGATGAAGTCCCCGAGGTGCGAATCCTCATCATCACCAATCGGCGTCTCCATCGAGATCGGCTCCTTGGCAATCTTCAGCACCTTGCGGACCTTGTCCTCGGGCATCTCCATGCGCACGGCCAGCTCCTCGGGCGTGGGCTCGCGGCCCATCTCCTGCAGCATCTGGCGCGAGATGCGGTTGAGCTTGTTGATCGTCTCGATCATGTGCACCGGGATGCGGATGGTGCGGGCCTGATCGGCGATCGAGCGTGTGATCGCCTGGCGGATCCACCAGGTGGCATAGGTGGAGAACTTGTAGCCGCGCCGGTATTCGAACTTGTCGACAGCCTTCATCAGACCGATGTTGCCCTCCTGGATCAGGTCCAGGAACTGCAGGCCGCGGTTCGTGTACTTCTTGGCAATCGAGATCACCAGACGCAGGTTCGCCTCGACCATCTCCTTCTTCGCGCGCCGTGCCTTGGCCTCGCCAATCGACACCTCGCGATTGATCTCCTTGATGCTGTTGACCGTCAGGTGATACTGGCCCTCGAGCTGCACCAGCTTCTTCTGGCGACGCTCGATCTCATCCTTCAGTCGCGCCAGCGGCGCCGAGTACTTCTTGCCGGCCTTGATGTGCTTGGCAAGCCAGCGGGCGCTGGTCTCGTTCTTCGGGAAGGTGCTGATGAAATCCTTGCGCGGCATGCCCGCATCACGGACCGCAATCACCATGATCTCTTTCTCGATCTGCCGGATCGAGCCGATGTGGGCGCGCAGCTGCGCCGTCAGTGCATCAAACATGCGCGGCGAGAGCTTGAGCTCCATGAACTCATCGGCGAGCTTCTTGCGCAGCTTCTGGAGCTTCGGGTCATCGAGCTCGCTCTTGGCGAGCGCTGCCAGTACCTGCTGCAGGTGCTTGTGGATCGAGCCCATGCGGCGCGCGACCTCGGCCGGATCGGGACCGGTGTCGACGGCCTCCTCCTCTTCGCCGTCGTCATCGCCTTCCTCTTCCTCGGCGTTTTCGTCGGTGGCCTCGATCTCAAGCTTGGTCGGATTCTGCGGCTGCGCGATCACATCCGGGGCGTTCGGATCGATGAAGCCGACGACCAGATCGACCAGCCGGGCCTGCCCGGCCTTGACCAGCTCATAGGTGTGCAGGATGTGCTCGTGCGTGGCCGGGTAGCTCGCGAGCGCCAGGCGCACGGCATCGAGCCCTTCCTCGATGCGCTTGGCGATGCGGATCTCGCCTTCGCGCGTCAGCAGCTCGACCGTGCCCATCTCGCGCATGTACATGCGCACCGGATCCGTCGTGCGGCCGAGCTCGGCATCGAGCGCCGCCAGCGCTGCGGCGGCTTCCTCGATGGCCTCTTCGTCGGCCGGCGAGGAGGGATCGCTCGCCAGGATCGACTCGGCATCCGGTGCCTTTTCGTACACCGGAATGCCCATGTCATTAATCGTGTTGACGATGTCTTCGATCTGCTCCGGATCGACGATCTCGGAGGGCAGGTGGTCATTCACCTGGGCATAGGTCAGATAGCCCTGCTCCTTGCCACGCGCAATCAGCAGCTTGAGCTGCGACTGGCGATCCTCGGGAATGCGCTCGGGCAATCCCGACAGCACGGTCTTGCCCTTGGCGGCAGGCGCTTCGGGTTTGCCGCTGCGGGCAGCCGCCTTGAGCGGTTCGACGGGCTTGGCCGGTGCGGCCTTCGGCGCCGGTGCCTTGGCCACGACCGTGGGCGCGGCCTTGCGACTGGCCGCCGGAGCGGCCTTCTTGGCGGCTACCACGGGCTTCGCCGCCGGTTTACGGACGGGCGCGGGAGCTGGTTTCTGCTTGCGGGTCATCGGTGCTGCAACCCCTGAATTCGATCGAAAATAATAGAAACGGTTCCCGTCGCCGCGCCGTCGAGAGGGCGGTGGGCTTCAGGGAAGGCTAATTGATCGCGGAAAATCTCGGAATTATACCCATCTCCTCGCTCAATGGGCCAGTATCCGCATCGGCAGATGATGGCTTATCTTGAGCGCCCCAGGGCCTGGGTAAGTGCCTGAAGCTCAAGGGTTTCGCTGGCATCGATCGTATGCTCGCGGGCCTTGGAGATCAGCTCATCCAGGCGCTGACGCCGGACCTGCTCGAGCAGCCGCCCCAGCGTCTCGGTCAGTTCCCGCCCCGCGGCCTCGGTATCGGTTACGAGTACCTCGGCGGCGGCAAGTTCCGCCAGCCGTTTGTACTCGCCGCGCTCGCGCCAGCGCTCGAGCAGCTGCGCGAGGGACTGGCCCGGAGCAGCGGCCAGTTCGGCCAGCAGCTCACGCAGCACCGGCACGCCGGGGACGTCGACCTGCTCGAGGTCAGCGCGCAGGCGTGCATCGACGCGCTGCGCGCAGGCCGGGTAATGCAGCAGCATCTGGATCGCGTGCGTGATCAGGCTGCGACGTGCGCCAACGAGCGGCGGGGAGTGCGCGCCGTGCGTACGCTCTGAGGGCTGCGCCTGATCGGTCGGCAGCTGCAGCAGCGGGCCCAGGCGCTCGCCACTCAGGCCAATCTCGCTGCCGATGCGCTCGAGCAGCAGCGCGCGATAGACACCATCGGGAAGTTTCTCGAGCAGCGGCTTGGCCAGAGCAGCATAGCGGGCCCGACCATCGGCATGCGTCAGATCAACCTGCTCGCGCAGGTGGGCAATCAGATACTCCGACAAGGGCAGTGCGCTCGCGAGCCGCTCTTCAAAAGCCTCGCGTCCTTCGCGTCCGACCAGCGTGTCCGGATCCTCGCCTTCGGGCAGGAACAGGAAGCGCAGCTCGCGCCCCTCGCGGATTTCAGGCAGCACATTCTGCAGCGCCCGCCACGCGGCGGCGCGACCTGCACGGTCGCCGTCAAAGGCAAACACGATCTCGCTGACCAGCCGGAAGGCGCGGCGCAGGTGTTCCGGCGTCGTGGCAGTGCCGAGCGTCGCGACGGCGTACTGCACGCCCGCCTGGTGCAGGCGCACGACATCCATGTAGCCCTCGACCACGACCAGGCGGCGCAGCGGCACGCGCGCGAGGCGGATTTCATGCAGGCCATAGAGCTCGCGTCCCTTGTGGAACAGCTCGGTCTCCGGGGAGTTCAGGTACTTGGGCTCACCGCGGTCAATGACGCGGCCGCCAAAGCCGAGCACGCGGCCGCGCGGATCGCGGATCGGAAACATGATTCGGTCACGGAAGCGATCGTAGTAGGGCTCGCTGCCGGCGCGCGGCTGGTCGCGCTCGATGATCAGGCCGCCGGCCAGCAGTGCGGCGCGCGAGGTTTCGGTTGCGCCGAAACGTCGCAGCACATCGTTCCAGCTCTCGATGGCATAGCCGATCTGGAAGCGCTCGATCGTCGCCGCTTCGATGCCGCGGGCCGCAAGGTACTGGCGCGCCCGCTCATCATTCCCCAGCGTCTCGTGGTAATGACCGGCAACGCGCCCGAGCAGCTCGGTCAGGCCCTCGGTCTGGTTCGGCGCCGGGCCGCCGCCGCCTTCGCGCGGCACATCGAGGCCGAGCCGTCCGGCCAGTTCCTCGACCGCATCGGTGAAGGAGAGCGTGTCGTACTGCATCAGGAAGCCGAGAGCGGTGCCATGCGCGCCGCAGCCAAAACAATGGAAAAACTGCTTGTCGGGGCTGACCCAGAAGGAGGGCGTCTTCTCGTCGTGGAACGGGCAGCAGGCCTTGTACTCGCGCCCCGCCTTCTTCAGCGGCACGCGACTGGCGATCAGCTCGACGATATCCGAGCGCGAGATCAGCTCATCGATGAAGGTTTGTGGAATCCGGCCGCTCATGATTCCCGTGAGTCTAGCGCCCCACACGCGCGGGCACCGAGGCTTAAATCCGCTGCATTTGCGCCATTGTGGCGCCCGAGGGGAGTTCTAGGACAGCTTGGCTTTGATCCGCGCGCCGACCGCACCCATGTCGGCGCGGCCCTGGGCCTTGGACTTGATCAGGCCCATGACCTTGCCCATGTCCTTGATGGAACTGGCACCGGTGCTCGCGATCGCCTCGCTGATCAGCGCATCCAGTTCGGCATCCGAGAGCTGCGCCGGCAGGTAGTCGCTGAGCAGCTTCAGTTCCTCGCTCTCTTTGGCCACCAGGTCCTGGCGGCCACCGGCCTCGAACTGTGTGATCGACTCGCGCCGCTGTTTGACCATCTTGTCGATGACCGCAAGGATCTGGAGGTCGTCGAGCTCGATGCGTTCATCGACTTCGCGCTGCTTGATCGCCGCCATCAGCATGCGGATCGTGCCCAGGCGCTCCTTGGCAGCGGCGCGCATGGCGCTCTTCATATCTTCCTGGATGCGGCTCTTGAGGCTCATCGTTCAGCCCCGGTTCCCGATGCGGGAAAGGAGAATTACGGGACTAGCGCGCGGTGCGCACGAAATCGCGGGAAACGCGCTTAATATGGCGCTTGACCGCTGCTGCCTTCTTGCGTTTTCTTTCCTGGGTCGGCTTTTCGTAGAATTCGCGCCGGCGCAATTCAGCGAGAACGCCGGCCTTTTCGCAGGCACGCTTGAAGCGCCGCAGGGCGGCATCAAAGTACTCGTTCTCGCGGACACGGACGCTCGGCATCGAAACCTCAACCCATTGATTTATAACGACTTAGGCTTTCCTGCCTGTAAGGCAAGGGCCGCGATTCTAATCAGGTGTACGGCAAAAGGCAAAATGGACGGCGAAAGAAGCATAAACAGGCTGGATTACAGCCTTGAGCGTCCGCGCGGCTGCCCGCCAGGCGGCCGCGGGTTCTGATGCGCGTCCTCGCGATTGAATCCTCCTGCGATGAGAGCGCGGTGGCGGTCCTGGACCGGCAGCGCGGCCTGCTCGCGCACGAACTCTTCAGCCAGATCGAGCTGCATCGCGCCTATGGCGGCGTGGTTCCTGAGCTGGCCTCGCGCGACCATGTGCGCCGGCTGCTGCCACTGGTGCAGCAGGCCCTGGCGAGGGCTGAAACGCGGCCGTCCGAGCTGGCCGGTGTGGCCTACACCGCCGGCCCGGGGCTGATCGGTGCGCTGCTGAGCGGTGCGGCGCTCGCCCGGTCGCTGGCCTACGGCTGGCAGCTGCCGGCCATCGGCATTCATCACCTGGAAGGACACCTGCTGGCGCCATTGCTGGAGCCGGAGGCGCCCCCGTTCCCGCACGTTGCGCTGCTGGTGTCGGGCGGCCACACGATGCTGATCGACGTGCAGGGCATCGGCCGCTACCAGCTGCTGGGCGAGACGCGTGATGATGCGGCCGGCGAGGCCTTCGACAAGAGCGCCAAGCTGCTGGGCCTGCCGTATCCGGGCGGACCGCAGCTGGCGGCGCTCGCCTGGGGCGCCGGACGCTGGTCGTCGCCGGCGGCGTCGGCGCGAATCTCGAGCTGCGCTCGCGCCTGAGTGCCGGCGCAGCGGCTCAGGGCGTGCGGGTCTATTATCCGCGCCTGGAGTTTTGTACCGACAATGCGGCGATGATCGCGGTCGCGGGGCTCGAGCGGCTGGCGGCCGGTGAACATGAGGCGCTGCGAATCCGCGTGCGTGCCCGCTGGCCGCTGACCGAGTTGCGTCCGCCGGGCGCGGCCCACAGCCAAGCGCTTACTGGAGACAGATGAGTAATTCGGCTTCTGC
>JBEKOK010000040.1:0-21184 GCA_049521875.1 Steroidobacteraceae bacterium
GACCGTGTAGACCGATGCTTCCTTGCCGCCCTGCAGGCGACGCAGGACCTCATCGATGACGCCATCGTCAATCAGTGGCTGAAGCTCCTTGGGTACCTTCATGCGTGCCGCTCGTTCAGCGGCATGGGCAATTGCCCATTCTCAGAATCGAAATCCGCGCTCTCATCCATAAGCTCCCGAATATGCTGCCCAAGCCAATCCACTAGTGTAGAGATATTCTCGTGCAGCTGGAGTGCGAGTTGTCAGGATCATGGCAATCGCTGCATATCTGTTAAATACAGTTTTCCGCAGGTTTTCCCGGTCGTCGCTGGCGCCGCGTTGCCGCCAATTCCTCGCGAACCATAGCTCGCGGCTAATTACCCGACTAAAGAATTAGTGCCAATTGACCGCTCGGGGTAGCGTATTCTGTGGCGGTGCCGGGTGGCCGCGTACCGCCTTGCCGCCAGCCGCTGAGCGTTCAGCACTCGGGGAGGACTACTCAATGCAAGAGGCGCTGCCGCGACTGGCCGCAGCCCTGAGCCTGGGCGGTGTGTCACTCAAGCACCGCCTGGTTATGGGCCCGATGACCGATGGGCTCTCGGTCAACGGGCGCCCCGAGCAGGCCATGATCGAGTACTACCGCGCGCGCGCGCGCGGTGGTGCGGCGCTGATCACTATTGGCGCCACGGAGGCACATCCCGGTTACGAGCGGGGCCGTCGCCCGGCGCTGACCAGTGATGAGGCCATTCCCGCATTTCGACAGCTGACCGATGCCGTGCACGAGGCCGGTGTACCGATCGTGGTTCAGTTCCAGCACAGCGGCGCCAGTGCCAAGCCTCCGGTATCGCCCTCCGGCGTACCCAGCCTCTCCACGCAGAGCGCCGGCATCCTCACCTCCCGCGCCCTGAGCCTCGATGAAGTCACCGAGGTCCGGGAGCAATTCGTCGATGCCGCGCAGCGCGCACAGCGCGCTGGATTCGATGGCGTACAGCTGGCGGGCCAGGGCAACTACCTGCTCGGGCAGTTCTTCTCACCGCGGATGAATCGGCGCACCGACACCTATGGTGGCAGCGAGGAGAATCGCATGCGCCTGGCCCTCGAGATGGTCGCGGGCATCCGGGCGCGCTGCGGCGCCGGGTTCCTGATCAGCTATGCCATCACCGCCGATGAATTGATGCCGCATGGGCTCACGGCCGAAAATTGCGTGCCGTTTGCAAAGGCATTGGAGCGCGCGGGGCTAAGCTATCTCGATATTCGCGTCGGTACCCATGAGAGTTTTGCAACCTCGGCGCGGGCGACGGCACACAGCCGCTATCAGGGGCGTGCGGGAATCTGGGACGCGGCGAAGGTCTTCAAGCAGGCGCTATCCGTCCCAGTCTTCTGCTCGACCTCGGGTTGCTACGATCCGCTCCAGTGGGAGCAGGCGCTCGCAGCGGGTTGCGCGGATGTTATCCAGATCGGCAAACCGCTGGTGGCGGACCCTGATCTGCCCGGCAAGGTGCTGACAGGTCGCCTGGAAGCGATACGCCCCTGCATTTATTGCATGCGCTGTCTCGAGATCTTTCGTGCACCGCCTGAGAAAGCCAGAGAGCTGTGCGCGGTGAACCCCGCGGCGGGTGCCGAGTGGCAACAGCTTTCGAAGCCGGCGGATATCACGCGCAGCGTACTGATTGTTGGGGCAGGCCCCGCCGGCCTGGAAGCCGCGCGTGTTGCTGCGCTGCGCGGACACCAGGTGACGGTGCTGGAGCGCGAAACCGTCGCTGGCGGCCAGCTGGAGACCATCGGGCGTTGCGAGGGCGGTGCTGTCTATCTCAAGCTTCGCGATTGGCTCTATGCCGAGTGCCTCAAGGCCGGAGTTCACTTTGAGCTTGGAGTGTCGGCCAGCGCGGCCGGCATCGCTGCCGCTGGAGCAGACGTCGTCGTGCTGGCCCATGGCCGCAATGAGGCGATCTTGCCCGCTTGCCCCGGACACGATCGCCCGCAGGTGCTCGGCATTGACGCGGCGCTTGCGGGCAAGGCGAATTGGGGACGGCGCGTTGCGATCATCGGGGGCGGCCAGGAAGCCGTGGCCGTTGCGGTGAGCGTGGGAATGCGTAGCCCAGATACGCGCGTCACGCTCCTTGAGGCCGGACACCCCAAGGAACTCGGGGCGGGGCTCTCGCACATGGAGAGCGCCTACGCGGCCATGGTCCAGATGCCAGGCCTTGGCATTGAAGCTTATGTAGGCGTGCGCGTCGCAGAGATCCGCGAGCATGATGTGCTGCTCATCGATGATCAGCATCGCGAGCGACTGAAGATTGCGGCTGACCAGGTGATCGTCGCCCTGCCGCGTGAGCCGGACGCAAGCTTGCGTGAGGAGTTGCAGGCTCTTGGTGTCTTCGCTCAGGTCATTGGCGATGCCGGAGTCGGCAACAACGTTGGTGCTGCGATCCGCTCGGGGGCTGATCTGGCCTACAGGCTTTAGGAGAACGGTTTCATGAAAATGAGTGTCAGCGGGCTGGAGGGTGTCGAACTTGATGGGCGCATTGCGCGCTGTCGTGTGGCCGAGGGCCGGGTCGTATTTGATATCCGCCTGAACTTGCCCGTAGGCTGGCAAGCCACGGCGCGGCTCAACCGCGCCGACGTGTGGTCCTTTGCGTGGTCGCTGCTGAGCAGCCCAAGGGCGCTGCTTTATCTGATCTTCGGCGCGGGCGGAGTTAAATCGTGAGCGAACTGTCCAACCCGGTGGTATCGGCGTCCGGCCCGCGCTTCTTCTACGGCTGGGTCATTGTCGCGCTGGCGGCGCTCGGCGTGGCCTGCAGTTTCTCGGTGCTGGTGATCTCGCTGACTCCGATCTTTGGTGGCCCCGTAGGGGCGGAACTTGGCTGGACCAACGGCCAGATTCTATACGGTAGCAGTGTCGCCGCGATTGGCAGCCCGATCTCGGCGCCGTTTATCGGCGCGCTTACTGATCGTATCGGCGTGCGTCGCATGCTGGTCGGCTCCTTTCTGATGGAAGCCCTGATCATCGCCTCCTTCAAGTTTATGGACGGCAATATCACGGCCTATATCGTGCGCTACCTGGCGCTGGTGGTGTTCTGCATGGGCACGACGCAGGTGGTCTTCAGCCGCCTGGTCTCTTCCTGGTTCAACCGCCGACTCGGATTGGCACTCGGTATTACGCTGGCGGGTGTCGGCATCGGCGGGGCCTTCTGGTCACAGGCTGCACAGCGGCTGATCGAACACTTTGGCTGGCGCAACGCCTACCTGTGCATTGGCGCTTTCATCGCCTTTATCACGGTCCCGCTGCTGGCGCTGCTGATCCAGGAATCCCCGGCGGCGCGCGGACTGGCTGTAGATGGTGATGCCGGAGCGGGCAAAGTTCAGGCAGAGGCGGTTGCGGCGCGCTCCGGCATGACACTGTGGGAGGTCGTTTGCACCGCACGGTATTGGGTCCTGCTCGGTGCCTTCTTCCTCGTAGGTCTGAGCCTGCAAAGCATCGCCTTTCACCTGATACCACTGCTCAAGAGTCGCGGTGTCCCGGCCCACGAGGCGGCCAGCGTGCAGTCGGCCATGTGGATCGCCGTGGTCATCGGCCGAATCTCATCCGGCTGGTTCATCGACCGCGCGTTTGCGCCGCGCGTCGCGCAGACCTATCTGCTGGCGCCAATTGTCGGCATCGCCGCACTGGTCATGGGCGTGAGTGGTTTCTCAACCTTCATTGCCGTGATGTTCGTGGGATTCGCCGTCGGTGGCGAGTCCGATGTGATCGCCTTTCTCGTCAGACGTTACTTTGGACTGCGCTATTACAGCCGTATCTACGGGACGTTCTTCGCCGCCTACGGTACTGCCGCAGCGTTCGGCCCGCAGGCGACCGCCTGGTCAGTCGAGCATGTGGCCGGGGGCTACACGTTGATACTCAAGGTGCTGATAGCACTGGTGTTTGGCGCCATCGCACTGCTGTTCTTCCTGCCGCGTTACGAACGAGTGTGACCAGCCAGTTCGCGCACAGTCTCAGTTGCTGGCCGCGCGCTCGAGTGCTTCGCCAGCGGTGAGCCACGCTTCCTCGGCCTCGCTCAGCTGGCGGCGCACGTCAGCTTGTTCGGCGAGCAGTTGGGTCAGTACGCTGTGATCGGCTGTCGCATAGAGTTCTGGATCTGACAGTCGGGCTTCGAGTGCCGCGGAGCGGGTCCCGAGCTGACTGATCTGATGCTCTCGGCGCTGCAGTTCGGCGCGCAGCGGCGCGACGCGGGCACGTTCCTCTGCCTCGAGGCGCTTGCGCACGCGCCCCGCATCGCGCCCCTCGTTGCTGCGCGCGGTGCTGCGCTCGGCGACCGCCTGTGGGGAGCTGCGGCCGGGCGCTGCGCTGCGCAGCCACCGTTCATAGTCATCCAGATCGCCCTCGAACGGCTCAGCCTTGCCGTCTGCGACCAGCCACAGCAGGTCAGCGACTCCGCGCAGCAGATATCGGTCGTGCGACACCAGCACAATGGCGCCGGTAAAGTCTTGCAAGGCCATGGCGAGCGCATGGCGCATCTCCAGATCAAGATGGTTGGTTGGTTCATCGAGCCCCAGGAAACTGCGCTGCTCGGCCTCGGTGGCCATGGCCAATGCACTACCGCCGTGACGCTTCAGATGCCACAACGGGGTCTCGCCGCCCTCGAGCTGTTCAAGCTGATGCTGCGCGAAATAGCCGATATTCAGGTCCGCAGCGGCCATGCGGTTGCCCTCAAGCAAAGGGGTTACACCAGCCAGCGTTCGCATCATGGTCGACTTGCCGGCCCCATTGCGGCCGAGCAGCGCAATGCGATCTCCCGGCAGGATGCTGATGCCCAGATCCCGCAGGATCACCGAACTTTCATAGCCGGCAATGCCGCGATCGATGCTGAGCAACGGACGCGGCAGCCGCGAGGGCTCGAGGAAGGCAAATTGAAAGGGCGAATCCACATGTGCGGGCGCGATGCGCTCGAGGCGCTCGAGCCACTTGATGCGGCTCTGCGCCTGGCGGGCCTTGCTGGCCGCGGCTCGGAAGCGGCGCACGAAGTCCTGTACATGGGCGATTTCGCGCTGCTGACGCACAAACGCCGCAGCGCGCTCAGCCAGTCGCGCGGCGCGCTGGATTTCAAAGTCTGAGTAGTTGCCGGTGTAGACGCTGATGGCGTCCCCGTCGATGCTGACGATGCGAGCCACCACGTGATCGAGGAATTCGCGGTCGTGGCTGATCACCAGCAGGGTGCCCGGATAGAGGCGCAGCCAGTCCTCCAGCCACACCACCGCATCGAGATCGAGGTGATTGGTCGGCTCATCGAGCAGCAGCACATCGGAGCGGCACATCAGGGCCTGCGCGAGTGCCAGCCGTACGCGCCAGCCGCCGGAAAATTCCGCCACGGCACGCCGCTCATCGCCGGGCGCAAAGCCGAGCCCGGCGAGCAGTTGCGCAGCGCGGGCCGCAGCCGTGTAGCCGCCAATGGCCTCGAGATCAGCGTGCAGATGCGCGATTTGTTCGCCATCATCCAGAGCCTCGGCGCCAGCGAGCCGGCGTTGCAGATCACGCAGTTGCGCGTCCCCATCCAGTACGAACTCGAGCGCGGGCCGCGCATCGGCATCGATTTCCTGCGCGACACTGGCCAGCACCAGGTTGCGCGGCAGTTCAAACTCGCCGGCATCGGGCGTCAACTCGCCGCGAATCAATGCCAGTAGACTCGACTTGCCTGTGCCGTTGGCGCCGACAATGCCTATTTTCTCCGCGCGAAACAGGCTGAAGGTCGCCTGGGCGAACAGGATGCGTGTACCGCGCCGCAGGCTGAGATTTCGGAAGCTGATCACCGCGCCATTGTAAGGGACCCCACGTGCTTGAGCGCTGGCGAGCTCCGGGTCGCTGCCAATGAGGCGGGGATCGGTGGGGCTTGACGTATGGCGTAAACTATTTGCAAGCAAGTGGGATCACGCGCCCGGCAGCGGTGCGTGGGTATCAGGAGATGTATGAAGTTCAAGGACTACTACGCAGTCATGGGGTTGGCGCGCGACGCGACCCAGGATCAGATCAAGCAGGCCTACCGTAAGCTGGCGCGCAAGTACCATCCCGATGTCAGCAAGGAAGCGGATGCGGAACAGCGCTTCAAGGACGTTGGTGAAGCGTATGCCGTTCTGCAGGACCCCGAGAAGCGTGCAGCTTACGACCAGCTCGGTTCCGGTCCCAAGGGCGGTGAGGACTTCCGGCCGCCGCCAGACTGGGGCACCGGCTTTGAGTTTGGCGGCGGCGCGCCTGATGGGGATGCGGGCAGCGACAGTGATTTTTTCGAGGCGCTGTTTGGCCAGCGCGGTCGCGCCGGCGCCCGCGGCGGCCGTCACGCGGCGCCCTCGGATCATCACGCCCGCGTGCTGGTCGATCTGGAGGCCTCGTTGCAGGGGGCGACGCGCAGCTTTGGCCTGCGCGTACCGGAACTGGATGCACAGGGGCGCCTCGTGACTGTGGAGCGCCAGTTGAATGTCAAGATTCCCAAGGGCATCCGTGCCGGTCAGCAGATTCGACTGGCCGGGCAAGGTTTCAGCGCGCCCGGTCAGACCGGCGCCGGCGATCTGTATCTGGAGATTGCCTTTCAACCGCACCCGCTCTATCGGGTCGATGGCTCTGATCTGTATCTGGATCTGCCGGTGGCGCCGTGGGAAGCCGCGCTCGGCGCAAGCGTGCCGGTGCCGACGCCCGGCGGTGCCGTGCAATTGAAGATCCCCGCCGGTTCACGTGGTGGTACGACGCTCCGGCTCAAGGGGCGCGGCATTCCGGCCAGTACGCCAGGGGATCTGTACGCGGTGCTGGGCATTGCATTGCCAGCCGCCGACAGCGAAGCAGCCAAGTCTTTGTATGCGCAAATGGCTGCCGCCCTGCCTTTCAATCCACGCGCCTCCCTAGGGGTGTAAATCGCATGAACAGCAAGCTACCAACTGAAGTGAGCGGCTTCCTTTATACCTCCGAGACCCTGCTGACTCTCGATGAATTCAGCCGGGTCTGTGCGGTGGAACGCCGGCAGATCATCGAGCTGGTCGAAGAGGGCGTCCTGGTCCCCGTAGGCACGCGGGTTGAGGAGTGGCGCTTGCCCGGCGACAGCCTGCGCCGCGCGCAGGCCGCCGTGCGGCTGCAGCGCGATCTCGGGCTGAACCTGGCCGGCGTTGCGCTCGCGCTGGATCTGATGGATGAACTGGAGCATCTGCGCAGTCTGTTTGGCAGGCATCCGTTCGGCAGTACGCGGCGGATGCCCTAAACTGGGTGTGGAGGTGAAGCAATGCTCAATGTGCGCGATGCCCAGAAGTCCGATACCGCCGTCATCCACGAGCTGATTGGCGAGCTGGCGGATTTCGAACAGCTGCGCAACGAATTCAATGGCAGCATCGACGACCTCGACCGCCACTTGTTCGGGGCCGAACCTTACGCGCGCGTGATCATGGCTGAGTCCGATCGGCAGGTGGCAGGCTTCGCGCTCTATTTTTTCAACTACTCCACGTTCCTGTGCAAACCCGGCATTTATCTGGAGGACCTGTTCGTGCGTCCGCAGTTTCGCGGTGGCGGCGTGGGCCGGGCGCTGCTGGAGGCGGTGGAACAGCGCGCGCGCGATCGCGGCTGCGGGCGGCTGGAGTGGTCAGTGCTCGACTGGAATACCCGGGCGATGAGATTTTATGAGGAATTCGGCGCCGGCCCGCGCGCTGGCTGGACCGTCTATCGCAAATCGCTGACCGCGCCGGTTTAGGCGATCTGAATGCAGCGGTGCACTGAAGACCGGGCGGCGTTGATTCGCAGCGCTTAGCGCGCCATCTACTGCACTTCGGCGCGGCGGTGTGATCCTTCTGTCTGCTCGCTGGGCGGCTGAGAACTGCGGGTGGCCGGGGTTACACCCGCGGCACCGGCACGGTGCGATGCAGCGTCCGCCGGTGACAACTTGGTTACTTACATAGCCCAATGTTATAAGGCCAATGCCGACAATAGCGCCATGAATCAGGTGCTATTGGCAGAGGCGCCCGCGGAGCTCACCGAGCGCGTTGCGGATTCGGTGGCGCTGCTGCGGGATGCCGTGCAGCAGTTTGGACGGGTCGTTTACTCGAGCAGCCTCGGCGCCGAGTCGGCGGTGCTGACCGACCTGATCTTCACGGCGGTGCCGCAAATCGACATATTCACCGTGGATACCGGGCGCCTCCCGGAGTCGACGCTCGAGCTCCTGGGCCGCATTGAACGGCGCTATGAGCGTCGCATCCGGGTCTATTACCCTGATGGGCGTGCCGTGCAGCGCTGGGTCGGTGAAAATGGCATCAATGGCTTCTACAACGGCCTCGAGCAACGGCTAGGGTGCTGCGCCATCCGCAAGCTGGAGCCGTTCAAACGCGCGGTCGCAGGTTACGGTGCCTGGGTCACCGGCGTGCGCTCGGAACAATCCGAGGCACGCGCAGGCGTCCAGCCAATCGAGTGGGATGAACGCTACCGCATGCAGAAAGTGAGCCCGTTGCTGCCATGGACCGAAGCGGAAATCTGGGCCTATATCCGCGAACACAAACTGCCCTACAACCCGCTTCACGATGCGGGCTATCCGAGCATTGGCTGCGCTCCGTGCACGCGCGCGATCGAGCCGGGGCAGGATCATCGTGCCGGGCGCTGGTGGTGGGAGGATGCAGCAACCCGTGAATGCGGTCTGCAGCCGCGCCGCCCGCCGACAACGCTCAGCGATCTGTAGCTGCCTACGGTGCGGGCGCTCTGATATCGTCGGCCATGGCTGATCGCGCCAGGGGGGCTGCACTGTGTCGAGTGATGATCCGATAGTCATTGTCAGTTCCGCGCGCACGCCGATGGGCGGCTTCCAGGGCGAGTTGAAGGAATTCACGGCACCCGCACTGGGAGCGGCGGCCATTCGCGCCGCCCTCGAGCGCAGCGGCGTGCCCGCGGCCGAGATTTCAGAAGTACTGATGGGTTGCGTACTCAGCGCCGGACTCGGCCAGGCTCCGGCTCGCCAGGCAGCGCTTGGTGGCGGTCTGCCCGAGAGCGTGCCCTGCACCACGATCAGTAAGGTCTGCGGCTCAGGGCTCAAGGCAGTTGCGCTGGCGCACGATCTGCTGCGCGTGGGCTCTGCGACCGTGACAATTGCCGGTGGTATGGAGAGCATGTCGAATGCGCCGTACCTGCTGGATCGGGCGCGGGCCGGATACCGCCTCGGGCATGGCCAGGTGCTCGATCACATGTTTCTCGACGGCCTGGAGGACGCCTACCAGAAGGGGCGCCTGATGGGCACGTTTGCCGAGACTACCGCGACAAAGTATGGTTTTACGCGTGCCGCGCAGGATGAATTCGCGCTGCGCTCATTGAGTCGCGCGCGCGCAGCGATCGAGGGCGGCCGCTTCAGCGGCGAGATCGTGGCCGTTTCGGCCGGCCGCAATCCGCCCAGGACCATCAGCGTGGACGAGCAGCCACTCAAGGCGCGACCGGAAAAAATTCCGACACTGAAACCTGCATTTGCGGAAAACGGTACCGTGACCGCGGCAAATTCCTCCTCGATCTCTGACGGCGCTGCCGCGCTGGTGCTGATGCGGCGCTCCGAAGCCGAACGGCGCGGGCTCGCGCCGCGCGCCATCGTGCGCGGGCACAGCAGCCATGCGCAGGCACCGGCCTGGTTCACGACGGCGCCGGTGGGCGCGATCAGCAAGCTGCTCGAGCGTCTCGCGTGGCGCGCAGCCGATGTCGATCTGTATGA
Source organism: Steroidobacteraceae bacterium (assembly GCA_049521875.1). Lineage (GTDB taxonomy): Bacteria > Pseudomonadota > Gammaproteobacteria > Steroidobacterales > Steroidobacteraceae > FEN-1191. Next base: position 9,687 of record JBEKOK010000040.1, read on the forward strand.
GATCAACGAGGCCTTCGCCGTGGTCACGATGGCGGCAATCGAGGATCTGAAGCTTGATCCCGAGCGCGTGAACATCCATGGCGGGGCCTGCGCGCTCGGCCACCCAATCGGTGCCTCCGGCGCGCGGCTGCTGGTGACGCTGCTGGCGGCGCTCGAAACTCATGGCCTGAAAAGCGGCATTGCCTCGCTGTGTATCGGCGGCGGTGAAGCCATGGCCATGGCGATCGAGCGGCCGTAAGTAACTGGCGGCGGGGGAAGCTCATGCAGATCAAGGGACAGGTGGCGCTAATCAGTGGCGGAGCCTCGGGTCTGGGCGCCGCTACGGCCCGGGCCTTGGCTCAGGCCGGCGCACGTATCGGGCTGCTCGATGCCAACGGCGAGCAGGCCGAGCAGCTGGCGCGCGAGCTTGGCGGGGTCGCTGCACAGTGCGATGTGACCAGCGCGAGCGGCGCCGAAACCGCGGTCGGGACGCTCCGGGCCGCACTGGGCGTGGCGCGCATCTTGATCAACTGTGCCGGCATCGCTCCGGGCGCCAAGATCGTCGGCAAGACCGGTCCGATGCCGCTCGATGATTTCCGGCGCGTCATCGAGGTCAACCTCGTCGGCACCTTCAATCTGATGCGCCTGGTCGCGGCCGACATGATGAGTCTTGAGCCGCTGGCCGATGGCGAGCGCGGCGTGATCATCAATACCGCTTCGGTCGCCGCCTTCGAAGGTCAGGTGGGGCAGGCCGCCTATGCCGCCTCCAAGGGCGGCGTAGTCTCGCTGACGCTCCAGGCGGCGCGCGAACTGGCACCCGTGGGCATACGCGTGTGCACGATCGCTCCAGGATTATTTGAGACGCCGATGATGGCCGGTCTGCCCGAGAAGGTGCGCGCGAGCCTGGCCACGACGGTGCCGTTTCCCCAGCGCCTCGGGCATCCGGATGAATACGCGGCTCAGGCCCTGAATCTCGTGACCAGCCCCTACCTCAATGGCGTGACGCTGCGCTTAGATGCGGCGCTTCGCATGGCGGCGCGCTAAAGCCCAGCCGCCCGATGGCCGTTAACGGAGCAGAGAGATGGGATGCCCGGCGCCGCAAGCGCCGCGCTCGCATGTAACCTATTGATGTTGATAGTCATTGTAGATGTCTTCGCGCCCCCAAATCGGAGCGGCGCGAGGGCAGCTGGTATGGAAAAGGGCAGTTCATGAGCCACGCCGAGCGGTTCCAGACCGAGCGCCTGATCATTCGGCGGCCAGTAGCGGCTGATGCCGAAGTGATCTTCCGTGGCTACGGCGGCGACCTGCAGGTGACCCGCTACGTGAGCTGGCCGCGGCATCAAAGCGTGCAGGACAGTCGCAGTTTCATCAACTTCAGCGACGAACAGTGGACGCGCTGGTCCGCCGGCCCGCTGCTGATTGAAACGGCTGAGGATGGCCGCGTGGTGGGTGGCACCGGGCTCGCCTTCGAGTCCTCCGAGCTGGCCACGACCGGCTACGTTCTGTCGAAGAACGCCTGGGGCTGTGGTTATGCGACCGAGGCGCTCGGTGGCGTGATCCAGATGGCGCGGCAGATTGGCTTGCGGGCCTTGTGCGCCCGATGCCATCCATTCCACGTCGAGTCGCAGCGCGTGCTCGAGAAAAATCACTTTGTCCGCGAGGAAGAGCCGCGCCTCGCGACCTTCCCGAATCTGCCGGATGGCGAATCGCGCGAAGCCCTGTACTACACACGCCCGCTCGGCTAGCAGCCTAGTTTTCGGCCGCGCCATAGGCCCGGCACCCGTTTCCCCAAAGTTTTGTCAACCGCTCCGCCCAAGCCCGTGGGCGGCTTGCGGATTCATTATGATGAGAACATCGGAGCTGGGCCGTACTCGGGTACGCGCAAGAAAGCGTCGGGCTGGCTGCCGAGCTGGATGACCTCGTGCAGCGTTGTGGATAAGCTGGGGTCCGGTGCACGTGCCGTCCAATACGCGCGAGCGTGCCGCGGTATTTGGTGAGTGCCTGTAAACCGCACGCCCAATAATGATTGAGGGATTTCTTATGACGCTTCGCAATACCGTTGGACTAAGAACCGCAGTGGGCGCCCTAGTGCTTACGGCCTGGGTCGGCCTGGCAATGGCGGCGACGCCAACGGAGCAGCATGCAATCGTGCAGAGCGGCTACGGCGGTCCGGAAGTCCTGAACTACCAGACCGTGCCGGTCCTGCAACCTGGCGAGAATCAGGTGCTGATCCGCATCTATGCGGCAGCGGTAAATCCAGTGGACTGGAAGATGCGACTGGGTTTGCGTCGTCCGCCACCGGCTGGCGCCCCCGGGGGGCCTCCCGGAGGGGCCGGAGCCGGTGGGCCGCCCGGCGGCGGACCTCCGGCCCAGAGTATTCCGGGCCTTGATGTCGCCGGCGTCATCGAGCAAGTGGGTGCTGGGGTTACCTCCCTGAAGGTCGGCGACAAAGTCTTCTCGATGATCGGCCGCGGTCCCGTGAACGGTCTGAATGGCGCCTACGCGCAGTTCGTCATTGCTCCGGCGGCCAACGTTGTGGCGAAACCATCCAATCTTACCTTTGAGCAGGCGGCCGGCATCGGTACGGCCGGCATGACCGGTGAGCGCACCATTCTCCAGACCAAGGTGAGTAAGGGTCAGCGCGTGCTGATCACTGGAGTAGCCGGCGGCGTTGGCAGCTCGACAGCACAAATTGCACTGGCGCTGGGCGCGCATGTGGTCGGGACAGCCTCTCCGCGCCATGCGAGTTTTCTCAAGAGCATCGGAGTGACCGACGTAGTCGACTACACCGATGGCAAATGGGAAGACAAGATCAAGAACATCGATGTAGTTATCGACACTGTCGGTGGCGACACGCCGGATCGCGCTCTGGCGACGCTGAAGCAAGGCGGCACGCTTGCCAGCGTCGCGGGCAGCGCCTCAGCTGATAAGTGCGCTGCGCTCGGCGTGACCTGCCTGGGCGGTGGGCCGCCCGGACCCGGCGGGCCCACCGAAGGCGAAATGCTGTCGGCAGTCGCCAAGCTCGCTGCCGAAGGCAAGTTCAAGGTTCATGTGGACCTGACCTATCCGCTCGAGCAGGCGGCCGAGGCACAGGAGTACAACCGTGCTGGCCATTCTGAAGGCAAGGACATCCTGATCGTGGATGCAGCCAAGGCCAACTCCAAATAGCCCGGGCGCCTTGCTGCGACCAGACGTCCGCGCTGCCACCGATTCTTCGGCGGCGCGTTGGGCGCGGCACGCGGATTGCAGATCACGCATAACAATGCGGCGGCACGAAGCCAAGCTGTTGCGGGGGAGCTGATGAGCACGAGTGAGACCACGATGAGCGCTGCCGCGACTGCGCGGCTGACGGTTTTCTTGTGTTTCCTGGCGACGTTTTGCGAAGGCATCGATCTGCAGGCGGCCGGTCTGGCCGCCGCCGGAATTCGTGCGCAATATCATCCCGATCCGCAATTGCTGTCCTACTTCTTCAGCGCCAGCACCTTTGGACTGTTCATCGGCGCCCTGGTGGGTGGACGCCTTGCCGACCGCTTGGGCCGCAAGCACGTGCTCGTCGGCGCGGTCGCGGTCTTCGGTATGTTCTCACTGCTGACGACACTGGCAGCCGACATCAACATGCTGACGGTGGCCCGATTCCTGACCGGGCTCGGTCTGGGCGGCGCGCTGCCCAACGTGCTCTCGATAGGCTCGGAAAATGCCGCCGCCAACCGACGCAGCGCCAGTGTCACGATGATCTACGCCGGCATGCCTCTGGGGGGTGCCTTCGCCAGCTTCATCAGTCTGCTGACCAGCGCTGCGCAATGGCGGCTGATCTTCATTGCCGGGGGCGTCGTGCCGCTGCTGGTGGCGCCGGCCATAATGCGCTGGCTGCCCGAATCACTAGCCTTTAACCGGCTCAAGGCACTCGCGACCCAAACCAAGACGGTGCGCGGTGGGCTGTTCGCCTTCATCGAGCAAGGTCGTCTCCCACGCACGCTGCTGCTGTGGGCGAGCTTTTTCCTGGCGCTGCTGACGCTCTACCTGCTGCTCAACTGGTTGCCGACATTGCTGGCCGGTAGCGGGCTGGCCAAGGCCGCGGTGGCGATCGGCATGATTGGTTTCAACCTGGGCGGTGGCCTGGCGGCGCTCTACATTGGTTCACAGCTGGAGACAAAGCTGCGGCACTGGGGCGTGCTGGCGGTATTTGTGGGACTGCCACTGCTGCTGTTGTGGCTCGCATCCGGTCCGCAGGGCGTTGCCCTGATATTTGCCGTGGTATTCGGGCTCGGCGCGGCGGTGGTCGGGGCGCAGGCGATCCTCTATGCCTTTGCCCCGCTGTGCTACCCGACCCGTGCGCGCGGTACCGGCGTTGGTTTCGCGGTCGCGATAGGCCGCATTGGCTCAATTGTCGGCCCGCTTCTGGGTGGCATCCTCGTCGGTTCGGGTCGCTCGAGCTCGCAGGTCCTGGCCGGCCTGCTGCCGATAGTGATCGTCGGCAGCCTGTGCGCGATCGTGCTCGCCTGGCGCCAGCCGCCAGCGCAGCTCGATTGACGGGCGAATAGAGTGCGCTTTGCTGGCACCGCCCGCGAACCCCGCGGGCGCTGATTGCCGGTATTAGCAGCTCACGCTGCGGGCGTTAGCGACGGATCGACCACTTCGGGACGGTGGACCGAGCCGATCCACAGATAGAAGGCTGGCACGACGAACAGCGTGAAGAGCGTGCCGATCGACAGGCCCGTGAAAATCACCAGTCCCATCGCGTGGCGACCCGCAGCGCCGGCACCCTGGGCAATGACCAGTGGCAGTACACCCAGTGCCATCGCGGCGGTGGTCATCAGGATAGGTCGCAGGCGCGTGGCCGCGGCCTCTTCAATGGCCGTGCGCTTGTCGCGCCCGGTACGCTGCGCTTCGTTGGCAAATTGCACTATTAGAATGCCATGCTTGCTGATCAGACCCATCAGTGTCACCAGTCCCACTTCGGTGTAGATGTTCAGTGTGCCCAGACCCATGTTGATGAAGATCAGGGCGCCAAACAGTGCCATCGGTACTGAAACCAGAATCACCACGGAATCACGGAAACTCTCGTACTGCGCCGCAAGGGCCAGGAACACGATCAGCATCGCGAACAGCAGTGTGGCCGTGACGCCGCTCGATTCCTTCTGGAATTGACGTGACTGGCCAGCGTAGTCGATGCCAAAGCCGGTCGGGGCAGCCTGCAGCGTTGCATCGCGCAGGAAGTCGAGGGCCTGCGAGAGCGAGACGGTTGGTGCAATGACAGCTTCGATAGTGACCGCGTTGAGCTGCTGAAAGCGATTGATCGACTCAGGTACTACCCGCGGTTCGATGCGCGAGAAAGTGCTGGCCGGCACCAGCGTTCCACTGGCCGTGCGCACGTAGTAGTTCAACACGTCGGTAGGGTTCAATCGATCGGTCTGCAGGACCTGCGGGATCACTTTGTAGGATCGACCCGAGAGCGAGAAGTAATTGACGTAGCCGCCGCCCAGCGCACTCCCGAGCGCGCTACCCACATCGCCTTCGGTCAGGCCGAGTGTGGCCAGTTTGTCGCGATCCACGACCAGCGCACCCTGCAACTTATCGATCTTCAGATCCGAGTTCACGTAGAAGAACATGCCGCTGGTCTTGGCCTTCGCAATCACGGCATTGGCGACCGTCTGCAGATTTTCAAAGGAACCGGTCGTGTTGATGACAAATTCCACCGGCAGGCCACCCGCGCCTGGTAGCGCGGGAAACTGGAACGCCGCGACCTGCACGCCGCCGACCGAAGCAAGCTTGTCCGTGTAGTCCTGCAGAATCGTTGCGGCGCTGCGCGAGCGCTGATTCCACGGCTTGAGCATCATAAAGCCGAAGGCCGAATTAACGTCCCCAAAGCCAGCCAGCTGAAATTCCTGCGTGACCTCCGGAATCGGCGCGCCTAATTGCAGTATCTGATGGCTGTATTCGAGCATCTGTTCGGAGGTGGTATTGGGGCCGCCCTGCGACTGCATGGCGATGAAGCCCTGGTCCTCCTCAGGAGCCAGCTCCGCACTGCTGGTCTCAAACAGAAACACTACGCCACCGAGCAGCAAGAAACCGAGCACGACCGGTACCTGCCAGGTGGCCAAGACGCCGTGCAACAGCCGCGCGTAGCGCGCGCGCAGACCCGTGGTAAGGCGGTTGACGATAAGCGTAAAGCGTGACTCGTGCTGGTTCTCCGGAATCAGCTTCGCGCACATCATTGGCGATAAGGTCAGTGCCACAACTCCGCTGATCGCCACGGCACCGGCCACAGTGAAGGCGAACTCCGAAAACAGCGCGCCAGTAAGCCCGCCCTGGAATCCGATGGGCACGTAGACCGCCACCAGCACGATGACCATCGCGATGATCGGATTAGCCAGCTCGCGCGCCGCGCGGAGCGCGGCCTGCAGCGGGGTCAGTCCCTCCTCATGGATATGCCGATCCACGTTCTCAACCACGATGATCGCATCATCCACCACCAGGCCGATCGCCAGTACCAGGGCCAGCAGGGTGAGCAGGTTAATCGAGTAGCCTAAAGCCAGCATGATGCCGAAGGCACCGATGAGCGAGAGCGGAATGGCGACCACCGGAATTAGGATGGCGCGCGGATTGCCAAGGAACAGGAAGATGACGGCGGTGACAATCAGCAGCGCCTCAATCAGCGTCTTGATCACTTCGCGGATTGAGGTGCTCACAAAAGTGGTCGCATCAAACTCGATTATCGCGGAGATGCCGGCCGGCAGCTGCGCCTGGATCGCGGGGAATGCAGCCCTGACCCGTGCTGCCACATCGAGCACATTGGCGTCCGGGGCCGCGGTGATCGTGACGAACATCCACTTGGATGTGCTGCTGCCGATCATGACATTCTGATCGTAGTCTTCCGACCCCAGCGTCACCGTCGCCACATCTTTGAGGCGCACCAGTGTGTTGCCACTCTGGCGCACGATCAGGTTACGAAACTCCTCGACCGAATGCAGGCTCGTGTCTGCGGTCAGATCGACGGTGATGGCCTGTCCCTTGCTGCTGCCAATGGCGGTCAGGTAGTTGTTGTTGGTGAGCGCCGTGGAAACATCGCTCGCCGTGATGCCGAAGCCGGCCATGCGTTTGGCATCGAGCCAGGCGCGCATCGCGAACACACGGCCACCGAAGGCGCCCACCTTCTGCACGCCCTGGATCGCATTGAATTTCGGGATCACGACGCGCAGGACGTAATCGGTAACCGCATTTGAAGGCACCTCGCTGCTGTAGAAGCCGAGGTACATCAGGTTTGAGGAATCATCTCGTCCCACCGAGACCACGGGCTGCTGTGACTGCGGTGGCAGCTGGTTCTTGACCGAATTGACCAGCGTATTGATTTCGCCCAGAGCGCGGTTCGAGTCGTAATTCAGCCGCAATTTGGCTGTGATCGAGGACGAGCCGGCTGCGCTGGTGGAGGATAGATACTCGATGCCCTGGGCCTGTGCGACCGCGGCCTCGAGTGGCTGTGTGATAAAGCCGGCCACGGTCTGCGCATCGGCACCGTAGTAGGCCGTGTTGACCGTTACCACGCCGTTCTCGGTCTTCGGATACTGATTGACCGACAGGTTGACGAGCGAGCGCAGGCCCAGCACCAGGATCAGCAGGCTGACGACAGTCGCCAATACCGGTCGGCGGATGAACAGGTCCGTGAATTTCATTTCGGCCGGGCCCTTACTGTTCCTGGGGCGTCGGGTTGGGATCGTCCTTCGGCGGGACGGTGTTATCCACCTTCAGTGGGGTGCCGCTGGTCAGCTTCAATTGCCCGCTGGTCACCACCATATCGCCGGCCTTGATACCGCTGATTACCGCCACCTGATCACCGCGCGTCGCGCCCGTCGTGACAAAGACCTGGCGCGCCTCGAGGCCCGTGTTCTTGTCCGTCTTGGCCACTGTCGTTGCCAAAAATACCGTGGCCCCATAGGGGTTGTAGGTTATGGCGGTTTGCGGCAGTGTCACGTAAGACTGCTTGGCGCCCATGTCGACCGCGATGTTGCCAAACATACCGGGCAGCAAGCGTCCGGAGCTGTTGTCGATCACCGCCTCGATCTGCAGGTTGCGCGTTGTGGCATCAATCTTTGAATTGATCGCGTGCACGGTCCCTGAGAAGGACTGCCCCGGGTAGGCATCGGTGGTCACCGTCACGGTCTGTCCGGTGCCGAGCCTCGACAGTTCCTGCTGCGGTACGTTGAAGTCCGCGTAGAGTGGATTGAGCGCCTGGAGCGTGACCAGCGCGTCGCCGGCCTTGATGTACTGACCCGGCACCACGGTATTGATGCCCAGCCGGCCGCCGAACGGGGCGTGAATGGCCTTCTTCGTGACCAGCGCCTGCTGCTGGGCGACGAGTGCCTGCTTGGACTCCAGATCTGCCGCATCGGTATCAAGCTGCGTGTGGCTGATGGCCTCCACGGCGAATTGCGCTTTGGAGCGCTCCAGCACTTTGGCTGCGAGGTCGGCCGACGCCTGCAGGGCATGCAGCTGAGCAACGTCGGCATCGGTATTGAGTTCGAGCAGCAGATCACCTGCTTTGACGTTGGCGCCGGAGTTGAAATGCACGGCACTGACCATACCGTCGAGTTCAGTGGTGACATCCACACCACGCGAGGCGCGCAGGCTCGCTACCGCGCTCAGCTGTGGCTGCCAGGGCTGAACCTCTGCCTTCAGTGCCGTGACGGTTGCTGTCGGCAGAATGCCGCTGCTGGCGTACTGGGCGATGTAATGGTTCTTGATGAGGTGCCACGCAACCGCAATGGCAATTACCAACACCGCGATTCCTGCGGTAATAAACATTCGCAGCCAGAGGCGGGGAGTTTTTTCGTTCATCAGGGGTAGGTCTCCGATTTTCGGTTCCACCAGCCGCCGCCCATCGCCTGCAACAGTGCGGCCGTATCGGCAAAGCGCGCCGCCTGGGCGCTGATCAACGCCAAGTGCGTCTGGTTGTACTGGCTCTGGGCTATGAACAGTTCCAGATGGCTGGCAGCGCCAATCCGGAATTGCTCATTGGTCAGATTCAGCGATGCCAGCGCGGCGGCGTCTGCCTGAGCCTGGCTGTCGAGTGCATTCGCGTCGCTCTGCAGCGCCTGGAGCGCATCGGCCACATTCTGGAATGCGGCCAGCACCGTCTGCCGGTACTGAGCGGTGGCCTGATCATAGGCATCGGCCGCGGCGCGCCGGCGCGCGGCCAGTTCGCTGCCCAGGAACAGCGGCTGGATCAGCGATGCACCGGCACTCCACACGAGGCTCGAGGAGTCAAACAGCTGTCCAAGCGTCAGCGGCTCGGAGCCGACGCTCGCCGTCAGCGGGATTTGCGGGTACATGTTCGCCGTGGCTACACCCACGGCCGCACAGGCCGCATGCAACTGCGCCTCGGCGGCAAGGATGTCGGGCCGCTGATGGACGAGCGCCGAGGGCAAACTCACCGGCAGGTCATCGGGCAGCGTAAAAGAGTCGAGCGTGAACTGCGGCAAGTCAGTCGCACTAGGGAGCCGTCCGCTCAGAATCGCCAGCTGATGACGCGTCTGGGCCAGCGCCTTCTCAAGCGGGGCGAGTCCGGCACGTGTCTGCGCCAACTGGGTCTGCGAGGTCAGTACCGCGTTGCGCGCAATCGCGCCGGCCTGGAACTGGGCCTTGGCGATCCGCAGCTCATCTTCCTCGGCAGCGACGATGTCCTGCGTGGCCTTGAGCTGGCCCCGTAGGGAAGCTTCCATTATGGCAGTCGTGACCAGGCTACTGGTCAGTGACAGATAAGCCGATTCCAGCTCCTGGCGCTGATAGTCGGCCTGGGCTCTCGCGCCCTCGACCTGTCGGCGCGCGCCACCGAAAATGTCAGGCGTATAGGAGGCGTTGATCGCGGCGTTGTAGATCGTCAGCGTCTCGGAACTGCCGGCCACCGAAGCAGGGATGCCCAGTGCGGCCGATGAGAGGCGCTCGCGCGTGACGCCCAGATCCAGCTCCGCGCCCGGGTAGAGCAACGAGTCACGGGTGGCGGTGGCCGTTTCGCGTGCCTGGCGGAGGGCCGCCTGGGCCGCCGCCACCGAGGGACTGTTCTTCAAAGCGTCGCGGATCAGGCCGTCCAGCGGCTCGGAGTGAAAGGCTACCCACCATTCGGCCGGCAGATCCTCGCCGGGCCGGAAGTACTGAACGGCGCCTGCCAGGCCGTCAGTACCTGCGGTCTGAGCGGGCAATGCATCGGGCAGGTAACTGTCGGTCTTCGGCGCCGCCGGGCGCACGAAGTCCGGCCCGACGGCGCAGCCGGTGAAGGCGGCCGCCATGAGCATAGCGAGGGGGATTGCGGAGTGTCTTGCGACCACTTCGGCGCTCTGGCTTACCTGGTTCGGACCTTGGATCAGCCATGATAGCCGATCGCCCGCACGGGCCAACCATGATCTGCGGGATTTTCCGCCCGATCCCGGTAATGCCTGCCTTTTAAGAAGCTGAAGTTTCTTCATCCATCCCATGAATTGCCGAGATCTGGAATTTTGGCGGCGCCGGCCGGTCTTAACCCAGACGGATAAGGCGGCGAATAATTGGCGATGCCTGTTTGGAGGCTATCGGTAACATTCCGGTGCCTCCGCTGCGCTGCCCGCAGACTCATTGGCAGGTCTTCGGCCAGCTCTTTTCGAGTAGGCTTGCACGTAGCGGGCGCGCTGACGCTCTGCATGATTACCGAGGAGTTGCCCGGAACAGTGTTCCGCCGCGATCCACCGAGGGATCGCCTGGGCACGGGGCGTATAGAAGAGGTGCGCAGCAGCGTAGCGCCCGGGACGGGCACTGCGGTGTCGTCGCTTGAGACCGCAGAGGTCCTTGATGCTGCTTCAGGTCAACTCCGGCGCGCTACGGCCTGAAGTCTGCAAATCAACAGGCAGGGGTTTAATTCGCGCATGAATGAATCCGCACGGCCAACGCCGCCACGGGCTGCTTCGCGACGCTCGCGGCTGCGCCTGTATGCGCTTCTGGCGGTGGCGCTCGCGGTGCTCGTGGGCAGCTGGTGGTTGCATCAGCGGCGGATCGCCGCGCGCCTGTTGGAAACTGAGCCCAGTGAGATTCTGCACAACCCCGAACTGCTCAGCGACGCTGCGGCCATCGCCCGGCCGCAGTACCAACGGCACTGCGCGGCTTGCCACGGCAGCGCGTTGCAGGGCGATCCCAAGCGCGGCGTGCCGGACCTGGCCCGCAATGTCTGGCTCTATGGGAATGATCCCGTGGATGTGGAGCGCACGATTCTGTATGGCATCCGCTCCGGTCACCCCAAGGCACGCAATCTGACCGACATGCCCGGCCTGGTTCGCATGGGACAGATCACCACCGACGATGCCCACGATGCGGTCGAGTACCTGCAGAGCCTGGCCGGGCACCCACACGATGAGGCGGCTGCACAGCGCGGTCGCGCCATCTATTACAACAAGGGCAACTGCTATGACTGCCATGCCAACGATGCCCGCGGCGTGACCGATTACGGGACACCGGCACTGACCGGACCGGTGTACGTGTATGGCGGAGATCGCGACACC
>JBEKOK010000041.1:0-16550 GCA_049521875.1 Steroidobacteraceae bacterium
ACGCCGACCTGGGCCGTGGCCGCATGCAGTTGGGCTTCGGCGGCCAGCACATCGGGTCGTCGCTCGACCAGCTTGGAAGCGATGCCCAGTGGAATCTCGGCCGGCAGCTGCAGCTGATCCAGCGTGAGCGTGAACGCAGGGGCCTCGGAGGGTAGGTAGCCGGTCAGCGCCGCCAGCAGGTGGCGCTGCATCTCGAGCTGGTGGCGCAGTGGTGGCAGCGTCGCCTCGGCCTGCGCCAGTGCCGTCTCCTGGGCCGAAACATCGGCCTGTGAGACTGCGCCCAGCTCGAGTGACTTTTGCAGGATCCGCAGCGCGTCCTGATCCAGCGCGATGACCCGCTCGCTCGCCTCGATCTGCGAGCGCAGTCCGGCTTCCTGGACTGCCGCGACGATGACATTGTCGATCAGGCTGATGTAGGTCGCATCAAGCTCGAAGCGCGCAGCGTCGGCGCTGGCCAGCAACGACTCGACCTGGCGTCGATTGGCGCCAAACAGGTCCGGCACGAACGAGACTGCCAGCTGCGGCGTGAACAGGTTGAACACCGCGCTGCCGGAATTGAGCGTCGGTGACAGTACGCCCACCGCATCGCGCTGGCGGACCGCCGCGGCATCGGCACTGAGCTGCGGCCAGTAGCTGCCGCGCTGCGCGGCCGCGGTTTCCTGCGCCTGGCGCAATGACGCCTGCGCTGCCTGCACGCTGGGATTGGCCTTGAGCGCCGTGGCGATCAGCGCATCGAGATCGGCCGAGCCGTAGGCTCGCCACCATTCCTGATCCGCATCCTTGCCGGCGATGAAGCGCTGTGCGGCCCCGGCGGTGCCACTGGCCGAGCGGGTCTCGTCCGGCAATGCCTCGGGCAGATAAGCATTGACGGCCGGATCGGCCGGCTTGTGGAAGTTGGGCCCGACCGCGCAGGCGGCGAGCGCCGCGCACAGCAGCAGGGTAGCGGCATGGCGGGACCAACAGTTACAACCTCGCGCGCTCATATCAGGTGCGCGCCTCTTCGGGCGGCGGCGGCTGCTTGTGCGAGAAGCTCAGGATCAGCACCGGAAGCGCCAGCAGGATCAGCAGCGGCGCCAGCAGCATGCCGCCGACGACGACCAGCGCCAGCGGCTTCTGGACCTGCGAGCCGATGCCGGTCGAAATGGCCGCCGGCAGCAGCCCGACGCAGGCGACGATGCAGGTCATCACGACTGGCCGCAGCTGGGTACGACAGGTATGCAGGATCGCGCTCATGCGATCCATGCCCGACTCGATGCTGAGATTGTAGTAGGAGATCATCAGGATCCCATCCATCGCGGCGATGCCAAACAGGGCCACGAAACCAATCGCCGCCGAGACGCTGAAGGCCGTGCCGGTCAGGAACAGCGCGAAGATGCCGCCCATCAGTGCCATCGGAATGACACTCGCTGCCAGCAGTACATCGGTCAGGTTGCCGAAGTTGATGAACAGCAGCAGACAGATCAGCACAAAGGCCAGCGGCACGACGATCTCCAGGCGGCTGATCGCCTCCTGCAGGCTGCCGAACTCACCGACCCAGTCAACGTGATAGCCACCGGGGATCCGCACCTGCTCCTTGATCTTCTGCTCGGCCTCGAGCACCGCACCGCCCAGATCGCGCCCGCGCACGCTGAACTTGATCGGCACATAGCGCTCCTGGCCTTCACGGTAGATGAAGGAAGCCCCGGAGGTCAGGTGCACGTCGGCGACATCCGCAAGCGGGACCGAAATGTTGTCACCGGACGCACCGGTCGCGGCGATCGGTATGCGACGAATCGTATCGAGGCTCTCGCGATATGGGGCGGCGAGCCGCACGATCATCGGGAAGTGCCTATCGCTCCCTTCCTCATAGACATCTCCGGGACTCGCGCCGCCGATCGCTGCCTGCACGACCGCGTTGACATCGCCGGTCGCCAGACCGTAGCGGGCCGCGCGCTGCCGGTCCACGTCAATGCGGATCGTCGGCTGCCCGAGTGATCGGACCACGGCCAGATCCGTGATGCCCGGGACCGTCGCCATGACCGCGGCCATCTTGTTGGCCGTGCTCTCGAGCGTCGGCAGGTCGGAGCCAAAGATCTTGACCGAATTCTCCCCCTTCACGCCCGAGGCGGCCTCCTCGACGTTATCCTCGATGTACTGCGAGAAGTTGAAGTCCACGCCGGGAAACTGGTTGGTGAGTTTCTCGGTCATGTCCTCGGTGAGCTTTTCCTTGTCGACGCCGCGCGGCCAGGTATCGAAGGGCTTGAGTGGCACGAAGAACTCCGCGTTGAAGAAACCGGTGGCATCGGTGCCATCATCCGGTCGCCCGTGCTGCGAGACGATCGTCTGCACCTCCGGGTAGGCACCCATCGTGGCACGCATCCGATTGACGTAGCTGTTGGCTTCCTGCAGCGAGATCGAGGTCGGGAAGGTGGCCCGCACCCACAGGTTCCCCTCCTCGAGCTTGGGCAGGAACTCGAGGCCCAGCGAGCGCACCGCCAGCACCGCGAGCACACCGACCAGCAGCGCGCCGCCGAAGGTGATGATGCGATTGGCGATGACGAACTCGAGTGCCGGCTCGTACCAGCGATGCAGGCCGCGGATGAGGAAGGTTTCCGTCTCGCGCACGTGCGGCGGGAACAGCAGCACGCTCAAGGCCGGGGCGACCGTGAACGTGGCCAGCAGGCCACCGGCGATCGCGTAGCCGTAGGTCTTGGCCATCGGCCCGAAGATGTGCCCTTCGATCCCGGACATCGTGAACAGCGGCACGAAGCCGGCAATGATGATCGCGGCGGCGAAGAAGATCGACTGGCTGACCTCGGCCGCGGCGTTGGCGACCGTGGCGAACTTGCCGCGAAAGCCACTGGGGGCGCGGATCATGTGCAGCGTCGAGGCGCCCAGGGTCCGCTGACCGCTCTGGCTCAGGTGCCGGAAGATGTTCTCGACCATGATGACCGTGGCATCGACCACCAGTCCAAAATCGATGGCGCCGACCGACAGCAGATTGGCCGACTCGCCGCGCGCGACCATCAGGCCGATCGCGAACGAGAGCGCGAACGGGATCGTCATCGCGACGATGAAGGCGCTGCGCAGGTCGCCGAGGAACAGCCACTGCAGGAAAAAGATCAGCAGCACGCCGGCGACCATGTTGTGCAGCACCGTGCGCGTGGTCACCGAGATCAGATCGCTGCGATCATAGATACGCGCAATGCTGACACCTGGCGGCAGGATGCCCTCGTGATTGATCCGCTCGACTTCGGCCTCGACGCGCCGGATCGTCGGAATGCTCTCGGCGCCGCGGCGCATCAGCACGATGCCCTGGACGATGTCATCGTCGGTATCGTGCCCGGCGATGCCAAGGCGCGGCTGGTTGCCGATCTGGATGTCGGCGACATCCTGCAGATAGATCGGCACGCCATTGGTGCTCGTCAGCAGCGTGTGGCGGATGTCATCGACCGAGTGGATCAGGCCGATGCCGCGCACCACGGTGGACTGCGGCCCGATGTTGACCGTCTGGCCGCCGACATTGACGTTGGCATTGCCGAGCGCGGTCAGGATCTGCGGCAGCGAGAGGCCGAAGTTGACCAGCCGCGCCTGGTTGATCGCAATCTCGTAGGTCTTGGTCTTGCCGCCCCAGCCGGTGACATCGATGACGCCGGGCACCGCCTTGAAGCGCCGCTCCAGCACCCAGTCCTCGAGCGTCTTCAGATCCGTGACCGAATAACCGGCCGGTCCTTTCACCTGGTAGCGGAAAATTTCACCGATCGGACTGGTGGGGGAGACCTGCGGCTGCGCGTTGTTGGGCAGGGGCCCTAGCTGCGCGAGGCGGTTGATCACCCACTGCTCGGCCTCCTGGTAGGTGAAATCGTAGGTAAACTGGATCTTGATATCCGAGAGGCCGAACAGCGAGATCGTGCGGATCGCCGAGACGTTTGGCACGCCGGCCATCTGGATCTCGAGCGGGATCGTGATGTAGCGCTCGATCTCCTCGGCCGACTGACCGCTGCTCTGGGTGACGATTTCCACCAGCGGTGGCACCGGATCCGGATAGGCCTCGATGTTCAGATGCAGGAAGCTGACGACCCCTGCGATCAGCGTCATGATCAGCAGCGCGACGACCAGGATCCGCTGGCGCAGCGCAAACCTTACGATCGCATTCATGCTCAGTCGCCGGTGACCGCGCGGTCAATGAACAGGCTGCCGCGGGTCACGACCTGTTCACCGGATTTGAGCCCGTCGAGCACCTGCACGTCACGGCCCTCGGTCAATCCCACCGTGATGGGGCGGATGCTGATCAGCGATTTCTTGGCGTCCCTGGCCTCACTGTGCACGACATAGACGCGCGCCTGCGAGCCGTCGTACACGACCGCGCCTTCGGGCACGAACGGGGATTCGATGCCATTGCTGGTGATGATGCTGAAGGTCGCAAACATCTGCGGCTTCAGGGCGCCATCGCCATTGGCGATCTCGGCGCGCACCGGCAGGCGATGCGTGTTCGGATCCACGGTCGCCGAGATGTAGGTGACCCGCGCCTTGAAGATGCGGTTGGGAAAGGCTGCGACGCGCACCTCGACCGGCTGACCCTTGTGGATCAGCGGCGCATCTTCCTCGCGCACATTGGCGACCAGCCAGACGCTCGAGACATCGGCGAGCGTGAATAGCGGCGTGCCGGCGCCGGATTGTACGTACTGGCCCGGGCCCACCTCGCGATCGACGACGACGCCATCGATCGGGGCCGGCAGATCGACGGTCGCATCCACGTGATCACTGCTCTGCAGGGCCTCGATGTCGGCTTCGGACTTGCCAAGGATCTTGAGGCGATTGCGCACCGCCTGCAGCGCGACCTGCGCGGTCGCCAGATCCGCCTGTGCCTGCTGCCAGTCCTGCAGGCTTCCGCCCTGGGCATCGTACAGGCCGTGCTTGCGGGTCTCGCTGATGCGCGCCAGTCGTTCTGCAGCCAGCGCCGCGACCAGATCGTTCTGCGCCTGCACGAATTCCGAGGCGTCGATCGTCGCCAGCGGCGCGCCTTTCTTCAGCACATCGCCGGGCTTGGCAATCACGCGCGTGACGCGACCCGAATAGGGCGAGAACACCGGTGTGGTCAGATCGCCGTTGAGCGCGATGCTGCCATCGGTGACTTCGATGCCCTGGAACTGGCGCTCGCCGACCGGTTCAATGGTCAGGGTCTTGAGCTGCTCGGGCGTGGGCCGGAACGAGCCGGCTGGCGGCGGCGCCTCCTCCGCCGGTGGCGCCGGCGTGAACAGGCGGATGCCGAGCCAGACCAGCAGCACCGCGGCGATCAGAATCGCCGCAGCGATACCGAGCACGCGCAGCTGGCGTTGCTGTGACCAGGCCGGCATCGGCGTGCGATGCGTGCCGCTGTCCGATTCTGATCCGCTCATCACTCACTCCTCAGCCACGGATGTCATGCCCATCAAGCCCGAGGCATTGAGCGCAGGGCCGCTGCCGTGGCTGGCCGGCCACCGCAAACGCCGGCATGCTAACTGCAAACCCGGCCTTTGAGGCTGTAAATTTTAAGCGGCTGAGTTCAACGAGGGATGGATCGGCGCGCGCGCAGTGCTCGGTTCAGCGAGCATTTGCCGGTGAAATTTCAGCGAGCGTTGAATGAACGCTGTTGTTGTGAAACGAGCGACGCCGCCTCGAGCCCGTGTGCGGGGCAGAGGCGGCGTCGTTTTACCCGATCAGCGCCGGGTCCGGATCGCGGCCGGGGAGCAGCCGCGATCCGGATCCGTTTTAGCGATGGCCAGCCGAACCGTGGAAGCCACCGCCGTGGAAGCCACCACCGGGGGCGCCGCCACCGTGAAAGCCCGCGCCGTGGAAGCCCGCGCCGCGACCCCAGTTGCCACCGCCGTAGAAGCCGGGGTGACCGTAGAAGCCAGCGCCGCGACCCCAGTAGCGACCGTAACCGTATCCGCCCCATCCACCCCAGCCGGCATAACCGAGGAAGGGTCCGGCGCAGACCGGGCCGTAGTAACCCGGAGCGAAGCAACCGGCAACTGCCGGTACCGGCAGGCCGACCCCGACGTACACGCCACCGGCCTTGGCGGCGGGGGTATAGAGGCTGGCGCCGACGCCAACCACGAGGGCAAGGGCCAGAGCTGTAAGTGTTCGCATGGTGGGCTACTCCTTGAAGAGAGGTGAGTGATCTTTCAGTCACTCAACGGGGTAGCCGCCTGCGAGGTTGACCCTCGCAAGGTTACATCGCTGTTAGGGAGAAACGATCTTCGCCTTGATCGATTCGTACTCCGAATCGCTGATCAGCCGGGCCTCCAGCAGCGCCTTGGCCTGCTGCAGGCGCGCAACCGCGTCGTTGCCTGGGCCTTGCGCCGCAGCAGTATTGAGCTGCATGCCACCGGAGCGCGCACGCAGCTCTTCGAGCTCACGCACGCGCCGCTTCTCGCGCCACGCCTGATCCTGCGCCTGGCAGATGCGGTACACGGCCTGCGCGCCGTCCTTGCGAAGACCGGTGAACTCCAGTCGCTGCGCAGCGCCACTGCCCTCGACCGCAAGATCGGTGCTCGCTCCAACCTGCACGCTCAGGTCCGCAGCCAGCACCCCGACATTGAGGTGCACGCCTTCGAGATCCTGCCAGCGCCGGTCAATGACCTGGTAGCCGCCGAGCAGTCCGCGCTCGATGCAGATCAGACGTCCGGTGGTGGCCGCGATCAGCAGGCGGCGATGTCGCAGCGCGTAGATCCGCCGCTGCACGGCCACAGCCTCGAGGGTTTCGCCAGGAATCAGCGTCGCCTGCAGGTTCTCGAACGATCGTCGCAGGCTCGGCTCGAAACTTTCAGGAAAATCCGCCATGCGGCAATGGTACACCCGCGCGCACGTGGCGGGGACCCCACGCGGCGCGGCGCGATCGGGTGTGAAGGCGAATTAGGGAACCGCGATCGAGAGGCTCTGCGCCGTACTCGCGCGCAGATCCACCTGGGTGGTGGCCGCAGTCCGCACCAGCGTCGTGGTCGGATCGGCCGAATTCCAGGTGCGCACCGTCACATCGTAGGTCGCATCGGCATTTTCGCTGGGCAACAGATCGGTGAAGGAAACGGAGGTCGGCGAACCGCTCGCGAGCGTGGTCAGGTCGACAGCATCGATCACCTGGCCGTTGTGGCTGATCACGACAAAACCCGAGTCATACTCCCCGGCGGTCGTGAACGTAACGGTGCCGGTCAGCGTGCCTTGATTCGAGCCGGCGGGCAGCGCCGGTGCCGGCGGCGAAATCGGCGTGGTCGTGAACGCGGTGTTCTGCGAGACCGCGACCGCCGAACTCATGCTGGCCGCGCCGCCCCAGGGCGCCTCGGTCTGCAGCAGGAAATTGCCGTTGCCAGTCTGCGGCGCAGCCAGCGTCAGCGCGACATCGCTGCCGGTGTAGGCGCCGTAGCTCAGCGGTGCGCTCGAGAGCGACAGGTCCATCGGCAATCCCCTCGTGAAGGGATTGAGCTGCGCCGACTCGACCAGGTGCGGCGCGGAGTCCGCCGGCAAGGACTGATAAAAATTCAGCGTCGTGCCGCCAGCAATCGCGGTGCCGGTGGCGGTATTGACGGTGTAGCCACTGGCGGCCGCGACGGTGATCGCATCGGGCTGCACGCTGACCGTCGTATCGAGCGTCCCGGAGGTGACCGGGATCGCCGTGATGATGATCGTCTGGATGCTCGGCCCGTGGATGACCAGGTCATAGTTGGTTGTGCCGGAGGATGCGACGGGGAGCGGGTAAATCGAGAACGTGCCGCCGGCGGAGACATTGACGCTCTTGACGCCGACATAGCGCGAGCCGTCGGCACTCAGTAATTCCGCGGTCGCAACGATTCCCTGATCGCCCGTCAACACATCGGATGACACGGCCGTCAGGTCGAGATTACCGCTCAGACCGCCGGCATTGGTCGTGTTGTAGGCCGCCAGTGTCGGGCTCAGCAACGCACCGACGGCCGAGCCGTAGTTGAACAGCACCAGGCCGCGGACCGCCTGGATATCCGCGGCCAGCGTTACCGTGCTCGCGGCAGTGCTGGTCGTCGCGGTGTCGCCGGTCGTCGAGCCGGTGGTGTCGGTCGCGGTCGTCGACGTGGTCGTGGTCGTAGTGGCCGTCGTGGAATCCGTTGAAGTCAGGCCGCTGGTCGGCGCCGCGAAGTAGCTCGCGAGCGATCCGTTGGTGATACTGATGACCGCCGGGATCACGAGGATGCCATTCGGATTGGCGAGCTCCAGCGGCACGGTCTGCGCGGCGCCGGTGCTGTCGAGGTAGGTGACTTCGGCGTTCGTCGACAGGCCCGCGGCCTGCGCGCTGGTCGTCAGCGTCATCGAGGGGTCCGCGAGCACGAGCTGCAGCTGATTGTAGGTACCGGGTGTCAGCAGCTGGTTCGCGAGCAGCTCGGTCAGTGCCGTACCGGTGATGTTGGCCAGATCCAGTGTCAGCGGGGTCGCCAGTTGTCCGCCGACCCAGCCCGTGTCGGTCGGCAGCGCGGTGGCGCTCTTGTTCAGCCACACGGCCTGCACCGTCACATAGGCGCTTTGCACCTGCGCATCGGTGGCGCCGGTCATCGACACATTCGCGCGCGAACTGCAGCCGGCCAGGACCGTAAGGGCGGTCAGCAGGGCCCACAGGCCCAGGTGCGCGGGTCGGATTTGACGACACATATATATAAGGTACCCCAGGCCACGGCGCGGCGGTTCAATGGGAAGCGTTCCAGGATCCTGCCCGTTGACCGCCCGCACGAGAAACCTTAAGCGGAGACTGGCACCCGGCTCCCTACAGCACAACTAGACGCCAGAAAGCGACGCTAAGTTCCTATTTGCACTGCGGAAAGTGCCTCAAATCATCGGAGCACAAACGGTCCTTGGGGGCAAGGTCGTGGGCCACAGTTCTAAGGCGCTGCCGGTGCGGCTTGCCGCGAGCCGAGCGCGCACAGCGCCGAGCCTGCCACGACCGCGACGGCGCCGGTAACCGCGAGCGCATTCAGGGGCTCGGCGGCGCTCGCCAGATGCAGCCAGCTGCCCGCGATCAGTGCCGCGAGCAACGTGAACAGCGGCGTCGTCGCAACCAGCGCGGTCACGCGCGTGACCTGCCAGAGCTTCATCGCCTCGGCGAAGGCGCCGTAGCCGATCAGCGTATTGAGCGCGCAGAACAGCAGCGCCCCGCGCGCCGGGGCATCGAGTGCTGCCAGTTGTGATGGATGCGCCCACGGCCAGAGCATCAACATACCGGCGACGTAGAACAGCAACAGCACCTGCGCCGAGTTCAGGCGCTTGAGCAGCTGCTTCTGCGCCAGACCATAACCGGCCCAGCACAGCGAACCGACCATCACCAGTGCGACGCCCAAGCCGGTGTGCGTATCGGTCGTGAACAGCAGCGGCAGGCGGTGATTGAAGAACAGCAGCTGGCCCGCGAGCAGGATCACCAGTCCGCTCCACTGCAACCGGCCAAAGCGCTCGTGAAACAGCAACAGCCCGCCGAGCAGCAGGAACACGTTGGCGAGCTGGTTGACCGTAACGGTCGTGGCCGGCGTGGTCATCTTCACGCCGACGACGAACAGCACGTAGTTGGCTGTGAGCCCAAGTGCCGCGGCCAGCAGCAGGCCCCGTACCGCCCACGGCTCGCGCGCCAGCTGCGGCAGGCCGCCGGTGCATGCCAGATAGCTGCCCAGCAGTACCGCCGCAGTGCCGAAGCGATACCAGGTGACCGTGATCGGATCCATGCCTTGGGTCACGATGCGCAGGGCGAGCGGCAGCACGCCCCAGAGCGCTGCGGTCAGCAGCGCCAGGATCAGCGCGAGGCGCCAGTGAGGGTGTGTCGCGGGCATGGCCGGGCACCTTAACGTCCACTGACATCGCTCACAATCCCATCGGCCGCGAGTGCCGGCAGGTCACGCTAGAATTGGCCGGCTGACGCGCGCAGGCGGCGCGTGAATAACGATAGGGGGACCGATGTGTCTGATTCTCGTGGCCTGGCAGGTACATCCGGACTATCCGCTGGTACTCGCCGCCAACCGGGATGAGTTCTACCGCCGACCGGCCGCGCCGGCACGGTGGTGGCCGGAACCGCAGGCGATCCTTGCCGGCCGCGACCTGGAGGCCGGTGGCACCTGGCTGGGCGTCACGCGCCAGGGCGCGTTCGCCGCACTGACTAATTTCCGGGATCCGGGTCGGCTGCTCAGCTCGGCCCCGAGCCGCGGACAACTGGTACCCCAGATTCTCGATCGCGCGAGCCCGCCGGCCGCGCGGCTCGAGCGGCTGCAGGCGGAGGGCCCACGCTACAACGGCTTTAATCTGCTGTGGGCCGAAGGCGGGCAGCTGACGGTGTACGAAAGCATGCCGGCTCGCACGCAGCAGCTCGGGCCCGGAATCTATGGGCTCTCGAACCACCTGCTCGATACGCCCTGGCCGAAGGTCTTGCAGGCCAAATCCCGTCTCGCGGCGGCGCTGTCGGCACTGCCCGATGAGCAGGCGCTGTTGGCGATGCTACGGGATGATGCGCCGGCACCGGATGCGCAGCTGCCCCGAACCGGGGTGAGCCTGGCCTGGGAGCGGCTGCTCTCCAGTGCCTTCATCTGCGCACCCGACTACGGCACCCGCTGTTCGACGCTGCTGACGATGGGCCGGGACGGGCAGGTCCGTTTCCGGGAGCAGAGCTGGGATGCCCACGGCCAGCCGGCGGGCGAGGTACAACACTCGTTCAAGGCCGCCTAGAGGCCTGAACTAGGGCATAAATCGCGACTGGGATTCCGCATCGGGACGGTTTAGCGCAGAATCGCGCTGGCCTGAGCACGCTCCATCGACGACCCGGCCCGGAAGCCGAGCGGACCGGGGAGCGGCCGGACCCAGAATCAAGACCTTCTAAGGATCTCATCGGCATGCGGATGGGTTGGAACAAATGGTGCCTCGGCGCGCTGGCGGCGGGCGTGGTGCTGATGCCTGTGAGCTTTGCGGCCGCGCCGGCGCCGGTCGTCCCCGAGGAGCGCTACCTCGGAGTCGATATCGATGACTCGCAGCAGCTGCACATCCTCAGCAGCGATCACCGCGACATCGTGCCGAAAATGAAGAAGGACCAGGTCGGCTTCCAGAGCGCGGCGATTTCCACCGACCAGTACACGGTCGGCTGGGTCGCGCTCTACATGGATCAACCGAACGAAGACCCCATCGGACGCGAGCTGCTGGTATTCAGGGACGGAAAGATCGTCCGCACGTTCACCGGCAATGGCCTGCCGATCCTGACCTGGAGTTTCGAGGACGATGGCAAGCAAGTGGCCATCTTCCAGAATGCGGTGCGCGGCAAGTTCGGTCCGCACTATGAGCTGCGCGACGTGCGCACCGGCAAGCGCATCGCCAAGTACGATGAGAATCCCGGGCGCGATGCGCCGCAGTGGGTGCTCGACGTCGCCAACTAGCGCTGCTGCCGGGGGCAGTCAGCTGCGCGGGGTCCCCGGCGCATCGAGCAGCCGCTGCATGAACACCAGGTCGAGCCAGCGGCCGAACTTGTGGCCCACTTCGCGGATCTCGCCGGTGGGCACGAACCCGAGTCGTTCATGAAAGCGGATCGAGGCCTGGTTGGCGGCATCAATGCCGCCAATCATCACGTGTTTATCGAGCGCCAGTGCCAGCGGGAACAGCGCCTGCACGAGCGCCTTGCCAATCCCCTGGCCACGATGCGCGGCCTGGATATGCACCGAGTGCTCGACGGTGAAGCGATAACCGGGCCACGAGCGCCAGTCGCCGAAGGTCGAAAACCCCAGAATCTCGCTGCCGTCGGCGGCCACCAGCACCGGATACCCCTGCTGCTCCCGGGCACTGAGCCACTGGGTGCGATCCTCGAGCGTCACCGGCACATAGGAATAAATCGCAGTCGAGGAGGCGATCACCTCGTTGTAGATCGCGGTGATCCCGGCCAGGTCGGCATGCGCGGCGGGGCGCAGGATCATGAGTGGCTGGCCACGGGTGCGCGATCAGCCGCCGTCGCGGGCAGCGTGCGGCAATACTCGAGCAGGCCGCGGCAACCCGCTTCGGCCAGATCCAGCACGCGCTCGAAATCGGCGGCTTCACCGTTGTACGGATCGGGCACCTCCGCGTAGCCGCACGCCGGCGCAAACTCCAGGAACAGTTTGAGCTGCGCGCGCCGCGGTGTCGGCGCGATGCGCTCGCAGTCGATCAGATTCTGCCGATCCATCGCCAGGATCAGATCAAAGCGCTGGAAATCGGCGCGCTCGAGCTTGCGCGCCCGCAGCGAGTCCATCGCAAGGCCACGGCGGCGCGCGGCGGCCAGCGTGCGCGGATCCGGCGGGTGGCCAGCGTGATAGCCGCCGGTCCCGGCCGAATCGATCTCCAAACCGGCAAGCGGCTGTGCGCTCGCGAGCTGGCGCAGCACCGCTTCGGCAGTCGGTGAACGGCAGATGTTTCCCAGGCACACAAACAGGATCCTCATGCGGGCTAAGTGTACACGGGCCTCCGGGGTTTCCAGGAGAGGGGTCTGCAGGCTCTGCCCCGCTGCAGACGTGCACATCAGGCCCGCGTCGTGTCAGACTGATAGTTCGTGTCCTAAACTAAAGGTGTGATGCCATGGTGTTGAGCCGACTGTTTGAGCCCGTCGCTCTGGGCGAGCTCTCACTTCCGAACCGCATCGTCATGGCGCCGATGACCCGTTGCCGCGCGGGCGAAGAGCGCATCCCGAATGCGCTGATGGCCAGCTACTATGCGCAGCGTGCTTCCGCGGGCCTGATCATTACCGAGGCCACGGTCGTGAGCGCGCAGGGCATCGGCTACAGCGGCACGCCGGGCATCTGGTCGGAGGCGCAGGTGGCGGGTTGGCGCCTGGTGACCGCGGCGGTGCATGCCGCCGGTGGCCGCATCGCGCTGCAGCTGTGGCATGTCGGGCGCATCTCGCATCCGCTGTTCCAGAACGGCGCATTGCCGGTCGCGCCCAGTGCGATCGCGCCCCAGGGCAACGTCAGCCAGCTTAAGCCCCCGACGCCGTTCGTCGTCCCCCGGGCGCTCGAGACCCAGGAACTTGCCGGTATTGTTGAGACGTTCCGCGCTGGCGCCCAGAACGCGCAGCGCGCCGGCTTCGATGGTGTCGAACTGCATGGCGCGAACGGTTACCTGCTGGATCAGTTCCTGCAGGATTCGAGCAACCAGCGCACCGATCAGTATGGCGGACCGATCGAGAACCGGGCCCGGCTGCTGCTCGAAGCGACCGATGCGGCGATCTCGGTCTGGGGTCCAGGGCGCGTCGGCGTGCATCTGGCGCCGCGCAGTGATGCGCACTCAATGGGCGATTCGGATCCCGCGGCGACTTTTGGCTACGTGGCGCGTGAACTGGGCCGGCGCCGGATCGCCTTCATCTGCGCGCGCAATCATGCCGGCGACGGGGATCTGGGGCTTCAGATCAAGGCGCAGTTCGGGGGTGCCTACATTGCCAACGAGGGCTACACGCCTGAAGCGGCCGAGCAGGCGATTGCTGCGGGCAGTGCCGATGCGGTGGCTTTCGCCAAGCTGTTCATTGCCAATCCGGACCTGCCGCGGCGCATCCGCGAGGGTGCGAAGTTCAATGAACTCGATGCCAAGACGATGTACGGCGAGGGGCCCGCAGGCTATACCGACTATCCGAATTTGAGCTGACGCGCTGCGGCCGCCGCGCGGATTTTGTGTGAACTGCGTCACTGCTTGCGGCGCCAGATTAAGTCTGCAAGGCGTGATTGCGGTTGCGTCACAGTGCGCCTGCGACCGCCAGCGCAGTATCCCGGCACATCGGTTAAAAGTTGTGCTGATTCATGCAGCTACGCGCCAAAGTGATCGCGGTGCTCTCCGCGTGCTTTCTCGCCCTGATACTTCTGCAATGGGGTGTGGGGCAGGGTTTGCTCATGCCTCAGTTCGAGCGCATCGAGCTCGACAATGCGAACACCGCGATGATGCGTATCGACTCAGGATTGCAGGCCGAGCTCGCTGAACTGCATGTCTCGGCCGCCGACTGGGGCAACTGGTCGGATGCCTACAAATTCATGGAGGATCCGGCCGACGGGTTCATCCAGAAGAGCCTGAACCCGAGCGCACTCAAGCAGCTCAATGCCACGGCACTCGCCTTCGTCAATCAGCAGGGTGAGTTTGTCTGGACCGGAGCAATCAATCCCGACACTGCAGCGCCGACCGATCTGGATCTGTTCCAGGCGGCAGGACTGCCCGAACATTTCCCGTGGCGCGCGAATCTGGTGACGGGCGTGTCGAGTGAAGGCCTGATCGCGACCAACCGTGGCGTGATGCTGGCGGCGATCACGCCGATCCTGGACGGTTTCGGCCATGGCCCGGCCCATGGCGCACTGCTGCTCGGCCGGCTGCTGACGCACAACGAAGTGGCTGCGATCGGCGCGCGGGCGCATACCCAGGTGACGCTGATCGCGGTGCGCTATCCGGGCCGGCAGCTGCCGGGTCTGGTGGCCACCGAGAATGGGCCCGGCGTGCTGGTCACGCCGTTTGAAACGACGCAGATCAGCCGCCAGGTCAGAGACATCTTTGGCGAGCCGGTCATTACGCTGCGTATTGAAGTCTCACGCGAGGTCGCGGTGCGCGCCCATACGACCCTGATGTGGGTCCTCGCACTGACCGCGCTCGCGGCAATCATTATTCTGGTGCTGGCCTTCTATGGCATGGAGCGCACCGTGCTCGGGCCGCTGGATCGCGTGACGCGCCATGCCGTGGCCATCGGCGCCGGCGATGATCTGACCAATCGACTGAACCTGAACCGGCGCGATGAGATCGGGGCGCTGGCCGCCGAGTTCGATCGCATGGTCGAGCAGGTGGCCGAATCGCGCCGGCAGCTGATTGATCACAGCTTCGAGGCCGGCATGTCCGAGCTCTCGCGCGGCGTGCTGCACAACATCGGCAACGCGATGACGCCGCTGAGCGTGCGCCTGGCGCGACTGAAATCCCGACTGCAGGCGGCGCCTCAGGCGGATGTCGAGCGCGCCCTGAGTGAGCGCACACTGGAGAGCAACGATCGCGCGCGGCAGTCGGATCTGGATGAATTCCTGCGCCTCGCGGCCGGAGAGCTCGCGGACATCGTTTCGCAGGCCGCCGAGGATGTGGCTGTCATCGAGCGCCAGGCCGGCATCGTGCAGGCGGCGCTCTCCGAGCAGCTGCGCTCCACGCGCACCTCGACCGTCGTTGAATCGACCGAGTTGCCGGCCCTGATTGGCCAGAGCCTGGAGATCGTGCCCGATGCGGCGCGCGAGCGGATTGATCTGGAACTCGATCCCTCGATCCAATCGCTCGGTGCGATCCGCCTGCCGCGCACGGTGCTGCGCCTGGTGCTGCAGAACCTGATCATCAATGCCTCCGAGGCGATCCGCGCCGCCGGACGCGAGCGCGGCAGCGTGCGCCTGACGGCAGCGCTGCACGAGGCCAATAACCGTCAGAACCTGGAGCTCGCGTGCCACGACAACGGCTGTGGCATTGCGCCCGAGAATCTCGAGCGCGTCTTTGAGCGCGGTTTCTCGACCAAGCGTGGCTCCGGGAACCTCGGCATCGGGCTGCACTGGTGCGCGACGGCCGTGAACGCGCTCGGCGGCCGCATGTGGGCCAGCAGCGCTGGGCCCGAACAGGGCGCGATCCTGCACCTGCTGCTCCCCGTACCCCGCTCCACTTCTGCTTCCGACTCTGCGCCCGCATCTGATGCGCAGGCCGCCTGAGGTTGCCATGAACGACAAAACCCGCCCCCCGATCCGCGTGCTCGTCATTGATGATGAGGCCCCGGTGCTCGATGCCTACCAGCAGATCTTCGCGCCACCGACCGAAGATGCCAGCGCCCGGCGCAATCTGGGCGCCAAGCTCTTTGGCCGCGAAGAGGAGCGTCCCAGCGCGCGGCTCGCCGCCGGAGCGCTCAAATTCGAGGTCGAATACCGCACCGGCGCCGAGCTGGGCGTGGCGGCCGTGCAGGAAGCGCTGCTCGCGGCCCGCCCCTTCGCGGTTGCCTTCGTCGACATGCGCATGGGTGCCGGGCCCGACGGCGTCTGGGCCGCCTCCCGCATCCGCGAGCTCGATCCGGCGATCGAGCTGGTCGTGTGCACGGCCTACTCGGATGTCGATCCGGCCGACATCGGCGGTCGCGTGCCCCCGGAGGACAAGCTCTCGTACCTGCAGAAGCCCTTTCACCCGCACGAAGTGCGGCAGATGGCGATCGCGCTCGCCAGCAAGTGGCGCGCCGAACGCAACATCACCCGCCTGGCCTATTTCGATTCACTGACGGGCCTGCCCAATCGCGAGCAGGCGCACAGCCGGCTGCGCTCGGCGCTCGAGGCCGCGCGCCAGAGCGGACGGCCGCTCGGGCTGATGTACCTCGATCTGGATAACTTCAAGCGTATCAACGACACGCTCGGCCATTCGGTCGGCGATGAAGTGCTGGTGGTCGCGGCCGAGCGGCTGCGCAAGTCGCTGCGCAACGGCAGCAACCAGAGCATCGATGGCGGTCCGCAGGAGCGTCCCGGGGATCTGGGGCGCCTGGGTGGCGATGAATTCATGATCGTCTTGCCGGATATCCGCAGCTCCGAGGATGCCGCGATCGTGGCTGACCGCCT
>JBEKOK010000042.1:0-16456 GCA_049521875.1 Steroidobacteraceae bacterium
TTGGCGCCGGATTTCTCAACCGCAATCGCCTCGCGAATGTAAGACTTTATCGCCGCCTTCTGCCTGTTTATATCCGCAAGGGAGGTAAAGCGGATTTGCCTCGCGGCCTGCACATTTTTGGTTTGCTGAATCAGGATGCCGTTGGGATCCTTGAGCAAGGCGCCTTTCATGAAGAGCAGCGCGCAATAGCCCTTGAAGCCGTGGATCAAGACCACGTTTCCACCATCCAGATCGTAACAAGCCTGACCCCATTTCAATTCTTCATTGAGTCCCGATGCGAGGCAGAGTTTGCGCAGGGCCGCAAATTCGCCGCTCCAGCGTTTCTCCTTGCCGTGAACCTTGCTTACAAGTGGATTCATTTCAGTCGCCCTCGATCTATGTCAGCGGACGGCCGCGAAGCTAGGCCGCGCTGCGTCGCGCGATGCGCGGCAATTCACCGGCCAGGCCCAGCGCCCGCGCGGCGAACGCCCGCCGGATCGCGGGGCTCGCGCCGGCAAAACCGAGCGCCCGCGCGGCCAGCCATCCGGCCGGGCCGCCGCGGGCAAACAGCTCGTTGAAGGCGCTCATCCCAAGGCTCATCAGCACATCGTGCGTCAGGCGTTGCTGCTCGTAGCGGCGCAGCACAACGCCCGCACCGACATCCTCGCCGAGCGTGACCGCCGCAGCCACAGCTTCACACAAACCTGCGGCATCCAGCAGCCCGAGATTGACTCCCTGGCCCGCGAGCGGGTGGATTACATGCGCTGCATCACCGACCAGCACCGCGCGGGTGGCGGCCAGCCGCAGGGCCGTGGAGCGACGCAGTGGAATCGCCACGCGCTCGCTGAGCAGGCGCGTGCGGCCGAGCACCCGATCCGAAGCCTGATCGAGGCGCTCGGCAAACACCTCGGGCGTGAGGCCCATCAGCTCGGTAGCGAGCGCTTCGGAGGCCGACCAGACAATCGAGCAGCTGCCATCAAACAACGGCAGCAGCGCCAGCGGCCCGGTTGGCAGGAAGCGCTGCCAGCAGGTCGCCTCGTGCGCGCGCTCGGTCGCGATGCTCGCGACAATCGCCCGCTGCCGGTAGTCATGCTCATGCGCGCGGATGCCGAGCACTTCACGCACGCGCGAATGCGCCCCATCCGCACCGACGAGCAGCGAGGCGCTCAGTCTGCCGGCGCTGGTCTCGATCAGGCGCACGGCACCCGCAATCGTGGCTCCGCGGAATTCCGCCGCGATGAGCGCTCCGCCAGAGGCCTGGAAACTCGCCAGGCCCGCCACCTGCACCGCATCGTTCTCCACGATGTGCCCGAGGTTGGCCTCGGCCAGATCCGCCGCCGTAAAGCACAGCGTCGAGCGGCTGTCGGGGGGCATCGAGGCATGCCAGACGCGCATCCGCTCGTAGGCGCACAGCCGTTCAGCGGGCAGACGCTGCCAGCTGCCGGCAACCGTCAAGACCTGCTCGCTGGCGCGGCCCAGCGCCGAGACGCGCAGCTGCGGCGCACCCCGCGGCGCGGCACCTGGTGGCACGGCCAGCTCAGGGGCCAGCAGCGCGATGCGTTGCGCGGGCAGCTTTGAGGCCCGCGCCAGCAGCGCCGCGGCGCTGACGCCGTTCGGTCCGGCGCCGACCACAACGATGTCAAAATCCGTGTTCATTGCCGGCATCCTCAGCTGACCTTCAGGCCGCGCATCAGGCGCCCGGCACTGCCGCCAAAGCCCCAGCTCAGCTGTGAGAGTGCGCGCTTGGCCGGCGGCAGCAGATCAAAGAGCAGCAGCCCCGCATTGCGCGCGCTCGCGATCCCGGGGCGCTGGCTGGCAAATAAGCGCACCAGTGTATCGGTGAACTCGATCATGCTGCGACGATCGGCGCTGCGGCCCTGCTCATAGGTCTCGAGCACGGCTGGCGCGCCGGGATCTTCAGCCGCACACAGCGCTTCGGCGAGACTTGCAGCATCGCGCAGCCCCAGGTTGAATCCCTGCCCCGCTACCGGATGCAGCGCTTGCGCCGCGTTGCCGACCAGCACGCAGCGCGCGGCACTCAGCGCGCCGGCCCGCGTCAGCGCCAACGGATAACTCACGCGCCGCCCAAGCTGGGTCAGGCGACCGATGCGCCAGCCAAAGCAGCGCTGCAATTCGGCCAGGTACGCGCTCGCTTCGCTCGCCAGCAGCTGCGCGGCACGCTCCGGCGCAAGCGACCACACAATCGTGTAGCTGCCATCGGCGAGTGGCAGCACCGCCAGAGGTCCGGTCGGCGTGAAGCGCTCATAGGCAGTTCCGGTAGCCGGGCGATCGCTCGCAACGTTCGCCACCAGCGCGACCTGGCCGTAGCTGTGCGCTTCGGCACCAATACCGGCGGCCGTGCGCACCGCTGAGCCCGCGCCATCGGCCGCAATGACCAGCCGCGCGCGCAATGCCGTGCGCACGCCCTCAGCACTCGTCAGTTCCAGGCGTGCGGAGCCGCTCGAGAATTCGGCGGCGGTCACCTGGACCGGCATGAAGGTTTCAAGGGCCGGCAGCTCAGCCAGCCGCTGCCAGAGTGCGGCGCCGATAGCGCGGTTGGGTACCACGTAGCCAAAGGCCTCCAGGTCCTGGGCTTTGGCGTTTAGACGCGCAAAGCCGAAGCGGCCAGCATCGGAGATATGGATGTCGCGGATCAGGCCCGCGTGCGGTGCCATATGCGCCCACGCGCCGAGCGTCTGCAGCACGCGCCGGCTGCCGTTGCCGAGCGCGGTCGTGCGCTCATCAAAACTCGGCTGCTCATCGGCGCCGGGTCGAACCGATTCGATCAGCGCGACGCGATGGCGCGAACCGGCGAGCGCCAGCGCGAGGCTTGCCCCAACCAGGCCGCCGCCGACGATCGCGATGTCGGTACCAATCTCCGGGCGGGCGCTCATGCCGCCCTCATCAGCGCTTCGATCTGATCCGGATCAGTGGGCACGCCCGCCGTCAGCACGGTGCAGCCGGCGCGCGTGACCGCCACATCGTCCTCGATGCGCACGCCAATGTTCCAGAAGCGCTTGGGTATGCCGCGCGAGCCGGCGGGTATGTAGATGCCCGGCTCCACGGTGAGTGTCATGCCCGGCTCGAATACGCGCCATTCATCGCCGACCTTGTAGTCCCCGACATCGTGTACGTCAATGCCGAGCCAGTGCCCGGTGCGATGCCCGAAGAAGCGCTCGTAGGCCCCGTCGCGGATCAGCGCGCCCAGCGGGCCCTTGAGCAGGCCACTGCGCACCAGCCCCTGGGTCACTGCGCGCACTGCCGCATCGTGCGGTTCATTCCAGTGGTTGCCGGGGCGGATCTTGGCAAAGGCCGCCTGCTGCGCCTCGCGCACGATCTGATAGATCTCGCGTTGCGCCGGGCTGAAGCGGCCGTTGACCGGTATGGTGCGCGTGATATCTGAGGCGTAGTACTGATGCTCGCAGCCTGCATCGATCAGCACCAGATCGCCATCGCGCAGTCGCTCGTTGTTATCCCGGTAGTGGAGGATGCACGAGTTGGCGCCGCCGCCAACGATCGGCGGGTAAGCGCTGTCGGCGCCATGCCGTCCAAACTCATGCATCAGTTCGGCCATGATCTCGTATTCATACAGGCCAGGCTTGCAGTGGCGCATCGCGCGCACGTGTGCCTGGCCGGCGATCTGCCCGGAGCGCTGCATAATTTTCAACTCCGCCGGGCTCTTGAAGAGCCGCATGTCGTGCAGCACGTGATCGAGCGCCACGAACTCCTGTGGCTGATGTCGTCCGGTTTGGGCCTGGGAGCGCAGGGCGTTGACCCAGCCGACCACGCGCTGGTCGAATTCCTGGTAGACCCCCATCGAGTGGTAGACGCGCACGCGCTGCTCGAGCAGCCCGGGCAGGATCTCGTCGATGTCTGCGATCGGAAAGGCATCGTCGGCGCCGAAGTCTGCGACGACGCCGGCCGGTCCGGCGCGGCGGCCATCCCAGCTCTCGCGCTTCGGGTCCCGGTCGCGCACGAACAGCACGAACTCGCCCGCGGCCCGCCCCGGCATCAGCACCGCGACGGCCTCAGGCTCGGTGAAGCCGGTCAGGTAGTAGAAATCACTGTCCTGGCGGTAAACATAATCCACATCGTTGTTGCGGATCCGGATCGGTGCCGCCGGAATGATCGCGATCGCATCGCGACCCATCAGCCGCAGCAACTGGCGGCGGCGACGCGCAAACTCCTGCCCCATCGAGCGGTTCATGACCGCCAGCGGCTAATGCAAGGCAACGGCGGGCTCACTCGGTTGCTCGCGCTGGCTGGCGAGCTGCTCATAGACGATCTGGACACCAACCCGTACGAATTCAACCAGTTCCGCGAACGCCGACTCGTTGGCCTCATCGCCCTCGGACTCATCGACTCCGGCCTGCATGATCTGGTTGAAGTCGCGCACAATCTCGCCCGCATCCCCAGGCAGCCGCGTCGGATCAGAGTGGCCTGCAGTACCCAGTCCATAGATAAATCCATTGCACCACAGGCATAGCGCTTCGGTGCGCCGCTCCAGCGGCTCCTCATCGTCCGGCAACAGCAGGTTGAACTCCATGCTCTGCCCAGCCAGTGCCGCGGTGGTTTCCTCAAAGAGTGTGCGCAGTGCCGGCGCCGGACCCTGCGCCACGACCTCATCGGGCAGGATCTCACCGATCCAGTCCTCGATCCGGTAGCGGCCGGCCGCGCACAGCGAGCCGGCGAGCGTGCCGTGGGCCTCTGCCGCCTCAGTCATTGCATGGAGGTCCTGCAGTTGCTGTTCGATCTGAGCGTAATCGCGGGATTGGGCCACGGGTACCCGGCGCCAGGCGGTAGAAGTGAATTGCGATGGTAGGCACTGCCGGCGCCGGCCGCAACCGTCACTTGCGGGCGGCATTGGTGTGGCCGGTACGATCAAACGTGCATTGACCCGCCCTGCAACGGGGAACTATAGTTTTGCTATGAGCGAACCCAATCGGACGAGCAATATCGAGGTCGAGTTCAAGCGGCTGGAAAAGCGCGTCGATGAACTCGTTGCGACCATCCACCAGCTCAAGGACGAGAACCGCGCGCTGCGCCAGCGCCAGGATTCGCATGCGGTCGAGAAGACCTCGCTGCTCAATCGCAATGAACAGGTGCGCGCGCGCGTCGAAGCGATGATCGGGCGACTGCGTGCGATGGAACACGGCGCATGAGCGAGCGGGAGCCGGCGCGGGTCACGGTCCGGATCCTGGAGAAGGATTATTTCATTGCCTGCCCGCCCAGTGAGCGCAACGACCTGCTCGACAGCGCCACATTCCTGAACAGCCGCATGAAGGACATCCGCGACTCGGGCAAAGTCGTCGGCGCCGACCGCATAGCCGTAATGGCCGCTCTCAATATCTGCCATGAACTGCTGCAATTGCGTGATCGAGATCTCGGCTTGCAGACAGACTTCGGCACACGTGTTAAGGCGCTGCGCGAGCGCGTGGAAACGGCACTCGAGAACGGACAACAACTCGAGCTTTAGTGTACATTCGGTATCAAGGCGTTGCCTGCGGTGTGCGACAGCGGGCCGGGATACCTCTCGACCCTAATTGATGCACCCAAGGGACCATCATCCTTGTGCGCAGCACTGTGCATGTCTGCCCCGTGCAGAAAGCCTTACCTGCCTCAGGAGGTCCCACTTGTTGCTCTGGTCCGAGAGCAACGGTCCGCACCGGCACCTTTGGGTAACGCCCCTTTCTCCCTGCTGCCGATCGGTCGCCTGAGCGCCGCGCGTGAGCACTAATTCTGTTCCGAATGAGCGGCGCGCCATGCGCCGCCTGATGCGTACGGCGCGCAGCGCGCTCGCACCATCGCTACGCCACTGGGCCGATGAGCGCATACGCGCGCACCTTGCCCACAGCTACTGGCTGCGACCGTCGCGCCGCATCGCCATCTATGCCTCGATGGGCGATGAAGTGGACACGGTGGCCCTGCGCTCGCTGTGCCGCAAACGCGGCTGCGCGGTGTATCTGCCACGCATCACGGACTTTGCCGCGCGGCGCATGCGCTTCTGCCGTGACCGGGGCAGCAAACTGACCATCAATCGCATGGGTATTGCCGAACCGGCACTGCGCGAGAGCATCCCCGCGCATTGGCTGTCACTGATCCTGCTGCCGATCCTGGGCTTCGATGGCCAGGGCACCAGGCTCGGCTATGGCGGCGGTTTCTATGATCGTGACCTGGCTTTTCGCCTCACGCAGCCGGCGCCACCGCTGCTGATTGGCCTTGCCTATGCATGCCAGGAACTCGCGCATGTCGCGCGGGCCGCGCATGACGTGGCACTCGATGGCATCGTTACTGAACGGGGCATCCGCTGGTTCGGGCGTAGGGGGTGACATGAATTACTGGCTACTCAAGAGCGAACCGAGCGTCTTTGGCATCGATGATCTGGTCGGGAAGCCCAAGCGCACGGCCCCATGGGATGGGGTGCGCAACTACCAGGCCCGCAACTACCTGCGCGATGGGATGAAAAAGGGCGATGAGGCGTTCTTCTATTATTCGAGCTGTCCGGAGCCCGGGATCGCCGGCATCGTGCGCATTGTGCGCGCGAGTTACCCGGATCCGACCGCCTTTGAAGCCGGCCACGAGCACTTTGATGCGGGCTCTGATCCAAAGAATCCACGCTGGGTCATGGTCGATGTGCAGCTCGTGCGTCGCCTGCCCAAGCTGATCTCGCTCGAGCAGCTGCGAGCTCACGCGCGCGGAAAACTTAAAGACCTGGCGCTGCTGCGCACCGGCAATCGTCTCTCGGTGATGCCCGTGAGTGAGGCTCAATGGCGATTCATTCTCACACTGTGATGCGCTGTGAGGTGGATCACACACGCACCTAAGTCCGTCACTTGCTTGTAATTTTATGTCGCGTGTATATACTCGGACCCCGGACTAACTCGATAAATGGAGACTTATCATGGCGAAAGCAAAGAAGAAGGCCAAGAAGAAAGCTGCGAAGAAGAAGTAAGGGCCTTACTGCCGGTGAGCCGGGAATAGATCCCACTCACCGTACTTCGAAGCTTAAGACAATGCCCGCGCAAGCGGGCATTGTCGTTATAGAGAGCGAAAAAGGCTTCAAAACATGGTGTCTGCGGGCCTTTCAAAAAAACAGCGAGCTGCACAGGCAGCGCTTCAATACCTCAGCGACGGCATGATCATTGGCGTCGGTACCGGCACCACTGTCAATGCGCTGATCGAATTCCTGGCCGAGTGGAGCACGCGCCTGCGCGGCGCGGTCTCGAGCTCCGAGGCATCGAGTACACGTCTTCGCGAACTCGGAATTCCGGTTTTGGACCTCAATGAGGTCCCGGAACTGGGTCTCTACATCGATGGAGCCGATGAGGCCAACCCGAACCGCGAGCTGATCAAGGGCGGGGGTGCAGCACTGACACGAGAGAAAATCATCGCCGCTGCGGCGCGCCGCTTCGTCTGTATCGTAGATGACTCCAAGCTGGTACCGATCCTCGGCAAGTTTCCGCTGCCCGTCGAAGTGATACCGATGGCACGTGCCCAGGTCACGCGTGCGCTCGATGCACTGGGCGGCCGCGCCGAATGGCGGCGCGGCATCGTGACCGATAATGGCAATCACATCCTGGACGTGCACGGGCTTTCGATCACCAATCCGCGCGCGCTCGAAGCCCAGATCAATCAGATCGTGGGTGTGGTGACGGTGGGATTGTTTGCGGCGCGGCCCGCGGACCTGCTGGTCATCGGCACCGATGCCGGTATCAGCACGATTTAGCTGAGGAGCCCTGCCATCGGCACTGCGCTGTGCAAGTGCCCAAGCACGAGGGCAATCACGCGCCCGGCTTAAGGCGCCGGTGCAAGCCTCGGCGTTGCGCCGCTCGCGGCACTCGATATAGGTAGGTGCGGAAAGTGCTGGGCCGCGCACTGGCGGAATGACGAACTGCGGCTGGGCTGTAACAGTGATGCGACCCGAATAGACCCTGCAAAGGGTGGCTGGGGGACTAGGATTCGAACCTAGGTTAGCGGAGTCAGAGTCCGCGGTCCTACCACTAGACGATCCCCCACCCGAAAACCCTTGAGGAGGCGGGCGTACCCCGCACGCCATTTTGGCGTGATGCCGGGCCTTCGCGCCAGTGCCTGGCGGCGCATTGCCCTGAGCAGAGGTCGGGCAACCGGACTGCCCGGCGGAGAAATCCGCGGAGCAGTCCGGCACCCTCGATATCAACGCTTGGAGTACTGCGGGCCGCGGCGGGCCTTCCGGCGGCCAACCTTCTTGCGTTCCACTTCGCGCGCGTCGCGCGTCACGAACCCGGCCTGCCGCAGCGGCTGGCGCAGGGTCTCATCGTAACGGATCAGCGCACGGGCAATGCCGTGGCGGATCGCGCCGGCCTGACCGGTGATACCCCCGCCGCTGACCGTCACGGTGATGTCAAAGCGGCTGGTCAGCTGCACGAGTTCGAGCGGCTGGAGCACGATCATGCGGCCGGTTTCGCGGCCGAAGAATTCATCGAGCGGGCGCTCGTTGACGGTGATCTGGCCGCTGCCGGGCTGCATGTAGACCCGGGCGGTGGAGCTCTTGCGACGGCCGGTGCCGTAATTGGTCTGGGCTGGCATAACTTTCTTGGGATTCCTGATCGCTTACAGTTCGAGCGGCTTGGGCTGCTGGGCCGTGTGCGGATGCTTCTCGCCGGCAAACACGTGGAGCTTGCGGAACATGTTCCGGCCGAGCGTGTTCTTGGGCAGCATGCCTTTCACGGCGAATTCGATGGCCCGCTCCGGGTGCTCCTTGAGCAGCTTGCCGAGCGGAATGGACTTGAGGTTACCGAGGTAGCCGGTGTGGTGGTGGTAGAACTTGTCGTCGAGCTTGTTGCCCGTGACCGCCACTTTCTCGGCATTGAGTACCACGATGTGATCGCCCATGTTCACGTGCGGGCTGTATTCAGCCTTGTGCTTGCCCTTGAGGCGGTGGGCAATTTTGGAGGCCAGACGCCCCAGGGTCTGACCCTTGGCATCGATCAGATACCAGTCAGCGCGCACGGCCTCGGCATTCGGAAATACGGTTTTCATGGACACTCAAGCTCCGCCCGGGCGCCCAACCACCCCCAAAAGGGGAGTGATCCGGACCACGGGTTGTCGTGGAAAAAGGCGCGGAAGTGTACTGAAGCCCCTTCCGGTTTGCAAAAGCAGCGTCCCCCAGGGGGCCGGGCGCCTACTATAATGAGGAGATGGCGGCCCAACACCCCCTGGATGCACTCCTGTCAGCTGCGGATAACGCGCTGCGGGCCCTGTTTGCGCCCGCCCAGGCGGCCCGGAACCCCGAATTGCCTCCTGCCAGCCCCCTGAGCCCCTCCGAAACCCGCCACGTGGCGGGGCTGATGAGGGTCAACCACGCCGGTGAGATCGCCGCCCAGGCCCTCTACCACGGGCAGGCCCTGTGCTCGCGTTCCGAGGCCACCCGGGACTTGCTGCTACGGGCCGCCGCCGAGGAAGGCGATCACCTGGCCTGGTGCGCGCAGCGCCTGCGGGAGCTGGGGGCTGCGCCCTCCCGGCTCAATCCGCTGTGGTACCTGGGCTCCTTTGCCATCGGCGTCGCAGCGGCAGCCGTCGGCGATCGGGTCAGCTTGGGGTTCGTCACCGAAACCGAGCGGCAGGTCGAAGGACATCTGGCCGAGCACCTGGGCCAGTTGCCGGCGCATGATGAGCGCAGCAGGCGGATTCTGGAGACGATGCAGGCCGACGAAGCCGGGCATGGCGAATCGGCACGTAGAGCCGGTGCGGCCGAGCTGCCGGCGCCAGTGCGCGAAGCGATGCGCCTGACTTCGAAGCTGATGACCCGCAGCGCCTACTTCATATGAGCCGAAAGTTGAAGTTTTGCTTGCAGCCGCCCGGACTTATGTAATAAAAATGCCGCCACGATTTCTCATCCACACCAATTAAAAGCACCTGTAATTATGGAAGAGACGGTAAGACCTCTGAACGACATCCCGGCAATCAATCGCTTCTTAAGCTATTGCCGCGTCCGCACAGTGCCGTCGAAGACGGTGCTGATCCACGCCGGGGACCTACCCGATGTCCTCTATTACGTGATCAGTGGCTCGGTGGAAGTCATGATCGAGGACGAAGAGGGCAATGAGATGGTGCTGGCCTACCTGAACAAGGGCCAGTTCTTCGGCGAGATGGGCTTGTTCTACGAACAGCCCACGCGCAGTGCCTGGGTTCGCACCCGCAGTGCCTGCGAGCTCGCTGAAATGACCTATCCGCGTTTCCGCCAGGTCGCAACCGAAAGCCCGGGCCTCATCTTCGAGCTCGCGACGCAGCTCGCCACGCGCCTGGATCGCACCAACCGCAAGCTGGGCGACCTGGCTTTTGTCGATGTCACCGGACGCGTCGCGCACGCGATCATGGACCTGTGCGGCGAGCCCGATGCGATGACGCATCCGGAAGGCATGCAGATCAAGGTCTCGCGCCAGGAACTCTCACGCCTGATCGGCTGCTCACGCGAGATGGCCGGACGCGTGCTCAAGGTGCTCGAGGAGCAGGGCCTGCTGCGCGCGACCG
Organism: Steroidobacteraceae bacterium; assembly: GCA_049521875.1. GTDB lineage: Bacteria > Pseudomonadota > Gammaproteobacteria > Steroidobacterales > Steroidobacteraceae > FEN-1191. Next base: position 10,489 of record JBEKOK010000042.1, read on the forward strand.
GCAAGACCATCGTCGTCTTCAACGCACGCCCGAAGATGAAGACCCGTCCGGTGGTAGTGCCTGCCAAGCCCTCACCCGCCGGCGCCAAGCTGCGTCCGGTCGCCGATGCGGACGATGACGAGGATGATGAGGACTGAGCGGCTTTAGGCCGCTTTAGCGGCCTGGGCGATGTGCTCGCGCATCGCCTTGATCGTGGCAGCGTAGTCCTTGCTGCCAAAAATCGCGGAGCCTGCGACAAAGGTATCGGCCCCGGCACGTGCCGCGGCTTGGATGTTGTCGATCTTCACGCCCCCATCGACCTCAACGCGGATCTCGCGGCCACTCGCCCGCACGCGTTCGCGGACCGCGGCAATCTTCGGCAGCACACTCGGGATGAATTGCTGGCCGCCAAAACCCGGATTCACCGACATCAGCAGCACCAGATCGAGCTTCTCGAGCGTGTAGTCGAGCCAGTTGAGCGGCGTCGCGGGATTGAGCACCAAGCCGGGCCGGCAGCCATGCTCGCGGATCAGCCCAATGGTGCGATCGACGTGCCAGCTCGCCTCCGGGTGGAAGCTGATGAAGGTGGCACCGGCCTTGGCAAAATCCGGCACCAGGCGGTCGACCGGCTCGACCATCAGGTGCACATCGATCGGCGCCTTGATCCCGTAGTCGCGCAGCGCCTCGCACACCATCGGACCGATCGTAAGGTTCGGCACGAAGTGGTTGTCCATGACATCGAAATGAATCAGATCGGCGCCAGCGGCCACGACCGCCTCGACCTCGGCCCCGAGGCGCGCAAAATCTGCTGAAAGGATGGATGGGGCGATCCAGTGTTGATTCATGATGCACCCGAGTTTACGCGAGGGCTCAAGCGCGCGCAGCTCATCAGCGCATGCCGCGCTGCTTGCACAGGAGCTCGTAAGCGGCCTGGATCTGCTGGGTGCGCTCCTTGGCGCGCTCGAGCATCGACTCGGGCAGGCCCTGGGCCTGGAGCTTGTCGGGATGATGCTTGCTCATCTGGCGCCGATAGGCCTTCTTCAGCTCCGCATCGCTGGCCGCAGGCGTCGATTCGAGCAGTGCGTAGGCCTGGCGGATGGCCTCGCCATCGTTACTGCCGGGCTGCGCGCCGGGGGTCTCGGTGCGCGTCCAGGCGCCCTGCGTGCGATAACGCATGATGGCTTCGAGGCGCGCGAACTCGCCGCTGCTCATGCCGAGCAGCGCGGCCACCTGCAGCAGGCGTGCACGCGGGAGCGGCGCCAGGCTGTTGCCCGCGAGCGCCGCCTGCAGCTGGATCTCGATGAAAAACTGCGCCAGCTGCGGATTGGGGCGCAACGCCGGCTGCAGCTCGCGGATCGCGGCCTCGAGGCTGAAATCGGGCTTCTTGCCCTCGGAGTAATACTCGATCGCCGCCTGGATCTGATCCGGGCTCAGGCGCAGCGCATGCATGATCGCGCGTGCCGCGACGACCTCCTGCTCCGAGATGCGGCCGTCGGACTTGGCGACGTGCCCCATGACACGGAACAGCGCTGGCAGGAACAGTGCCTGCACCTGGCCGATGTGCGCCTGCGAGGGGGCAAGGCCACCACTGTCGAACTGGTGACCGATCAGGATCCCGAGCAGTGCGCCGACCCAACCCGCAAGCCAGTAGCCCACGAAGGCACCAACAATCTTTCCGGTCCAGCGCATCAGTCCTTGCCGGGCCGCTTGACCCGCTCACCATGCGGGCGGCAAGATGCGCGCCCTTCTCTGCGATCCTATGGTACTCGACCCGTGGCCAGCACTCCTGCGGCGGTGTTTGAGACGTCACTCCGGGGGCTCAAGCTCCTGCACCGGGGCAAGGTGCGTGATGTCTACGAAGCGGATGCACAGCATCTGCTGATCGTCACGAGCGATCGCCTGAGCGCCTTCGATGTGATCCTGCCCGATCCGATACCCGGCAAGGGCCAGGTGCTGCACGGCATTTCCGATTTCTGGTTCGAGCGCACGCGCCACATCGTGCCCAATCATGCGAGCAGCCTCACGATCGAAGCGCTCGTCAGTGATCCAGCCGAGCGCGCACTGCTCGCAGGCCGTGCAGCCATCGTGCAGCGGCTTGAGGCGCTGCCGATCGAGGCCGTGGTGCGCGGCTACCTGATCGGCTCGGGCTGGAAGGACTATCAGCGCAGCGGCACGATCTGCGGCATCGAGCTACCCAAGGGCCTGCGCCAGGCCGATGCATTGCCTGAACCGATCTTCACGCCGGCGACCAAGGCGGCCGCCGGCGCACACGATGAGAACATCTCCTTTGCCGAGTGCGCGAAGCTGATCGGCGCCGAGCGCGCGGCCCAGGTGCGCGCTACGGCCATCGCGATCTACCGCTTCGCGGCCGCGCATGCGCGTGCCCGCGGCATCATCATCGCGGACACGAAGTTCGAGTTTGGCGTGGATGCCAACGGGCAGCTCACGCTGATCGATGAGGTGCTGACACCAGACTCTTCGCGCTTCTGGCCGGCGGCGACCTGGCAGCCGGGCACAAGCCCACCTTCGTTCGACAAGCAGTTCGTGCGCGATTACCTGGAGACGCTCGACTGGAATAAGACTGCACCCGGGCCGCACCTGCCGGCCGAGATCCTGGCGCGCACCAGTGAGAAATACCGCGAGGCCCTCACGCGCCTGACCGGGCCGGAGCGCGCAGCCTGAACGCGGCTGCGCCGGCTCACTCGCCGGCGATCGTCATGCCCTCGATCAGCAGCGATCCGCAGCGGATCGTGCCTTGCACATCCACATCGGTCCCCAGCGCCACGATGTTGCGATACATCTCGCGCAAGTTGCCGGCGATCGTGATCTCGTGCACCGGAAAGGCGAGTGCCCCACCCTCGACCCAGAAGCCGCTTGCGCCGCGCGAGTAATCCCCGGTCACGCCGTTGACGCCCTGCCCCATAAGCTCCGTGACATACAGGCCGGTACCGATGCGCTTGAGCAGATCCTCGAAGCTACCGCTGACGCCGGCGGCGCTGGCGATGAGATTGTGCACGCCACCGGCATTGCCAGTCGTACGCAGCCCGAGCTTGCGCGCCGAGTAGCTGCCCAGCAGGTAGCCATCGAGCACACCATCGTGCACGAGCTCGCGATCGCGCGTGGATACGCCCTCGCTGTCAAAGGGACTGCTGGCCAGGCCCTGGCGCAGGTGCGGGCGCTCCTGCAGCTGCAGGAACTTGGGAAAGATCTGCTCGCCGGCGGCACCGAGCAGGAACGAGGAGCGCCGGTACTGGCTGCTGCCGCGGATCGCGCCGATAAAGTGCCCGAAGATGCCGCGCGCGGTATCGGGCGAGAACAGCACGCTGGCGCGCTGCGTGGGAAGCCGCCGCGCGCCGAGCCGCGCCAGTGCCCGGGTGGCGGCACGCCGTCCGATCGCCTCGCCCGAATCCAGTGCCCCGGCGCTGCGTGCGACTGAATACCAGTAGTCGCGCTGCATGTCCTGCTCGACCTGCGCCACGAGCGCGCAGCTGATGCTGTGGCTGGTGCTGGGAAAGCCGCCGAGGAAACCATTGGTATTGCCATACACGCGCACGCCACGGTGGCTGGTGAGCGTGGCGCCTTCCGAGTTTTTCACCCGTGCATCGACCGCGAGGCCCGCCGCCTCGCAGTTGCGCGCGATCTGCACTGCTTCATCCGGTTCGATTGCCCATGGATGATCCAGGTCCAAATCCGGCACCGCCGCTGCCAGTTCCGTGGCATCGGCGAGGCCGCCGCACTCATCGGCCGCGGTGTAGCGCGCGAACGTGCAGGCCTTGGTGACCGTCTCGCGCACGGCATCGGCCCTCAGATCCGCCGTGCTCGCCGAGCCCTTGCTCTGGCCGAAATACACCGTGATCGCCATGCCGCGATCCCGGTGATATTCGATCGTGTCGACCTCGCCGAGCCGCACGGTAACGGTCAGACCCTTCTGGACGCTCGCATCCGCCTCCGCCTGAGTGGCACCAGCAGCCCGGGCCTGTGCCAGGGCACTGTCGACCACCTCGGAGAGCTCCGGGATCCGGCGCGCGTCAACTTCCTGCTGCATGCTGGCCATCCAATTGGCTAAATTGAGGCACAATTGTACCAGTGACAGCAATACGCACCGCATGATGAACAGCCGCCAGGAGCCGCCCGAGGAGGATTCAGAGGAGTTGCTGGGGCCGAGCCGCTCGGCCCGCAAGCGCGATGCCGAGGCGCGCCAGCGCCTCGGGGTGCGTCTGGTTGGATTGCGCGAGGCCAGGTTGCAGGCGCTGAAGCTGGATCTGCCTGAAACGCTGCTCGATGCCATTCGCGAAGCACGCAACATCAAGAAGGGCCCTGGACTCGCCCGCCAGTACCAGTACATCGGCAAGCTGATGCGCGATGTTGATCCGGCGCCGATCGAAGCGGCGCTCGAGCAGGTCGAGGGCGGCTGGTCCTCGCGTGCTAAAATGCCTCGATGAAGCCGCTGGTTGGCATCATCATGGGTTCCACCTCCGACTGGGAGACGCTGCGCGGCGGCTCCGAGACTCTGGAGAAGCTGGGCGTGGCCCACGAAGTGCGGGTCGTATCGGCGCACCGCACACCCGATCTGCTGTTTGAGTACGCCGCCTCGGCCGCCGGGCGTGGACTGGAAGTGCTGATCGCCGGCGCCGGTGGTGCCGCGCACCTGCCGGGCATGAGCGCCGCCAAGACCAGCCTGCCGGTGCTGGGCGTGCCGGTGCAGTCACGCACCCTCAATGGCCTCGATTCGCTGCTCTCGATCGTGCAGATGCCCGCAGGCGTTCCGGTGGCGACCTTCGCGATCGGCAGCGCCGGCGCGATCAACGCCGCACTGTTTGCCGCCGCGATCCTCGCGGCACGCTACCCGGACATCGCGAGCGCGCTGCAACGCTATCGCGAGGCGCAGACCGAGGCGGTGCTCGCCAAGCCCGATCCCCGGTCCGCGCCGGCATGAGCGTCGGCATCGTGGGCGGCGGCCAGCTCGGCCGCATGCTCGCGCTCGCAGGTTACCCGCTGGGCATCCAGTGCCTGTTCCTCGACCAGGCGGCCGACACACCGGCCGGCCAGGTGGCCGAGACCCTGATTGGTCCGCTGGATGATCCGGCGCTGTTGCGCGAGCTCGCAACGCGCAGCAGCGTGCTCAGCTTCGATTGGGAAAACGTCTCGGTCAGCGCACTGCGCAGCGCGCTTGCGGGCCTAAAAACGCGCGCCGCGCCGCCGCTGCGCGCGCTCGCCACCGGGCAGGATCGGCTCGCGGAGAAGCGACTGTTTGAGCGCCTTGGTATTCCAACCACACGCTATGCCGCAGTCAGCTCACCTCGCGCACTGGCGGCAGCGATGCGCAGCATCGGGCTGCCGGCGGTGATCAAGACGCGGCGCATGGGTTACGACGGCAAGGGCCAGCGCGTGGTGCGCAGCAGCGCCGAGGCGCACGCCGCCTTTGAGGCACTCGGCTCCGCGCCGCTGCTGTACGAAGAGTGGATCCGCTTCGAGGCCGAAGTCTCGGCGATCGGCGCGCGCGGCCGGCGTGGCGAGCTCGCACTCTATCCGCTGAGCCGCAACTATCACAGCGATGGCATCCTGCGCTTGAGCCTCGCGCCCTGGGAGGACGCGGCGCTCGAGCGGCTAGCGCAGCGCTACCTGCGCGCGCTGCTGGCGGAGTTTCGCTATGTCGGCGTGCTGGCGGTCGAGTTCTTCGTCCGCGGCCGGCACCTGATCGCCAACGAGCTCGCGCCACGCGTCCATAATTCGGGTCACTGGACCATTGAAGGGGCCGAGACCAGCCAGTTCGAGAATCACCTGCGCGCGATCTGCGGCCTGCCGCTGGGGGCGAGCGGCGCGCGTGGCCACTCGGCGATGATCAACCTGATTGGCGAAATGCCTGCAGCCCGTGAGCTGCTCGGCTTTCCTGGCCTGCACCTGCATGATTATGGCAAGCGCGCGCGCAGCGGCCGCAAAGTAGGCCATTGCACGCTGATTGAGCCGGACGCGGCCGGTCGCAACCGGC
>JBEKOK010000043.1:0-16291 GCA_049521875.1 Steroidobacteraceae bacterium
CAGGCTTACGAACAGCGCCGCGGCAATCGCTCCGGTCAACCACCGTCGCCCGCGCGTTTGAATTTTGGGCATCGAAGCAAGGATGACACATACGGATGATGCACCGGCCGCGCAGCCAAGCTTTCAGGAATTCAGCACTCGCGGTGCGAGAACCAGGCATCTGGGCTCATTACATCGATCGTCGATGTGCTCGGGAAGGACTCTGGTGTAATTTGTGGCTAGGGTGGGACTCGAACCCACGACCTCGGCACTATGATCGCTTGCTCAGAGGTGTCGCTCGCCGCGGAACGCTCGCCGCGGGTTATTTGACCCGATGGAGCTCCCGAATACCCGAGCTACCGTCTTTGTCGCGGACTTTAATGATAAGTACGTCACCATTCAATTTGAACGGGCGCGGCTGGTCCGTCCCTGTGTAGCTGGGCTTAAGACCGCCTTCCACGACATGTGTTACGACGCTGTTGGCCTCGTCGACACGATAGGTCCCAAAATAGGCCACAAAGCCGTCGTAGGCCGCACGCACCTCCGCATCCGTCCCTTTATCGTCATCGCCGGCAGCAAGAGTTGGTTGGGCCGGCATTCGCATGATTTGAACACTCAGATGACCGCTGGAGTCATAGACGATGTAGCCTCTCGGTTTCTCTCCGAAGGGATAGGTCACCTTCCCGCTCGGATCGGTATCTACGAAGCGAACGAGGCGCCATGTGCCAACGAGTTTGTCGGCGAGCCCGCCGGCGAACGCCACCGACGAAGGCGGCATCATCATCGCCGCGCCCATGAGCACCAACAGGGAAATAGTGACCCTTCGGCCGCAGAAAACGCGGTGCAGCATGCTCTTCCTCTTAGTGATCGGATCGCAATCCGCGATTGTAGAACACCCGCCCTTCGAAACAATCGTGGCACGCCCAATATAGGCCGGGCACATTCATGTGGTACACCGATTGAGATTGCCGGCAATCATCCGGGCGGCCTTCCGCCAGCGACGATTATGGGGTCGCCGAGCGCTCGCTGATATTCTTCCTCGCTGATCGCATCCACCGCGCGCAGTTTCCCCAACAACTCGTCGATCAGCGAGCGCAGCCCAGGCCCCGGCGTGCCATGCGCAAATGAACTTTGGTACTTGATCGGCCCGGGGATAATCGCGACCAGGAAAGCCATCTCGGCCGGTGTCAGCGCCTGAGGTTCGCGACCGAAATAGGTGTGGGCTGCGGGCCGCAGGCCACGCAGGTCCGGCCCCCATTCGATGATGTTCAGGTAGATCTCGAGGATGCGCCCCTTGCCAAGCGCCGACTCGAGCAAGAACGTGATCGCCAGTTCTTCCAGCTTGCGTCCCAGCTGCTTGTCGCGCGAAAGGAAGAGGTTCTTGGCCAGCTGCTGGGTGATTGTCGACGCGCCACGCGCGGCGCCGCCACGCGACCGGTTGGTGAGCAGCGCCGTGAGCAATTCGCGCAGGTCGATGCCGCGATGACCGTAGAAGCCTGCGTCTTCGGCAAGCAGCAGAGTGCGCACGAACAGCGGCGGAACATCGCGCAGGGCGATGAAGTCGGCGGATGCGGGCGAGACGTCGACGGGGCGGTGCGGGCCGGCGCCTTCATCGGAGCTGAAAACGAATTCGCCGCGCAGGCGCAGGATCGCCGGCGGCATCTGGCGTGGCGGCGTGAACTCGATCTTCTGGCTCACCGAGAGCGAGGCGGGGTCCGATGGTCGTCCGTGTACCCGCACGTCGATCGTGGCCGTGCCAAGGCCATGGTCGCTGCCCGGCGCCATTCCCAAGCTTTCGGGCACCGAGAGCCCCGATGTACTCAACAGTTGCGCGAAGTCCAGCCGCTGCACGTCAAGTGCCAGATCGACTACCGGATCGGTGTCGAGATCGCTCAGCGCAATCGAGCCCGATAAGTCCGTACCGGCCACCGTCGCGTGCATCTCGGGGATCTCGATCGTGCCCCCGGCCCGTCGCCACGCGCCATCGAATCGTAGGGTCAGGTCCGTCGGATCGCCGAGTTGCGGTTCGTCGGCCGCGTTATCCGCCAGCGCAGCCAAACGCGCTCCGCGCGCGCCCATGTTCACGTGGAAATGGAGCGCATCATTACTGGCCTGAAGATCCACGCGGCCGTCTGCGATACCACCGTCGAACAGCTGGCGTGCATCGCGCCGCACGTCGAATACACGGCTGACTTCGAGTCCGCGTGCCTCGACGCTCCACGCGCTGCCCGCCGGATCCCTCCGCTCGCGGATAGACAGGCCTGCCTGTGGTTCCACCAACAAGAACCGGCGCTCCTCGTCGTGAATGCCCGCGGTGTCCCAGACAGTGGCCGGCGAGCTGACCGTGACCCCCGCTGGGCCCGCGAAAGCGGCGGCGCGAACTGCGAGGCGCAGGCGGCCGGGCCATGTGGCCGCGATCATGTCGGCATGCAGTCGCACTCCATGACCGACGTCGAGATCGAATCCCTCCAGCCGCAGCAACGGCCAGACGCCGACGTGTAGCTGTCCGATTCGGGCAACCATGCCATGGCGTACAGCCGCGGACTCGATCCGCGCACGCACCGTCTGCTCGAGCACGGATCTCAGCAACAGCGCTGCCAGGATTGCAAACAGCGTCGCGGCAATCGCTCCGAGCAACCACCGGCGCCCGCGGGTTCGAAAGGTAATCATAGACGCAAGAATGCCACAGCCGCATAGCGCTCTGGCTGGTGGGCGTCAGGTCGCAGAGGGCCTCGATCAGGTCCACTTCAATCAGCCGAGCTTGTGAATCGGCGGCCTGATTGGACGCCGAGCGGCGCCGCAAGCTGTTGTTTACGTGAACATATGACCATCCGACCTTCTGTTCAATATTCAGCGTTGGTTTACGTTCTTCCTGTTTGATCGATCTACCGGCAATGGAAATTGGCTGCGGGCAACGCACGCCCAGCCCAACTTCGTAAATCCATGGCACGCAGCTAAATCACCCGTCACTAGGGTGGTGCCGGATGCCGAGAGCATGCCGATCACTGCCACGCTGAATAGCACCGCACATTACCGACACTATTTCCGGCGCCAAGAGCTTCATAACTTGGTGCGAACGAGCGCATCCTGGTGTGAAAAAACACTGCAATCATTGGCGACTCTCGTCGCGCGCAGGCTCGATTAAGCCGGGCACTCTCACGGTGTGCATGAGTCTCTACTCTTTGCGCCGAGCCTTTTTTGAAGCCCCTACGGAGCGTGGGACCGACTTCATCCGGCGTCGTGGATGGATCGTCTCGTGTCGGGCGCACAAGGCGACGAACCGTGTAATGCGTTCAGCGCGCGTCTGCGGCTTCTTCGCCGTCTGCACGCGGTAGAGGATTGCATAGCGGTTCGCACCGTCGAGCGTCTCGAAGAAAGTTCGCGCACGAGCGTTGCGCGCTAGTGCGGCGACGAGGTCCGCAGGCAAACTAGAGGAACGTGCTCCGTCGTACGCGCGCTCCCACCGTCCGTCACGCTTCGCGCGCTCCACCTCAGCGAGACCCGGCGACTTCATCGTCTCAGCGGCGATCAACGCTTCTACCTTCGCGCGGTTGATCTTCGACCATGGGCTCTTCGCCGTGCGTGGCGTGAAGCGCTGCAGCCACCAAGCATCGTTTAACGCCCCCTTCTGCCCGTCGATCCAACCCCACGCGAGCGCAACATCAAGTGCCTCCGCGTACGTGACAGACGCCACCCCAGCGCTCTTCTTTGCGATCTTCAGCCACAAGCCGCGCGATGAGGCGTGGTAGGCCTCCAGCCATTCTGACCAAGCTCGTGTCGTTGCGAATGCGAGTACCAGCAGATTCTTGGCAGTCGTCCCGGTCGGCAAAGCCCTTCTCCCACCCTCTCCTTTAACAGAGTATTCGGGCACGTTAGTCTCCGTGCAAACACTCGAGTGCGTTAAACGGGATAATCGCGGATCGATCATGCGTCCTCATGAGCCAGGGACGAGGAGAGCTCACGATAAGCATTAGCCTGGGTGAGCAAAGTCCTGGCCTTGGCCTCGAAGGTACTCACGGCATCGGCGCCAGCGGCAAAGCGAGCGGGAGGTTGTTTGAGCCCGACGAGATGCACGATGGCATCGGCGAGTTTGGCGGGGTCACCCCCCTGCTTGCCATCCATGCCACTCCAGGAGGCGACGATTTCCCGTGTTTGTTTCGCGTAGTCATCGATGGCGGGCTTGGCATATGTCGTTGAGTCGTTGCTGAGGAGCTCCGTGCGAAAGAAACCGGGCTCAACCAGCATCGTGCGGATGCCGAAGGGGGCAATCTCTGGGGCTAGCGACTCCATCCATCCTTCAACGCCGAACTTCGCAGCAGCATAGGCAGTGCAAAACAATAGGCCAAAGATGCCCGCGGTCGAAGAAATGGTAAGCACCAGGCCGGCTCGCTCTTTGCGCATCACCGGCAGCACTGCGCGGGTGACGGCTTCCTCGACCTTGAATCGCAACTTCACGATACAGGGCAGCTGCCGTAGAACGTTAGTCTCTTGTCAGGGTAGCTCAACAGAATCTTGAGCCCCATCTCCGCGAAAAGCTGATTTCCGACGTTGGCAAAACGGCTGTCATCCTTGCTTTCAGCTCTGATTCGGTTCACGAGCTGACCCGCAGGCAACGAGAATGGGCCAAACCCGACCGGCGCTTCAAAAGAGTAGGTCTTCGACTTCGCATTGCCAAGAGCCCCGGTATGTTCACTCTCGCTTTTTTCAACCACTGCAGCGACTACAGCCGGGGAATCGAAAGCGCGATCGAACAGACTGATACCGCGATTGGATCCGGTGTCGAGGGTTATCGGTCCGGAGGCAGTTCCGAAGCGGAAATTGGGAATGACCGGCGTCTTGTCGCCAGCCAAGAACTGCAAACGCGTTGTCCAGCGAATGCTACAACGCCGCATTTTGCGGTCGGCCTGAACCGAATGATTTAACATCGTTACCGATTGCGTGGCATAGTCAATCAATACGATTTTGTCCTTCAAGAAACTGTATCCCAACACCCCATCAATGTCGCGGCCATATGTTCGCGATATTGCCGACATGTCGGCCGCCAGTGCATCGATTGGCGGAAAGGATCGTCCGCGAATAGCGAGTCCATCTATGGTTGTAGGAAAAACTTCAGCCGACTTGGAGTCCCCATAACCCGAAGCTTCTCCACCCGATGCGTGATCCACTTTAAGCCCAAGGAGTTTCGCGCGGGCGTTTGAAATCACCGACGGATCTACGCCAGTATCAAGCATGACGTAGAGCGGAACTCCGTGAACGGTTACATCAATACCGATAGCTCGACGCGAGAAATCAAATGGGATATCGAGAATAGCCGCAACGCTCGCCCGGTCGGCAAGAGCGCTTATCAACAATGCGGTGACGAGCCAGCGATTTATCGAGCCAGTGTGCACAGGGGTTCTCGAGGTTGCGCTGAGTGATATTTGCATTTTGAGTGACAGCTTTCCAATAGATATTTTCTTCTGCTCGAATGCCTCTAGGTGGCCGACTAGCGACAGTTACCGCGCTGTGAATAGGGATCGGCAGTCCAAACTGCCAGGCGGTCGATTGCCAAGAAACTGCATCGCGAGCCCTCGCACGTTGAGCTCGGGGGGATCTACGATCACGAAGCACGATGAGCGTCCGTTGTTTGCCGTCACAGTTAGATTGCCATGGCAGGCGGTCTCTTTGATGGGCAGCCATGTGCTCCAGAAGCCGCGCTACGGCGCCTAACGCGGCAATAGGGCACCCATCGCCGTTGCGCTTGTGAACACAGGCATAAACGACCCGAAGAGGCGGGTGCTACCCCCGCGATACCCCTGTCTTACATGGAGTTGCTGATTGATATCGGTGCGGTGCAGTTGCGGCGCGCATCCAACAAGCCTGATGCTGCGCTTACCATGCGCCGATGACGCAGAGTTGGGCAACATGCCGCTAAGTTTTTGAATCGATTGGTGGCTAGGGTGGGACTCGAACCCACGACCTCGGCATTATGAGTGCCACGCTCTAACCAGCTGAGCTACCTAGCCAATCACAGTCCCAAACCGGAGGGCGGATTCTCCGGACGGACCCCCTGGGAGTCAAGAAACGCCCTTCAGGTCCGATAGTAAGCCACCTCTACACGTTGAATCGAAAATGCATGACATCGCCCTCGTGGACGATGTATTCCTTGCCCTCCAGGCGCAGCTTCCCGGCCTCTTTGGCTCCCGCCTCACCCTTACCGCGGATAAAATCGTCGAAGGCAATCACTTCGGCACGGATAAAACCGCGCTCAAAATCCGTGTGGATTACGCCCGCCGCCTGCGGGGCGGTGCTGCCTGCCTTCACGGTCCACGCCCGGACTTCCTTCGGTCCGGCCGTAAAATAGGTCTGCAGCCCAAGCAGCTGGTAGGCGCCGCGGATTACCCGATTCAAACCCGGTTCCTCAAGCCCCAGGTCCTTGAGGAATTCGGCCCGTTCCGCTTCCTCCAACTGTGCGATCTCGGCCTCGATCGCCGCACACACTGGCACCACGACGGCGCCTTCGTCCTTGGCGCGCTGCTGTAGCGCCCACAGATGATCGTTTCCCGAGAGCAGCCCGGCCTCATCGACATTGGCGACGTACATCATCGGCTTGCCCGTGAGCAGCTGCAGTTCGCGCACCTCGCGCCGCTCCTCCTCACTCATGGGGACAGCGCGCGCTGGCGTGCCCTGGTCAATTGCCTTGCGTACGCGCTCGAAGAGCTCGCGACGCCGAACAGCTTCCTTATCACCGCTCTTCGCGGCCTTTGCGGCACGATCCACCGCCTTGTCGATGGCGGTCAGGTCGGCCAGTCCGAGTTCGGTATTGATGGTATCCAGATCCGAGAGCGGGTTAACCTTCCCTGCCACGTGCACGATATCGTCGTGCTCAAAGCAGCGCACGACGTGCGCGATCGCATCGGTTTCGCGGATGTGGGCCAGAAACTGGTTGCCCAGCCCCTCGCCCTGCGACGCCCCGGCGACGAGTCCGGCTATGTCGACAAATTCAACTGTAGTGGGCAGGATCTTCTCCGGATGGGCGATTGCGGCCAGTGCCGCAAGGCGTGGATCGGGCACCGGCACCACACCGACATTTGGATCGATCGTGCAGAACGGATAATTCTCTGCCGGGATCTGGGCGCGCGTCAGCGCGTTGAATAGCGTCGACTTGCCCACGTTCGGCAATCCGACAATGCCACACTTGATACTCATCTTGTCCGTCCGTTAATCGCTGTCCGCCGACCCGTCATGGCGGGTCGGTTTCGTTGTTCGTATGTAGCCGGTGCATGCACTTCTGCGCCCCGTCACGCAATAGCTCTGGCAATGCCGCCAGCGCCCGCTCGAGTGCGGCATCGATCAGCGCCTGATCCGCGGCACTGGCACGCGCCAGTACGTAATCAATCACTTCATCGCTGTCGCCCGGTCGGCCTACGCCAAGCCGCATGCGCCAGAAATCGGCACCAATATGCGCGATGAGATCGCGCAGCCCATTGTGACCCCCGTGGCCCCCACCCTGCTTCAGCCGCACGGTGCCTGCCGGCAGATCGATCTCATCGTGAACCACCAGAATCTCGGCGGGTGCGATGCGGTAAAAGGTGGCCACAGCCTGGACCGCGAGACCACTTCGATTCATGAAGGTCAGTGGCTTTTCCAGCCATAGCTCCTCGCCCGCCACCCGCACACGCGCCAGCTCGGCCTGGTAGCGCGACTCACGCCGCCACTGTCCGCCACTGCTGCGTGCCACTGCATCCACATACCAGAAGCCGGCGTTGTGGCGCGTGCGCGCATATTCCTCGCCTGGATTGCCGAGTCCGACAACAAGCTTGATGGGTGAATCCGCCACGTGCTGCCCCGCAGACCTCCGGCAATAAGAGCGCAGGCCACCGCTCGGGTGGCCTGCGCACATCGCTCGAACGGCAGATTACTTCTTGCCGGCTTCCTTCTTCGGAGCGGCTTCCTTCTTGCCCTCGTCCTTCTTGGCCTCGGGCTTCTTGGCATCGGCGCCAGCCGCCGCCGCCGCACCCTCGGCCGGTGCTGCTGCACCTTCCGCGACCGTGGCCGCTGCTGCTTCGGCAACCGGCTCCGGCTCGGCAGCGCGTGGGCTGTGGACCGAGACGACCGGCGGGTTCTTGCCGTGCGCGAGCGCTGCCAGCGTCACGCCCGAGGGGACCTTGAGGTCCGCGAGACGTATGGTCTCGTTCAGGTTCATGTGCGACATGTCCACCTCGAGGAACTCCGGGAGATCCTTGGGCAGGCAGCTCACCTCGACATCCGCCATCAGGTGCGAGACGACACCACCCTGGGTCTTCACGCCCGGGGCCGCGGCCTCGCCACGGAAGTGGATCGGCACGTGCAGACGGATCTTTTCCGTCTCGACGATGCGCTGCAGGTCCACGTGGACCACGGAATTGCGCGCCGGGTGCATCTGCACGTCCTTGACAATCGCCGGCTGCTTCTCATTGCCGACGTTGACACTGATGATGGTCGAATAGAACTTCTCGTCGGAGACCAGGCCCAGCAGGCGGCGATGATCGAGGGCGAGGGAACGTGGCGCACCGGGTGCGCCGTATAGGACTGCGGGAACTTTGCCGCTATGACGCAGGCGGCGGCTCGCACCTTTGCCCTGGTCATCGCGCGGTTCCGCGCTCAACTCGAATGAAATACGCATGTCTCATGCTCCTAGATGTTTAACAACCGGACTGAACCCGCGACCAGAGCCAGTCCACCCAAAAAAACCGTTTAGGTCAGTCGATATAAAGCGAGCTGACCGATTCCTCGTCCCGGATGCGCCGGATCGTCTCGGCCAGCAGCGCCGCCACCGATAACTGGCGGATGCGGACGCAGGCGCGCGCGGCCTCCGACAGCGGTATGGTGTCGGTAACCACCAGCTCATCGAGCGCCGACTTGCTGATGCGATCCACGGCACTGCCCGAGAGCACCGCATGCGTGATGTAGGCCACGACCTTGGTGGCGCCCTCATCCTTCAGCGCCTGGGCCGCGAGGCACAGCGTGCCGGCAGTGTCGACCATGTCATCGATCAGCACGCAGGTGCGACCTTCGATGTCGCCGATGATGTTCATCACCTTCGATTCATTGGCGCGCGGTCGCCGTTTGTCGATGATTGCCAGTTCGGCATCATCAAGCTGCTTGGCGAGCGCCCGGGCACGCACCACACCACCGACGTCCGGCGATACCACGATCAGGTTCGGGTAGCGCTGCCGCCACACTTCACCCAGCAGCACCGGCGAGCCGTAGACGTTGTCGACCGGCATGTTGAAAAAACCCTGGATCTGCTCCGAATGCAGATCGAGGGTCAGCAGCCGGTTCACGCCGGCGGTCGCGATCAGATCCGCGACCAGCTTGGCGGTGATCGCCGAACGCGTCGCGCGCGGTCGCCGGTCCTGACGCGCATAGCCAAAGTACGGCACCACCGCCGTGATGCGCGCCGCCGAGGCTCTGCGGCAGGCATCGGCCATCACCAGCAGCTCCATCAGGTGATCATTCGCCGGCGGACACGTGGGCTGCACGATGAAGACATCGCGGCCACGCACGTTCTCCATGATCTCGACATTCACTTCGCCGTCACTGAAGCGGCCCACACTGCTGCGGCCCATCGGCAGCATCAGATGCCGGGCAATATCATGGGCCAACGCGGGATTTGCGTTACCCGTAAACAATGCCATCGACTGCGCGTCCACTGTCGTCACGACCTGCCTGAAGACCTGAGCAAAAAAACCAAACCGCCCGAATCAATCCTGGCTGGGGTGGAAGGATTCGAACCTCCGAATGGCGGGATCAAAACCCGCTGCCTTACCACTTGGCGACACCCCATCAAATCTGCCGCCCGAACCTGGCACGCGTCTCTTATAACAGCTCGTGCAAAGGCGATCGGTTCACACCGCGGGCGACGAAGCTGCGCCAGAGGTCCGGCACGCGGGCCGCGACGCGCTCGGCCTCTTGCGGCCGCGCAAACGCGGCATACACGCACGAGCCACTCCCGCTCAGGCGCGCGGGCGCGAAGTGCCCGAGCCACTCCATCGCCGCTGCCACTTCCGGGTAGCGCGCCCGCACCACCGGTTCGAAGTCGTTCCGGGTCCCGCCTTGGAAAAAGGCGCGTATTGTGATGAGGGGAGAATTTCGTGTCAATTCAGGGGCCTGGAATATTTCTGCAGTGCGCACCGCGACCCCCGGATAGACCAGCACATACCAGCGCTCAGGGAGCTCCAGGGACTCCAGCTGCTCGCCGCGCCCTTGCGCCCAAGCCGATGAACCTTGTACAAAAACTGGCACGTCGGAGCCCAGTCCGGCGCCCAGATCGGCCAGTTCCGGCACCTCGAGCCCGGTCTCCCACAGCTGGTTGAGGGCCACCAGCACCGTCGCCGCATCCGAACTGCCGCCCCCGAGCCCGGCCCCCATGGGGATGCGTTTCTGCAGATGAATGTGAACCCCGAGCGGCCCCGGACAGCGCATTCGCAGCGCCCGCGCCGCCCGTACGCTCAGGTCGGTTTCCGCATCGATATCGCCGGGGCCTTCGATCCGCTGGATCTCGCCAGCAGCCGTGATTTCCAGTCCCACCCGATCGCCCCAGTCCAGCAGCTGGAATACCGTCTGCAGATCGTGGAAGCCATCGCTGCGCCGGCCGGTGATATGCAGAAACAGGTTCAACTTGGCCGGGGCGGGCCACCACGAAATCATCAGGGCACCTGCCAGTGATTAACCACCAGCTTCAGCCGCACGTTGCCCGATTGCAGAGTAATTTTGCCGGGGAGCCAGCGCCCTGTGGATTCAACATAATCTGAATAGTCCACGTGCCAGCCACTTTGCACCAGGTGGGTCAGTCGCTGCTGATCATCCAGGTGCTCCTCGGCCTGGTTGGCCGGATCGCTGACGCCGAGCAACCAGTAGTGAAAGCTCGCCAGCGGCGGCTCCATGCCGAACTCGCGCTCGAGCTCGGCCGCTGCGGCGTCCCCTGACAGCTGCGCCTGTGCGGTGTGCACCGTCAGTGCTCCGGCGTTGTATTCGATGGATCCGGCACTCAGGCCCAGTGGCGCGCGCAGTTGCAGCTGACTGTCGCCGGCATGCTGCGTCCAGTTGAGTCCGGCACTGAAGCCATCGCTGCCCGTCGCCACCGCCAGCCGTCCGCTGAGCTGAAAATCGCTGATGGCCTGCAGTTCGTCACGCCGCTCGGTCCAGGCGGCCGACACCGGCGGGTGCAGTGTCGCGCAGCCGGCCAGCAGCAATGACAGGAGCGCGGCCCATCCGGGCGGCACGCGCGCGCGCGACGCAGGTCTGGTCAGGTCCATGGGTTCAGGCCTTAAATTGCCGTGCCGCTGCGCGACGAAGGATGGCCTTCGACGGGCGGTACAAGATCCGGGGCATGGTTGCGCACTGAAGTCAGCGTCAGCACATTCTCAGGATCGGCGGCGAGCGCACGGGCCCAGACACTGCGTGCCTCGTGATGGTTGCCCGCGGCCCACAGCACTTCGCCCCAGTGAGCGCCTATATCCCCATCGTGGAACAGGCGGAATGCCCGCTCGAGCAACGGCAATGCCTTTTGAAACTGCCCCTGGCGGTACAGGACCCAGCCCAGACTGTCGAGCACCGCCGGATTGTCGGGCGCGCTCTGCAGCGCGGATCGAATCAGCTGCTCGGCGCGCGCCAGATCGTGCTTGTGATCAGCCAGCGTATAGCCCAGCGCGTTGGTGACGCCGCTGTCCTCAGGCCGCTCCTTGTGCAGCGTCTCGAGTGCCGACAGTGCCACGTCACTGTGGCCGGCCTGCTCCTGCAACACGGCGCGCTGATAGGTGAGTTCGGGATGATTCGGATAATGATGCAGCGCTGTTTCAATGCGGGCAGCGGCCTCGCTCGGAGCGCCCTCATGCGCCAGCAACTCGGCGATTGCGAGCTCGCCCTCGAGCTGCTGCAGAATCGGGGCGCCGGCTGGCACGACGAGCACCTGCAGTGCCGAATCACGATCCCCGTCGTGATAGAGCACTTCGGCGAGCCGCTGCCGCGCCAGCACTTCAAAGTCGGTCCCGCCGAGCGAGGAATAGCCGCGCACCGCGCTCTCATCATCGCCATCGCGCGCGGCAATGGCCGAGAGGTAATAGACCGCGAGCGCCACTGATTCGGGCTCCTTGAGCAAGTCGCGCAGCCGCTGGCGTGCCAGCACCAGATTGCCCTGCGTGTAGGCCAGCAATGCCAGGCGACGGCGCGCGGCTGCGCCGACCTGGGTGTCAGTGCGCCGCGCGACCAGTTCCTTCTCCGCTTCACCGTCGCGACCGAGCATCAGCAGTGCTTCGGCGAGCGCCAGATGCTGTTTCGGACCGCTGGCAACGGCGCGGTGCGCGGCCGCGAGCGCCTCATCGGCCTGTCCGAGTCCCGCGTGTGCGCGCGCCTCCAGAGCCGCGATGGCACCGGCATCGGCACCCGCTGCACGCGCCGTCTCCGCGTAATGCAGCGCGCGCTCAAAATCCCAGCCCTCGAAGGCCAGCTCTGCCAGCGCTTCCTGGGCTGAGGCAGAACCCAACTTGCTGATCGGCTGGTCGCGGATCATGTCGAGCGTCGGTGCCGCACCGGCCTGCTGTGCGAGATTGGTTACGGCGCCGACAGTATCTTCGTCCGAGCGCGAGGGCTTCGCGCCGAGCCACAGGCGAAACTGGGCCCGAGCGGCCTCGATGCGATACCGGCCCAGCTCCGCCCGCACGGCGGCGTACAGCGGCTCGTCGGCCTGCGGACTGAGCGTGCGCCAGTGCTCGGTCACCTGCAGGGCCTGCTGATATTGTCCGCAGTCGAGCGCCACTTCGGTCGCCTGCGCCGCAAGCTTCGCATCGCTGACTTGCGCCGACGCCTCGACATAGCGGCGCGTGGCACTGCTGCACTCGCCATGCTGCAGATCCGTTTCGGCCGCTATGATGTCGGCGTTTGCGGTTTCGACAGGTGCAGTGGCGGCAAGGCCGCGCGAGACCAGGAAGGCCAGCAGCAGGCCGGTAGCCCTCAACAGGCCGGCGGCAGGGGGGTGGCTTGCGGACATGATCATGCGACTATAACTGAGATGAAACCTTCTATTCGCCAAAAACTGGACCGTGCTGTAGAGCGCCATGAAGAGGTTGGCCACCTGCTGGCCGATCCTCAGGTGCTGGGGCGTTCCGACCAGTTCCGTGAGCTTTCAATGGAATATGCCCGGCTGCAGCCGATGGCCGAGGCGCTGGCCAGCTACCGGCGCATCGAGGCCGACATTGTCGCGGCACGGGAACTGCTGGCTGATCCCGATCCGGGCATGCAGGCCATGGGCGAGGAGGAAGTTGCACGCGCCGAGCAAGCACTGGCGGCATGCGAAGCGCTGCTGCATCAAATGCTGATTCCGCGTGACCCGCTCGATGAACGCAACATATTCCTCGAAGTCCGCGCCGGCACCGGTGGCGATGAGGCGGCGATATTTGCCGGCGATCTGCTGCGTATGTACAGCCGCTACGCCGAACGCCAAAGCTGGCAGGTCGAGACCGTGAGTGAAAATCAGGGCGAGCATGGCGGCTTTCGCGAAGTCATCTGCCGCGTGGTCGGCCGCGGTGTTTACTCGCGTTTGAAGTTCGAATCCGGGACGCACCGCGTGCAACGGGTGCCAGCGACGGAAGCCCAGGGGCGCATCCACACCTCCGCCTGCACGGTGGCGATCCTGCCGGAGATGGAGGCGATCGATAAGATCGAGATCAATCCTGCGGACCTGCGCACCGATACCTACCGCTCATCGGGCGCCGGCGGCCAGCACGTGAACAAGACCGATTCGGCCGTGCGCATCACGCATATCCCGACCGGCATTGTCGTTGAGTGCCAGGATGAGCGTTCGCAGCACAAGAACCGGGCGCGGGCGATGTCGCTGCTGCAGGCGCGGCTGCTGGCATCCGCTCAGGAAAAACAGGCCTCGGCGCAGGCGCGGACACGCAAACTGCAGATTGGCAGCGGTGATCGCTCGGAGCGGATTCGTACCTATAATTTTCCGCAGGGCCGCGTCACCGACCATCGCATCAACCTGACGCTCTACCGCCTCGCCGATGTGATGGAGGGGGACCTGACCGAGCTGCTCGATGCGCTGGCGCGCGAATATCAGGCCGAGGAGCTGGCCGAGGTATAGAGAATTAGCGTGATCGCGCTCAGGAAGGTCCACATGACACCCGAGAACGCGATCACCAGCGCCTGCTCAATAGCCAGCGTGACGTTGTTGCCGGCCGCGCTTTCCAGCGCTATGCCCACCAGTCCGGCCGCAAACGCGACGCACGCGCAGCCGATCAGAAAACCGATGACGTACACGGCAAAATTCTTTACCCAGTGCCGGCTCATCAGCACGATGCTGCGCTTCAGAGAGCCGATCACGGTGTGATCCTCGAACATGACTACCGCCGGCAGCACCGACAGACACACGATGATGTAGATGCCAGGCGCGACCAGTAGCGCGATGCCCAGGGTATAGGCGACCAGTGCCAGCAGCAGCGCGGGCATCAGCAGCGGCAGGCGCACCAGCAGCCGCGGTAACTCCTCGCGCAGATCTGGTTGAACACCTCGCATCAGCGAGCGCATTCGCAGCACAACCAACGTGAACAGCAGCATGTCGCATACGATCGCAATGCCATATTCGACCCAGAAATAAGGATCCGTCGGCAACTCGAACAGCTTCAGCGGCTGACCGTGGACCTGCAGCATCAGCGCCGGCGCCTGGCCGAGCAGGGAGGCGATCATCGCGAACGGCAGGCACTTGGGTAGTGCGAGGCGAAACAGCCGCCCGGCCGCTCCGAGCAGATCACTGACGCCGGCATTGGCACTGGGCACCGGCAGGGGGCTCGGCATGAGAAACTCCGATCTGTTCAGGCTCGTTGGGAGGGCGCAAGCCTAGCAGACCGCTATGGAATCCACCGCCTCGTCACTGTCCATCGGCGCGGCCCTGAATCAGGGGCGCGCATTGCTGGGCGCGCTAGAATCTGCCCGGCTCGATGCCGAGCTGTTGCTGGCATTCGTGCTGCACTGTACGCGCAGCACGCTACTGCGGGATTCGGAGCGCGGAGTCCGCACCGAGTCCTCGGCACACTACTTGGCATTGATCGCACGCCGCGCACACGGCGAACCGCTCGCGTACCTGACCGGGGAGCGCGAATTCTGGTCCCTGCCGTTGCGGGTCTCGCCCGCGGTGCTTGTGCCACGCCCCGAGACCGAGCTGGTCGTCGAGCGCGCGCTCGCGCTGCTGGGGCCGGCGGCGGCACACGTCGCGGATCTGGGCACCGGCTCGGGCGCGATCGCACTGGCGCTCGCGACGGAACGTCCTCGGTGGCGGATCACGGCGACCGATCAGTCCGCCGCGGCGCTCGCGATTGCGACTCACAACGCGCACGCGCTCGGCCTCCCGGCCGTGCGCTTTGTGCAGGGCGCATGGTTCGAGCCACTCGCCGATGAGCGCTTTGATCTGATTGCCAGCAACCCGCCCTATATCGCGGACGGAGACGCGGCGCTCACCGATGCTGCAATGCAGTATGAACCGCGAGAAGCCCTGGTCAGTGGTCCGTTGGGGCTCACCGCTCTGGAGCAGATCATCCGTGAAGCGCGCAAGCATCTGCTGCCTGGTGGCTTCTTGGTGCTCGAACATGGCTCGGATCAGGCTGCCGCAGTCAGCGCCGCGCTTGTGGATGCGGGTTACGCTGACGTACGCTCGCACCGGGATCTGGCCGGACACGAACGGGTGACCGAAGCGCGTGCAGCGGGTCTGTAGAACATCGATAATCAAGTCCCATCAGCCGAGGCAGCGCAATGATTCGATTTGAGACCACGCACGGCAATTTCACCGTGGAACTGTTTGACAAGGATGCGCCGCTGACGGTGGCTAACTTCTACGCTTATGTCGACAGCGGCTTCTTCGACGGCACCATCTTCCACCGCATCGTGCCTGGCTTCGTCATCCAGGGCGGTGGCCTCGGCGCCGAATTCGATCAGAAGCAGACCAAGCCCCCGGTAAAGAACGAAGGCGATAACGGGCTGCGCAATGAGCGCGGTACGCTGTCGATGGCACGCACCGATGCGCCACACAGCGCGACTTCACAGTTCTTCGTCAACCTGGCCGACAATGAGTTTCTCGATCACAAGCCCGGCCGCCATGGCTACGCAGTCTTTGGTCGCGTCATTGACGGGATCGAGGTCATCGACAAGATCGCTGCGGTCAAGACGGGCAAACGCAAGGGCTACACGGATGCGCCGATGGAGGATGTGATCATCACCTCCGCGCGTCGCGCCCCCGCCAAGGCCGACTGACCTACTGATGGCGAAGGCCGGTGTCCTCCGGCGCGTCGGCAGATTC
>JBEKOK010000044.1:0-16118 GCA_049521875.1 Steroidobacteraceae bacterium
AAGCCGAGCGCTGCTAAGCCTGCTCCAGAGAGCGCCGCGCCACGACCTTCTGTGCTTGAGCGCTTGCTGCGGAAGCCGTAGTCGGGTCCGCGTAGTCGATTCCGGCGGTCGCAAGCCAGCGCGCGCGCGAGGAGGAGATATCACCCTTCGCTATGCAGTGCAGGCCCAGCACCCGCGCGCTCTGCGTGATCGCTGCCAGCGCGGCCCGCGCAAAGCGATCGTTCATCGCCGGCCCGGTGATCTGCGGATCAAGCTTCACCATGCGAATGGCCTTGTTGCGCAGGATCTGGAAGCCATCGTGGCGCAGGCTGAAGTCATCGAGCGTGACCGGGCATTGCAGCCGCTCGCACTGGGCGAGCAGCGGCCCGGTGCCCGGATGGCGCCACGCGGCGCTTGGCAGCAGCAGACCGAGCATCCCCTCCGGCAGTGATCGAAAGCTCAGCGCGCCTCCCAGCGCCGCCACGAATCGTCCATCGAGTGCCGCTGCCGGGCTGATCGGCACCGCGAAGCTCGCGTGCTCTTCGGTGTACTGATCGAGGTGGTGATGGAGCCAGGCACTGACCGACTTGAGAATACGGATATCCTGGCCTTCGCTGTGCGGGAGGACCGCCACCTCGTAGCGCCGGTTCGAGCCGCGGCCGTGCAGGCGCACGAACTTGCGCGCACGGATCGGCAGACTCTCACCGGTGGATTGCGTGACTAATCCGGCCGCCGCGAGCGCTTCCATCGGCGCCACGGGCGCGATCATCGTCACGGCATTGGCTTCGGAGACTGCGGCCGCCTTCTGGACTGCAGCGGGCTTGGATGCGGGCTTCGGAATCGACTGCTTGATCGGCTCCTGGAGCGGCTGCGAGGCGGACTCACTGATCGGCAGAGCGATCGGCTCCTGGAGCGGCTGCCAGGCGGGCTCAGCGATCTGCTGAGTGACTGGCTCCTTGACCGGTTGCCAGGCAGGCTCACCGCTCGACTGAGCGATCGGCTGCGCAATCGCCGGCTTGCTGGGCTGCTTGGTCGGCGGTTCATTCGGCTCGAGTTCAAGTTCAGTAACTTCAACCTCCGCCGCTCGCGAACTTGCGGTGCTGGCAAATGCAGCGCGGGGCTCAGGCCTCGCGACAGGCTTGGCAGGCGCGGCTTCGGGCTCCAGCTCCAGCTCGGTCACTTCAATGGTCGCGGGTCGCGAGCCGCCCACGGCAGCCATAGCTGCCATCGCTGCGCGGGGGTCGTGCGTAGCCGCTATCTTGGCGGCGGTCGGCGCCACTTGCATGCTCAGGCGGCGCATCAAAGCCGCAAGATTGGCCGGCATCGGCTGGTTGTCTTCCGGGCCGCCGGGGCAATCGAGCACGACGAACACGAGGGCACTGCAATTGCCGGCCGGGTCGCGCGCGCCCATGAACAGAGCGCGCCGGTTGTCGGCCAGGCGCCGCTGCATGTGCGTGCGCTCGGGTTCCAGCGACAGCTCATCGAGCGCATCGAGCACGTAGCCATGCTCATCTGGACCAATCACACCGGCGTTGAGCCACAGCACATCGCCGCTGGCATCGTGCAGTGACAGACACTGCGGGCGACACGCATCGAGCGCGTTCAGCAGCTCCGATCCGATCTGATCGAAACCTGATGCGCGCGCCAGCAACGTTGCAGCGGGGCTTGACTGGGTCATTGTCGGCATGCTCTCACGGAGCACGGCCTGCGCACCGTGACCGCGCTCGCAGCGCCGGTGTGCGGGGCGCCGCTGCTGTGACGCCGGCACTTGTCATATTACCTGCCAGATGCCGTTACCCTGAGATTACCGGGGGCGCATCGGGGGGCAAGCGCAGCCGGGGCCACCGGTAATGGATGCCGCGCAGCGGCAATTTCGGCGATACTTTTGCGGGCGGCCACCGCCGCAAATCCTAACAACCAGTCACCGGATGCCTACGATTTCAGCCCCCGAGCGGCACCCCAGCTTGCGCCAAGTGGCGCTCTACCTCTGTTTTGCACTCAGCGGGCTGGCGGCGCTGGTTTACCAGACGGCGTGGACCCGGGAGTTTGCGCTCGTTTTCGGGACCTCAGAGCTGGCGGTCGCCACGGTGCTGGCCGCTTACATGGCGGGCCTGGCACTCGGCGCCCGGCTGATCGAGGGCCTGCTGCCGCGCATAGGCGCGCCGGTGCGCGTCTATGTCGGCCTCGAAGCAGGGATTGCCGTCGCGGCAGTCCTGCTCGTGCCGCTGTGCCTCAAGCTGGCCGATGCGGGCCTGACGAGCCTGTTCGGACATCAGAGCGAACTGCCGGCAGCCTCCTCTGGTAGCCACCTGCTCTATTACCTGCTCAGCGCTTTCGCAACGCTGCTGATTCCGACGACGCTGATGGGCGCCACGCTGCCGATCCTCGTGCGTGACAGCGTGCACTCGGACCGCGAGATCGGCACCCGCATTGGCGCGCTCTACGCATGCAATACCGCAGGCGCTGTCTGCGGTGCGTTGCTGACCGCGCTGGTGCTGTTGCCGCAGCTTGGCCTGCGCGCCACGCAGTGGAGTGCGGGTGCAGTGAACCTGCTGGTGTGCGTCATTGCACTGCTGCTGATTCCCGAGGAGCGCCGCGTGCGCGACATTCAGGATGAGGCAGTGGCGACAATGCCGGGCGCCGGCCGCGCGTTCTGGGTGCTGCCGCTGATGAGTCTGTCCGGCGCCGTCGCGTTCATCCATGAAGTGCTCTGGACGCGACTGCTACAGCGCTCGGTCGGGAGCAGCGTGATGGCCTTTGGCGTGATGGTCGCGAGCTTTCTGCTGGGCATTGCGCTCGGTGGCGCAGTCGGTTCGCGACTGGCGCGCACGCGAGCGGGCGCGACGCGCTGGTGGATCCTCGCCCAAGCGCTGATCGCCGTGGCCGCCGCTGGCGCCTGGTACGCGCTTTCGTCCTGGGCGCGTGCCGACGGTCCGTTCTGGGATCGCGCCGCGTTCGGCGCCGCGATCCTGATGCCGCTCACCTTTGCGGTCGGCCTGACCTATCCGCTGGCGGTGCGTGTGCTTGCGCTCGACGCCACGGATGCACCGCGCGCCAGCGCACGGGTCTATGCCTGGAATACCTGCGGCGCGATCTTGGGGGCGCTGCTCGGCGGCTTTGTGCTGATTCCGCTGCTGCGCTACGAGGGCACGCTGGCGCTGGTGGCGATCTTGAGTCTCGCGCTGGCCGTCGGCGGCATGCTGCTGCTGGCACGCAGCTCGTGGCGCTGGTGGGCAGCACCGGCGATTCTGGCCATCGGCGCGGCGCTGCTGTTCCGGCCGGCGCCGCCGGAGGCACTGCTGCATCTCTCGCCGGTGCGCCGGATCAGTGGCCCGCTGCTCTATTACGGCGTTGGTCGCAGTGCCGATGTCGTCGTGATCAGCGAGCTGCAATCACTCGCGTTGCTGAGCAATGGGCTACCCGAAGCGGCGATACCGCGGGCCGGCCAGGTCACGCCGATCAGCGTCGAGAGCTGGATGAGCGCGGTTGCGGTGCTGGCGCGTCCGGACATCCGCAGCATGTTGATCGTCGGATTCGGTGGTGGCAATGCCGTGGCCGCGGTGCCGCCGTCGGTCGCGAGCATTGATGTCATCGAGCTGGAGCCCGAGGTGCTGCGCGCCAATCGCGCGATCGCCACGCTGCGCAATCGGGATCCGCTCGCCGACGCTCGCCTGAATCTGATACTCAATGACGCGCGCGGTGCGCTGGCGCTGAGCGACAAGCGCTACGATGCGATCATCTCGCAGCCCTCGCACCCGTGGACGGCCGGTGCCTCGCATCTGTACACGCGTGAATTCCTCGAGCAGGCCCATGCGCACCTGCGCTCGGGCGGCGTGTTCGTGCAGTGGATGGGCGCCGAGTTCCTGGATCCGGACCTGCTGCGCTCGATGCTGGCAACGCTGCATGCGGTGTTCCCGCAGGTACGGCTGTACCGGGCGACCCCCACGGCGCTGCTGCTGCTGGCTTCGGATCTGCCGCTCGATACCGAGCGACATCTTGATCGCATCCGCGCGGTGCTCGATGGCGCCACGCTGCACTACGCACGCCTGGGGCTCGCGGCGCCGGAGAATCTGGTCGCGGCGCTCGCGCTCGACACCACCGGCATTACGCAGCTGGCCGGCGGCGCGCCGTTGATCACCGATGATGACAACCGGCTGGCGATGGCCGGCGTGCAGGAGCGTCGCCTCGGGCTGAGCGGCCCGCAGTTAAGTCGCCTGCTCGCGCCCTATGATCCGCTGACTCAAGCCACGAGCTTCATCCACGCTGACATCGGCGCGCAGCTGGCGTTCGATTACATCGGGCGCAGCGTGATGAGCTCTGCGCATTCGGATCCTGAAGTCGAGGAGCGGCTGCAGCGGCTCATCCAGGTACTGCCCGATTCGGATCAGCGCGAGTACCTGCGTTTCGATACCGCGATGCGTGCCGAGCATCCGGACGAGGCGGCCGAGGTGCTGCGCGAGGGGCTGAAACGCTGGCCGATGAGCCAGCTGCTCAACTACGCCCTGGTGCAGGCTCACGTCGATGAGTTCGCCGCCAATCACCCCTCGGCCGAAGCGCTGGCCGCCCTCGGCCGGCTCAGTGGCGATGCGGCGCTGGTGCTGCGGGGTGTGCGCCTCGCCGCTACGCAGGACTGGCAGGCGGTGGCGAAGCTCGATGGGGCGCTGGCGGATGTCAGCATCACGGCGCCCTGGGGGCTCGAGGCCGCGCAGCTGCGGGTGGAATGGCGCGCGCGCGTTGCCAACCCCGAGCTGCGCCAGCGCTACGGGGACGAGGCGCTCGCGATCGTTGATCAGGCACTGCCGCAGCAGCCCACGGTCGTCTGGTATGCGCTGCGCGCGATGAGTGCCGCGGGCACCAACCGGCCCGAGGTCGGGCTCGAATCGATTGCAAGCTTCACCCGGGTCGCAGAAGAAAACCTGCCGCAGATGGGCGCCGGCGAGCGGCGCGTGGTCCTGGAGCGGGCGCTGGCGCTGGCCCCGATGCTGGAGCAGCTGGCCAGTGACGGCCACCTCGATCCGGAGCGCATCGGGCGCGTCCGCGATGCTCTGCAGGAACTGACCCGTCAGCTCCAGTGAACTAGGCTGCCGTCCTCAGCCTGAGTGGCTCAATGCCGGCACCATGTTGGCGACCAGGAATTCGACCAGAGCGCGCACCGGCGCCTGCGCGGCACGCCGCAGGTCGGTCACCGCATGCAGCCACAGCAGATCGGCGACCTGCCAGGCGGGCAGCACGCGGGTCAGTTTGCCCAAGGCCAGCCCCTGGCGGCACAGGAATTCGGGCAGTACGCCAATGCCGGCGCCCGCGGCCGTCGCGGCATGGATCAAGGCCGGATCGTTGACCAGCAGCCTGGGCGCCACCCGCAGCGCAGCACGCCGCTCCCCGCTCTGCAGTCGCAACTCGCCGGCTTCGGCACTGGCGATCAACAGCGAATGCGCCGCAAGCTCAGCCGGCTGCTGCGGCACCCCGTGCTTGGCCAGGTATGCCGGGGTAGCGCACAGGATCACCGGCGGCGCGCCCAGCGGCGTGCCGACCAGGCCTTCCTGCACCGGCGGTCCGTTCTGGATCAGCACATCCCACGGACCCTCGGGATCTGGCGGCAGTGCGCTCGCGGTGTCGACTTCCAGCGGGATGTCCGGGTAGCGCTCGAGGAACCGGGGCACGAGGGGTCCGAGCAGCAGGCGGCCGTAGGCCGGATCGGCCAGCACCCGCAGTGCCCGGGGCTCGGCCATCAGGGGCGCCAGCGCGCGCCGTGCCGCCTCGGTCTGCACCCCAATGGCCACGCTGTAGGGCAACAGCGCGCGGCCCGCCGGCGTCAGCGCGATGCGCCGGGTGGTGCGAGTCAAAAGCGGTGTGCCGACGCGCCGCTCCAGCGCCTGGATCATGCGGCTGACGGCGACCTTGGGCACCTCGAGCGTGCGCGCGGCAGCGGAAAAGGAGCCCAAGTCGACGACCTTGGCGAACACAGCCAGTTCAGCGGCAAGCCACATGAACTGTACCGTATATGATTCAATAGGCCCTCTGCAAGGCCTATTGACCGCGAAATACTAACTAATAGTGGCTGCTGCTGGTCGAGCCAGTCGACGCAATATTTTCGGCGATTCGAAATCCCAGGCGGTTGTCGGCACTCGAGCGGCCGATGCTGGTGCGCGTCTCGGAAACCCCGCTGGCCTGGCTCGTCCAGGCACCGACGACGGTGATCTGCTGGTTCTCGTCACAGTGAGTGAGCCACGCGATGCCAGTGCGTGGCGCATGCTTGTAATCCGGGTGCCAGCAGTCCTCGACCAGCTCGCTGCCGGGTCCCAGCAGGTCATAGAGGCCGAAGCGATTGGGCTTGTCCTGGCTGGTGCAGGCGGCGCTCGTCGCGCCACCGGCGGCGGCCGAAGTTTCCTTGGCACAGCTCTCAGCAGCCGTTTCACTGGCGCTGTCGGCCCGTGCTGAAAACTCCCACTCGGCTTCGCTCGCGAGGCGGTAATGGTGCTGGGAGCGACCATTGAGCCAGGCGAGGAAGGCGTGACTGTCGTTGTAGCTGACGCACACGACCGGGTGCGCGTCGGTCTGCGCAAAGCCCGGATTGCGCCAGCTCAGGCCAGCCTGGAACGTGCCGGATTGATCCGCGCTCCCGGCGATGCGGCAGCCCGGGCCCTCGCCGTGGTTCAGTTCGGCATCGCTCTGGTAGCCGGTCTCACGCACGAACTGCGCGAACTGGCCGACGGTGATTTCGTAGCGGCTGAGATGGAACGGCTGCACGATCGCCAGGTGCGGCGGCCGCACGTTATCCGGTCCGCTGGCATTGCCCATCCGGAACAGACCGCCCGGGACGCGCACCATTTGCAGGTCGGCAAGTACCGGTTCAGGCGGCTGCGCAGGCCCGTGCGGCACGCCGGCGAGCTCGGAGCTGGCGCAACCGCTCAGCGACAACAGCAGGCCGAGCGCGACAAGCGCGCGTGCATCAGGGCTGAGCAGCAACGATCCCATGCAGACCCTCACGGCAGTGCCCGGAACGCCCGCTGGCGCGCTCCGGTAACCCCCATGATGCCAGCGTTGGGGCCTGCGGGCCACGCTCCGGGGGCGCTCGTCGCGCCCGCGCACTGGTTCTGACATCACCGGTGGACTCTACGAGTCGCTGTGAATCCGCCGCTCGATCCGCGGATCCGGCACGAACCACAGGATCGCCACGCCGATATAGAGCAGCAGCGACACCCACGGCAGCACGAACGCCATGCCGATGGCGATCGCGTAGGCGAGCAGCGAGACCATGCCCTTGCGATCACGGCCGACGGCGGCCGCCAGCGGCGAGTCACGCCCCTGACTGCGGATCAGCGTCCGCAGCAGGATTGTGTAGGACAACGCGGCACCGATCAGCACCACGCCGTACAGCGCCACCGGTCCCCGGGCATAGCCCGACTCGGCCATCCAGCGCGTGACGAACGGCACGAGCGAGAGCCAGAACAGCAAGTGCAGGTTGGCCCACAGGATCAGGCCGTTGACGTGCTTCACCAGCTGCAGCATGTGGTGATGGTTGTTCCAGTAGATCCCGACGAACACGAAGCTCAGCAGATAGCTGCCGAGCACCGGGACCTCGCTCTCGAGTGCCGCCAGGTCCGTGCCGGCCGGGACCTTGAGCTCAAGCACCATGATCGTGATGATGATCGCGATCACGCCATCGCTGAAAGCCTCGAGGCGTCCTTTGCCCATTGCTGCGCTCCCGATGCCGCGCCTTTAGCGCGGCGTAAAGACCTGTTGCTGGGAGGCTTCCCAGTGCTGCCCGTCGAACGGCAGCACGATCTGGCGCCGGATGGTGCCCGCATCGAGGCAGCGCGCATTGACGCTGATGCCATCCGGATGCGAGCGCGGCACATAGTAGGACTTGACGCCGCACACAGCGCAGAACAGATGGTTCGCCGCGCCGGTGTTGAAGCGGTAGCTGGTCAGCGATTCGGCGCCCTTGAGCAGCCGGAACGCGTCAGCCTTCACAATCAGGTGCAGGTAACCGACCATCGCGCAGATCGAGCAGTTGCACTCATAGAGTTCCAGCTCCGCCGGCGCCTGCACGTCAAAACGCACGCGCTGGCAGTGACAGCCACCGCGGTGCGTGATCAAGTCTTGATTGTTGTTCATAGTTCAGCTGACTCCGCCATCAGCAGCGCGCGCACCGGTGCGGTGTCCGGGCGCACGCCGCGCCAGATCTCGAACGCTTCGGCCGCCTGCTCGATCAGCATGCCAAGTCCCGAAGCGGTACGCGCGGCCCCATGCAGCTGCGCCCAGCGCATGAAGGCCGTCGGCCCGGCGCCGTAGGCCAGGTCGTAGCACAGGCAACCGCCAGCGAGCAGCTCGGCGCTCAGCTCCGGTACCTCGCCACTCAGGCTCGCGCTGGTGGCATTGAGGATCAGATCCCATTGCGTGCCTTTGAGCTCGGCCGGCGTGGCGGCCCGCACCGGTGCGAGATCGGCAAACAGCTCGGTCAGCACGATCGCCCGCTCGGGGCTGCGATTGGCGATGCACAGTTCGCTTGGGCCCTGATCGAGCAGCGGACCGACGATGCCACGGGTCGCGCCACCGGCGCCCAGGATCAGCACGCGCTGCTCGCGGATCTTCGCCTTAATATTAAACAGCAGGTCGCGCACCAGGCCGGCACCGTCGGTGTTATCGCCAACGAGCACGCGTCCGCCCGGCTCAGTCAATAGCGTATTGATCGCACCGGCGCGTTGTGCGCGCGCGCTCAGGCGCCCGGCCAGTGCATAGGCACTGAGTTTGTGCGGGACCGTGATGTTGAGTCCGCGTCCGCCACCGGCGAAGAAGTCCGCGACTGAGCTTGCGAACTGCTCGGGCGCCACTTCGATCGCCTCGTAAGTCAGCTGCTGCTGCGTCTGTTCGGCAAACTGCCGGTGGATGCGCGGTGAGAGGCTGTGACTCACCGGCTGGCCGAACACCGCGTAACGATCAGGCGGACTCATGCACCAGCCACCGCGATGCGCTGCCGCCTTCGGATCCCACCTGCAGTGCCCGCGCCAGCTGCGGCAGCCACTGAGCGAGGCGAACATCAAACTGATAGGGCGGATTGATCAGCACCAGGCCCGAGCCGTTGAGCGCCACGCGCGAGTCGCGCGGATGGAGCCACAGCTCACTGATCAGGCACGGCGTGGCGGCCAGCGCCTGGCGCAGCCGCTCGAACCATGGCGCCAGCGCCCGTTCATCCTTGATCGGGTACCACAGCGCGATCACGCTGTTGGGCAAGCGGCGCAGGATTTCCTGGACCGCCGCGAGCGCGCTCTGCGTGTCCGCGGAAGGATCCTCGTAGGGCGGATCGATCAGCACCAGCGCGCGCCGCTCGGCCGGTGGCAGTACCGCAGTGAGGCCCTTGAGTCCATCGGCGCATTCTGCCCGCATCCGCGCGTACGGTGCGAGTGCCCGCTCGAGCGCGCGGCACTCCGGGCTCTGCAGCTCAAAGCACACGCCGCGATCCTGCGGACGCAGGGCACACGCAGCCAGCACGGCGGAGCCCGGATAGAGCTGCGCGTCGCCGGCCGCGTCCCGTACCGCCTTGACCGCGCTCAGGTAGTGCGCGATCTCCGCAGGCAATTCGGCTTGCGGCTTCAGTGCGCCGATGCCATGGCGGGACTCATGTGCTGCGCCATCGCCTCCGAGCGGATAGAGGCCGCGCCCGGCATGCGTGTCGACATACAGGAAGCCCTTGTCCTTGCGGGCCAGGGCATCGATCAGGGCCAGCAGCGTGATGTGCTTGTGGACGTCGGCGAAGTTGCCGGCGTGGAAACTGTGGCGGTATTTCATCGGCCCGTCACACCTCGCGAGGCAGCCGGTGCAGCGCGGCTAACGGCTCTGCCCGGCAACCTTCTTCTTGGCCGCAGCCTTGCGCTGCGGTGGTCGCGGCAGTGCCGCGGCGGCGGCGGCCGGCGCGGCGCGCGCACTGCGCCGGGCGGCGGCCAGCGGTGCCGCAGCGCCATCGGCGGCGCTCTTCTTCGCCGCAGGCTTGCGTGCGCGGGCCGGTTTCTTCGCTGTCGCGGCCTCGGCGGCGGCAGCAGTGGCGCTCTTGCCCTTGGCTGCGGGGCGACGGCCGAAGCGGCCGCGGGTGCCCGCGGGCGGCGCGGCCGCCAGCAATGACTGGCAGTCGGTGAGCGTCAGGCTCTTGGGATCCCGATCCTTCGGGATGCGCGCATTCTTCGCGCCGTCGCTGACGTACGGACCATAGCGACCATTGAGCACCTGGATCTTCTCGGCCGCGAAATCCTGGATGATGCGGTTGGCATCGGCGATCTGCTTGGCCTGGATCACTTCCAGCGCACGCTCGAGCGTTACCGTGTACGGATCATCCTCTTTGAGCGAGACGTACTTGCTGCCGTACTTGATGTAGGGCCCAAAGCGTCCAACGCTGGCACTGATGGCTTCGCCGGCAGCGGTCGCACCGAGCGCGCGCGGCAGCTTGAACAATTCGAGCGCCTCGGCCAGCTCAAGCTTGTCCATTTTCTGCCCGGGGCGCAGTCCTGCGAACTTCGGCTTGTCCACATCATCCTTGGTGCCGATCTGCACGAACGGGCCAAAGCGCCCCATGCGCACCGTGACCGGCTTGCCACTGACCGGATCCGTGCCGAGCTCGCGCGCCTGCGCGACCTGCTCGCGGCTGACGTTCTTCTCGGTCAGTTCCACCTGCGTGATGAACGGCTTCCAGAACTTGTCGAGCGGCGTGGTCCAGCGCTCCTCGCCGCGCGAGACGGCATCGAGCTCATCTTCCATGCCGGCGGTGAAGCCGTATTCGACGTAGCGGTGAAAGTGATCGGTCAGGAAGCGGCACACGATCTTGCCGATGTCGGTCGGCGTGAAGCGCCGGTTGTCGATCTCGACGTACTCGCGATCACGCAGCGTCGAGATGATCGAGGCGTAGGTCGAGGGCCGGCCGATGCCGTGCTCTTCGAGCGCCTTGACCAGCGAGGCTTCAGTGAAGCGTGGCGGTGGTTCGGTGAAATGCTGCTCGGGATGCAGCGCGGTCAGCAGCACCGTATCGCCCTCGTGCATTGGCGGCAGCACGTGATCCGAATCATCCTCGATCGCATCATCGCGCCCTTCCTGGTAGACGGCGATGTAGCCCGGCTTGATCAGCGTCGAGCCATTGGCGCGCAGCACGTGGCGCGTCGGACCCTCGTGGCCGGCGAGCAGGTCCACGGCCACGGTGTCGAACAGGGCATGCGCCATCTGGCAGGCCACCGCGCGCTTCCAGATCAGCGCGTAGAGTTTGAATTGATCAGCATCCAGGTAGCGCTCGATGTCAGCCGGTACGATCGCCGCGGAAGTCGGGCGGATCGCTTCGTGCGCCTCCTGGGCATTCTTGGATTTGGTCTTGTAGACGCGCGGCTCCTCGGCGAGTGCTTCCTTGCCGTAGAGCCGCTCGATCGTCGCGCGAATCTCGCTGACCGCTTCCGCAGCGAGCGAGACCGAGTCGGTGCGCATGTAGCTGATCAGGCCGACGCTGCCTTCGCCGATATCCACGCCTTCATAGAGCTGCTGCGCGAGGCGCATCGTCCGCTGCGCCGAGAAGCCGAGCTTGCGCGAGGCCTCCTGCTGCAGCGTCGAGGTCGTGAACGGCGGTGCCGGATTGCGGCGGCGCTGCTTGCGATCGATCGTCAGCACGCTCAGGGCGCGCGCCTCGCCGGTGGCCGCGGTCAGCGCGTGCTCGGCCGCGCGCGCGGCCGCCTCGTTGGTGAAGCTGAACTGCTCGACCTTCTTGCCCTGGAATTCGACCAGCTTGAGCGGAAAGCGCTGCTCGGTGTGCTCGCCCTCGGCATCGATCGTCCAGTACTCCTGGGCGATGAAGGCCGCGATCTCCTCCTCGCGCTCGCAGATCATGCGCAGCGCCGGGCTCTGCACGCGTCCGGCCGAGAGACCGCGCCGGACCTTCTTCCACAGCAGCGGCGAGAGATTGAAGCCGACCAGGTAATCGAGGGCGCGCCGCGCCTGCTGCGCATTGACCAGATCGAGCGACAGGCCGCGCGGCGTCGCCACCGCTTCGCGGATCGCGTTCTTGGTGATCTCGTGGAATACCACGCGATGCACCTGCTTGTTCTTCAGCTCGCCGCGCTCTTTGAGGATCTCGTGCAGGTGCCAGGCGATCGCCTCGCCCTCGCGATCCGGGTCGGTCGCCAGATAAAGCGACGCGGATTTCTTCAGCGCCTTGGATATGGCATCGACGTGGCGCTCGTTGCGCTCGATCAGCCGGTAGGTCATCGCGAAGTCGTTGTCCGGATCGACTGCGCCTTCCTTCGGCACCAGATCACGCACGTGCCCATAGGAGGCCAGTACCTCGAAATCCTTGCCGAGGTACTTCTTGATCGTGCGCGCCTTCGCAGGCGATTCGACGATGACCAGGTTGTCAGCCATACAAGTGTTCTACAGGATCCAGAAACGAAAAACCGCGGACGAACCGCGGGCGCGCTGCGGGCGACCAGCCAGAAGTGCGCTTACTCAGTGCGGCACCATGCCCGGCAGGTCATACACCAGATCTTCCATGCGGGCGCAGGCAGCTTCCTGCCCGGGCTGGCTCGAGAGCACCATCAGAACCACCCAGCGGACCTGCTCGAGCCCGAGCTCCTCGGTGTCGAGCGCCAGCAGCCGCTCGATGACAATTTCGCGCTGGCCCGGCGAGAGGATGCCGCTCTGCTCAAGGGCCAGCAGCAGACCGCGGCACGAGGTATCCATGCGCGCCAGTTCCTGGGCCGAGTAGATGCGAAAGGCCCGCTCATTGCCGATCAGTCCCGGGCGCTCGCGCTGCTCGGCCAGATCCGCCAGCCAGTCGAGTGCGCGCTCGACGCTCGCACCGCCAAAGCCGGCGCTCTCCAGGTCGCGCGCCAGCGTTTCGCGCTCGGCGCTCGGCAGTTCCTCGAGCAGGTAGCGATCGAAGACGTAGACGAGAATGTCGAAAACCGTGTTGTCCATCATCACCTATGGGGAGCACGCCCGACCGTTCGCGGCCCCCTGGGCCCGGTCAGCGCAATCCCGCCATCCCCTCACTCGACGCTGGAATTGAGAACTCGAGAAGCCTCGCCGCTGGCTGGGCCAAGCCCTTTGCGGGGCGTGCTGCCGTGCAGGCGGACCTTCGTTCCCGCCGCATCTAACAGGATTTTGGGGTGGTTGTCCAACCGCGGCTGAGGCCCCGGTGCACAGGCCGGCAGGTGCCGGGTCGACGCAAGTAATTGATTATCAAGATTTAAGGTGCTGAAGCTCCGGTGGCGGCATCGGTGCCCCGGCAAACGCTGGCGCCCTCAGGGTCCGGAAATGAAAACGCCGCCGACCTTGCTTACAGGTCGGGCGGCGCTCAGGGGGAGTCCCTTGCAGGGTGCGGTTCAGGCGCCCGCTTGCAGCCCTTTAGGGGCCGCTGAAGATATCGCCGGTGTGGACCGGGTTGGTCTCATTGAGCAGCAGCCCGAAGCTCAGGTGCTCATAGGTACGGAAAACCAGCAGCACGCCGGCGGTCTCGATCGGGAGCTTCTCGGCATGAAATTTCACGCAGGTGCCATTGCCCTCGATCTTGGCGCAGCGATCGTCGGTTTCTTCGGCGGCCGCCTGGTAGACGCGCACTACGTCGCCGGGCTCCAGACCATCGTTGCTGCCGCGGTCCAGCGCCACGACATCGTACTGGCCGGCGCGCAGCACCCCATTGGGGATCGCGACGATCTCACCGCGCACGGGCTGGCGTGGCGCATGCGGCACGAAGTCAGCGCGATTGGCGGTATTGCTGGCGACCAGCACGTCACCGCGCAAGGTCTCGCGCTCGGTCTCGCTCAGCACCGCCGAGCCGGTGGAACCGGTACGCGTGATCTGGGCGGTCGCGGTGTAGTTGCACAGGTAGCCCAGCAGCTGGCCGCTGCCCGGGTCTTTGAGCATCTGATCGACATGCAGCACGCTGTAGCGCTGCGCGATGCTGGCATCGGCCATGCCCTTCACATAGACCAGATCCGTGTCGCCGGCGATGACGTGGCCATCGGGGAGCGAAAGAATGTAGGGCGCGGCCTTGACCTGCTCCTTCGAGAGTACGCCGGGGCGTGAGAGGAAAGCGGCAATCGCATCATAAGGAATCGTCGCGATCGGCCCATCAATCGGGCTACTGCGCAGCAGCGGCTCGAGCCGCCAGGCACGTCCGGCCGGGCCCGGTGTCACCATCAGTTGCGTGCGGCCATCGCTGCCCTGTGCGAGACGGATCGTGTCGCCCGGGAAAATGCGGTGCGGGTTCGGGATCGAGGGATTGACGTACCAGATTTCGGGCCAGGCCAGCGGGTCCTTCAGGAAGGTCGAGGCGATGCCCCACAGCGTGTCGCCGCGCTGTACGACATAGCTCTTCGGGGCGGTGGGGCTCAACGCGCCACCGACATCCGGCATGATCGTCGTGGTGTCAGGGCTCGGCGCTTCGCTGCCGTTCGCAGGCTGATCGGCCACCGCCTCGGTGACCGTCTGCGGACCCTCGGGTGTCATGGCCATGACCTGGGCGTCAGTGGTCTCGACCGGCGCCGGCGGAGGCGGAGCCTCTTCCTGGTGCCTATGGAACAACGAGCAGGCGCTCAGCAGCAGGGCGGCCGTCGGGACACTGACCCAGCGAATTGCCCGGCCGTAGCTAACTATTTGATTCACGAACATCCCTCGCTCCTCGTCGGACCGGGTAGGGTACAAAGCCCAAGCTGTTATAAACTCATTGACCGGTAAACGCACACGGTTGCTTCCCGACTTTGTGCGCTGGATCACGCCGATGAGCCATATTTCGGGCAATTCGGGCGCGGCGCAGGCCGGAGACGGCGAGACATTAGCAGCATTTGCCCGCCAAATGCACCCACGCGACTCTCTAAATTAAGGACTCCATCGCTTATGGCGCTTCTGCCCATTCTCGAATTCCCGGACCCGCGGCTGCGTACGCGCGCCGTGCCGGTGACGGCGTTCGATGAAACGCTCGCCCAGCTGGCCGCCGACATGCTCGAGACGATGTACGTCGCCCCGGGCATCGGCCTGGCCGCGACCCAGGTGAACGTACACCGCCGGCTCATCGTCATGGACTTGAGCGAGCAGCGCAACGAGCCGCGGGTGTTCGTCAATCCCGAGATTCTTTCGCGCGAAGGCGTCGAGGTCAGCGAGGAGGGGTGCCTCTCGGTCCCGCAGATCTTTGAAGACGTGGAGCGCGCCGCGCGCGTGCGCGTGCGCAGCCAGAACCTCAAGGGCGAGCTGATCGAGGAGGATCTCGACGGGCTGCTGGCGATCTGTCTGCAACATGAGCTCGATCATCTCGAGGGCAAGCTGTTCGTGGATTATCTCTCGAGCCTCAAGCGCGAGCGCATCCGTCGCCGGCTCGAGAAGGAGCAGCGCGAACGGGCCACTGCGCCGCGCGCGCGTGCCAACGCGCGCGTGATCTAGCGTGCGCTCGCGCGCGGCGCCGGCCATGCGCCGCGCATCCGGATTCTAAAGGCCCTCACCTGATGCTGCGTCTTGCCTTTGCCGGAACCCCGGAATTCGCCGTGCCGGCGCTCGCGGCGCTGGCCCGCAGTCCGCATCAGATCGCAGGCGTACTGACCCAGCCGGATCGACCCGCGGGCCGCGGTCGCGCCATTGTCGCGGGCCCGGTGAAGGCGCGGGCACTGGAACTTGGCTTGCCGATCGCGCAGCCCGCGCGCCTGCACACGCACGAGGAGCAGGCCGCGCTGCGTGCGTGGGCGCCTGACATCCTGGTCGTGGTCGCCTACGGACTGATCCTGCCGCCGGCAGTGCTCGCGATCCCGAAGCACGGCTGCCTCAATATCCACGCCTCGCTGCTGCCGCGCTGGCGCGGCGCGGCGCCGATCCAGCGCGCGATCCTCGCCGGTGATGCCATGAGCGGTGTCTCGATCATGCAGCTCGAAGCCGGACTCGACACCGGACCGGTCTATGCACAGCGCTCGCATCCGATCGGCCCGCTGACGAGCGCCGCGGAACTGCAGCCGCAACTGGCCGAGCTGGGCGCGCAGCTGCTGCTTGAGACCCTGCTGCAGATCGAAGCGGGCAGTGCCCATGCGCGGCCACAGCCGGCCGAGGGCGTGAGCTACGCGGCCAAGCTGTCCAAGCCTGAGGCAGCGATTAACTGGCAGCGCCCGGCGCCCGAGCTCGCGCGCCAGGTA
>JBEKOK010000045.1:0-16021 GCA_049521875.1 Steroidobacteraceae bacterium
GTGCTCCTGAGGGCTGGCGACGCAGTAATTTTCCCGCAGGGCCATGCTCATCGCATGTGCTCTGAGCCCGGGCTCAAACCGGCAAAAGGAGCGCGACTTGAAGAGGTACTGTCGCGTCGGCCGCGCAAGCTCGTCTATGGCGGAGGCGGCCGCACGACGCGACTCGTGTGTGGATATCTGGCCTGCGATGCGCGTTTGGCGAAGATGCTACTTAGCGGACTTCCTCCACTCTTAAGAGTGAGCGTCCGCGGGTCGAATGCCGGCATATGGCTCGAAGCCTCCGTACAGTATGCATTGAATGAAGCGCGTTCACCGCGTCCTGGCGGGGCGGGTGTGCTCGCAAAGTTAGCCGAGGTGTTGTTCATTGAGGTCCTGCGCCTGTACATGAATGAGCAGGGTGCCGGCCGGTCCGGGTGGCTTGCGGCACTTCGCGACCGCATTGTCGGAGCTGCCCTGACCCTTATGCATACGCGCCCGGCGCACGCATGGACGCTGGAGGCGCTGGCTCGTGAAGCGGGCACTTCGAGGTCGGTACTCGCAGAGCGATTTCAGCACCTCGTCGGCAGCGCGCCGATGGAATACCTGACGCAATGGCGCATGGTGCTTGCGGCAAACTTTCTCAGTCGTAGCAATGCGGCGCTGGCGCGGATAGCCGAAGACGTCGGATATCGAACCGATACGGCGTTCATCCGCGCGTTCAGGCGCGAATACGGCTTGCCTCCGGCGGCTTGGCGCCGTCAACAATCGACCAATACGCACCTGCCCTAATTCGAGCAAGCCGCGTCGGGATTCTGGCGCCTGCGCCCAGTGGCCCACCGACAGCCAAACTTCGAAGTCTGCCAAAACTGTACCGGCGACTGACCACGACGAGATAACTCCGTGATCTCTGTGCATGAAAACGGTTCAGTGCCGACTATCGCCAACAGCACCCGGCGAAGCCTGCCAAAGAACAGCGCCTATTGGCATCGACCTGGTTCGACGTGCGCCCGCCAAATCTGCGAAGCTAAAGGCGGACGAGAAGGCGAAATAGCCAGGAGGAACAACCGATGGCCGAAAACGTGATTTGCCTTTGGTACGACGGCACGGCAGAAGAAGCCGCGAGATTCTATGCGCAGACCTTTCCAAACAGCGCCGTCAAGGCGGTCCACACTGCGCCTGGCGATTACCCGGATGGCAAGCAAGGGCAGGTACTGACGGTCGAGTTTACGGTACTAGGAGTGCCGTGCCTCGGCCTCAACGGTGGCCCGGCGTTCAAACACAGCGAAGCCTTTTCGTTTCAGATTGTTACCGCAGATCAGGCCGAGACTGATCGCTACTGGAGTGCGATCGTCGACAACGGTGGGGTCGAAAGCCAGTGTGGATGGTGCAAGGACCGCTGGGGCCTGTCCTGGCAAATCACCCCGCGAGCACTCCTAGAGGCGACGACCAGTCATGATCAAGCGGCTGCCAAGCGCGCGTTCGATGCGATGATGTCAATGAAGAAGATCGACATCGCCGCAATTGAGGCAGCGCGGCGGGACCCGCATCGCGCTTAGCGCGCAGACGGAGCCAACGCTACCTGCGGTTAGTATGGCGACCGGCGCGTTCGCGCGCTGACTGTTGGCTCAATCTTTGGAATAGCGGAATACGCTTTCGAGAGGCTGCTCGAAAGCTGCCGCAATTCTGAATGCGGCTTCGAGTGACGGCGAGTATTTACCGAGCTCGATTGCGTTGACCGTTTGGCGTGTGACTCCGATTTTGTCGGCCAACCCTTGTTGAGTCATTTCGCCGTGCTCGAAACGCAGTCGTCGGATTTCGTTTCGGATCATCGTAATTTCAGGCGCTGCGCCGGTATTGAGTGACTTGACAGCCAGAGCGCAGCAGTTCGGCTGTCACAAGTACAAATAGCAGCGCGTTCACGTTAAAGACAATGGGGGGATTAAATGCGCCGAAGAAACAGGCCAGTGCAATGCCCGTTGCAAGGCCTGAGTAGGCCATTCGGGTGGCCTTCAGTTCGATCAGCCTCTCACGCTCATCGCGGGGCGCCTTCGCATCATTAGGCGAGTGAATTGCGGCCGCGATGGTTAGCACAGCCTGGACAGCCACGAGGGCGATGATTGTCTCCAGCAGGCCACCATAGTGAACGGCCGTCGCCGATGGTCCGGCATGAATGACCGACCAGAAGTAGATGCCGTAAATGGTCGCCATGGATACCAGAGATATCCAAGCGGTCTTTTCTCGAAAGGGCATGGAACACCTCGATCCGTGTATGAGTTTCGCGACTAAGAGTATAGATAATAAGACACGCTGTCAAGAATAATAGACATTACAGACGTATTGTGTGCTTGAATCATTGGGTACGGGTTTGCACCTGCACCTGTTCTGCGCACGATCGTGAAGGCCAGCCAGTGGTCACCCAGACTGACAAAGTCTTAGGCATGTGCCCGCGGAGGTGTTGGTCGCCGCCCGAGTCATGCGGCCCTGGTCCCAATCAGCACAGGTTGGTTAAAGGCCCCATCAATCTGCCTGGCTCGCCGCAGCGTTAAACGCCGATTTCCGACTGAAGCCGCACCGCCGCATTCCTGGCGGCCGAATCCCTGCAGTTCTGTTCCGGTTCATTGATCCGCTCAATGGCGGTCATAGAGACAATCAACTTCATTCGGACTCGCGGCGAGCACACTCTACATTCAGATTCGAGGCAGTTGGCGAAGCCATTGTTGAAAGTAGTTACTGGTGTGCCGTCTGCCCGTGCGTCGATGCAGATTTGTCGCTGCAAGGGTCACAAGAATTCCGCGGAAAGGAGTACTCATTTATGAATGCAGAAATGAAAGAGAGCAAGTGCCCGTTTGGACACATGGCCGGGGCTGGTACCGCCAACCGGGACTGGTGGCCGAACGAACTGAGGATCGATCTCCTGCACCAGCACTCCTCGAAATCGGATCCGATGGGAAAGGAGTTTAATTACGCCAGGGAGTTTAAGACTCTCGATTACAAGGCGCTCAAGCAGGATCTGCTGAAAGTTATGACTGACTCCAAGCCTTGGTGGCCGGCGGACTTCGGTCACTATGGGCCGCTGTTCATCCGTATGGCGTGGCACAGTGCCGGCACCTACCGCATCGCGGACGGACGCGGCGGCGGCGGCCGCGGGCAGCAGCGCTTTACACCGCTCAACAGCTGGCCCGATAACGCCAGCCTCGATAAGGCCCGTCGACTGCTCTGGCCGGTGAAACAGAAGTACGGCCGCCGGATTTCCTGGGCAGACCTGATGATTCTGACGGGCAACGTGGCGCTGGAGTCAATGGGCTTCAAGACCTTTGGATTCGGTGGGGGTCGTGAGGATGTATGGGAGCCAGACCAGGACGTCTACTGGGGTCAGGAGAAGGTATGGCTCGGGGGGGACCTGCGCTACTCCGGGGACCGTGTGCTCGAGAATCCGCTGGGCGCAGTGCAGATGGGCCTCATCTATGTCAACCCAGAAGGGCCGAATGGCAAACCTGACCCGCTGGCGGCAGCGCGGGATATCCGCGAAACCTTCGCCCGCATGGCGATGAACGACGAGGAGACCGTAGCTCTGATCGCCGGCGGGCACACCTTCGGCAAGACCCACGGTGCCGGTGACGCATCGCTTGTGGGTGTAAATCCCGGCGCGGCCGATCTGGAGGCCCAGGGACTCGGCTGGAGCAGCAAATATGGCAGCGGAATTGCGGGTGACGCCATCACTAGCGGCCTGGAGGTCACCTGGACTACGACACCCACCAAGTGGAGCAACGACTTCTTCAAGCACCTGTTCGAATTTGAGTGGGAGCTGACAAAGAGTCCTGCCGGCGCCCATCAATGGCGGCCAAAGAACGGCGCGGGGGCCGGCACCGTTCCCGATGCGCATAATGCTTCGAAGCGCATTGCTCCTAATATGCTGACTACGGATCTTGCGTTGCGCTTCGATCCGGCCTACGAAAAGATCTCGCGCCGTTTCATGGAGCGTCCCGACCAGTTTGCGGATGCCTTCGCGCGCGCCTGGTTCAAACTCACTCACCGCGATATGGGTCCGCGGGCACGCTACCTCGGCCCCGAAGTCCCAGCCGAAGAGCTGCTTTGGCAGGACCCGGTCCCTTCACTCAAACACAAACTAGTCGATGCACAGGACATTAGGTCGCTCAAGGGCAAAATCCTGGCCTCGGGATTGGCGCTCTCAGATCTGGTGTCGACCGCCTGGGCTTCAGCTTCGACGTTCCGCGGCTCGGACAAGCGCGGCGGGGCGAACGGCGCTCGCATCCGGTTAGCGCCGCAGAAGGACTGGGCGGTGAATGAACCTGTCAAACTGTCCAGAGTCCTAAAGATCCTGGAGGGGATTCGGGACGAATTTAACGTGGGCCAATCCGCCGGCAAGCAGATCTCCCTCGCAGATTTGATCGTGCTCGGCGGCTGCGCCGCTGTCGAAGAGGCGGCGAGAAGGGCTGGCCACGCGGTCACGGTGCCGTTCACTCCGGGGCGTACGGATGCCTCGCAGGAGCAGACAGACATTGAGTCTTTCGCGGTACTTGAGCCGGTCGCGGACGGCTTCCGCAACTACACCAGCGCGAGCATGCCGACATCCCCCGAGGAGATGCTGCTGGACAAGGCGCAGCTGCTGACGTTGACCGCGCCGGAAATGACCGTGCTGCTCGGTGGCCTGCGAGTGCTCGATATCAACGTAGGCAAGAGCAGGCACGGGGTGTTTACGCAAAAGCCGGAGACGCTGACGAATGACTTCTTTGTTAATCTCCTGGATATGCGCACGTCATGGAAGGCGAGGTCGGAAGCCAGGGGTGAATTCGAAGCCCGCGATGCCAGGACGGGCAAGGTCGAGTGGACTGGCTCGCGCGTCGATCTCGTCATCGGCTCGAATTCACAGCTTCGAGCTCTCGCCGAGGTCTACGGCAGCGCAGACGCGCAGGAAAAGTTCGTCAAGGACTTCGTTGCTGCGTGGAGCAAAGTCATGAATCTGGATCGCTACGACATCTCGGGATAGGCAGGCGTCACCCGCGTTACCTGTGATCGGGACTCGCTGCAAGCGAGGCCGATCATCGGTGGGGGCACTGCTGGACCCAGCAAGATCGGGTTACGATGCGCCTTTGGCGGTGCAAGTAGAGGGCTCGCAACTGCGGTCAGGCAGGGTTTCAAGGTGGAGGCTTGGCTTTATTGCCCCCGAAACGACGGAGCCGCCCGGTTTTCGGGCGGCTCGTCGTTTCATCGCCAATCAAAGATCGTGCGCTGCGAGATCAGAACCTCACGCGGAAGCCGACCATGCCTGTCGTCTGCGACTGACTACCCGACGTACCGACCGTGGTGCCTGGAAAGCCCCAGGCCAATCCGTCAGTAACTTCTGAGTAGTTAAGACCAAAATACGCATCGTAGTGCTTGTTAAAGGCGTAGTCGGCGACGGCTGAGGCTTCGTAGAAGTCACCCGCGCACAGCAATCCCGCGTCAGCGCAGTCGATGCCGGTGGTGGGGGGTGTTGCCGTTGTGCCGATTGTCCAGCTGTTCTGGCTGACGTGATACAGGGCGCCGGTAAAGCTCCAACCCGTGTGCATCGCGTATTTCGCGCCCACCCACTCCATGTTGTAGACCGCGGAATTCTCAATCGCTATACCGACAGATATCGGATATCCACCCTGGGCTTCACCGGTCGTATACGGCCCATGCGCCTTCGTCATATGGGTATAGCCTGCGTAGACCGTGAGCTTGTCAGCCGACGCCGCGGGTCCGCCGTTGGCAATGTCAAAGGTGTACTTGCCCATCAGGTTGTAGGAGGTGTCATCAGATATGTACGCCGCGAGGCCAGGCGACGGTAGCGGGTTAATGCCGGCATCGTCGAAGGAGCTTCTCAGATTAACGACGCTGTTTTCATTCTGATAAACGGCATCAAGGGACAGGCCACCGAACGTGCCGCCAAGGTTGGCGCCGACGGCGCTGCCGAGTGTTCCAGTGTCATAGCCGCCACCGGTGTACATCACGCTGAAGTGCACCGGTCCGGAGGCATATGTGTACTTGAATGAGTTGTCCCAGCGTGCGCCTTCAGTGCTGCCGGCGCCGCCGTTGAAGCCCGAGTAACCGAGGAACGAGAACGCGTATGAGAGCCCCTGCGGGTCGTAGCCAGCGAGGGTGGTCAGCTCCAGCGCGTTCTGGCGGCC
This sequence comes from Steroidobacteraceae bacterium, assembly GCA_049521875.1. Classification (GTDB taxonomy): domain Bacteria; phylum Pseudomonadota; class Gammaproteobacteria; order Steroidobacterales; family Steroidobacteraceae; genus FEN-1191. The sequence continues at coordinate 6,150 of JBEKOK010000045.1, forward strand.
GATGGTCAGAGTACCCAGCATTTTGTTGCTGACTCCGCCCATCAGGACCGAATTGAAAGCCTGGCCGCAGCGGCTGCTGTCAGCGTTTGCGGTCTGCTCCCCTTGGGGGACGGGTCCGTTCTGCGCAAGACTCGCGCAGGCGTCCGTCAGATGCCCGGAAAGGGGATTAAATCCAGTTTCGGCCTGCGCAATGAGGGTCCAGTCGTCCGCAATCGGCTCATTCACCCGGATTCCGATCTTGGATTGCTCGAGGCCGCTTTCCGCTGCACTCGATACCGAGCCTGCGAAGTTGCGGGTGGTAGTGAATGCCTGGTACTCAAGGCCGCCAGGCAACGTGCTGCTTAAGGGAACACCGCTACTTTGATAGGCGTAGCCGACATCGACGGTTCCGTAGATGGTGACGCCGCCAAGTGACAGGCTGTCTGGAATCGGATCCTTCACCTGTGCCTGCGCGGTGGCGCACACCATCGCCAGACCTATTGCCGCCCCGGTCAAACAACTGGATCTGTTCATATTGTCTCACTCCGTAAAAATTATTATCGCGTGCCAATCTGAAGGAGCCGCCGATGCCGGCTCGAGGCGCAAACGCGTCGCGGATTCGCTGCAGTGATCAGAAACATGCTTGCTTGTTGCCTATAAATGAAGCGACGCCTGACCGCGGATTGATGCGCCAGCACGGGCCTGCGCATGGCACCCACCCCTGATTTCATTCACAGACGGCCGCCGGCACTTCCATGCACCTGCCGCATTGATTTGCCGCGGCACCACACGAGTGCCAAGTTGCCGAAGATCGCCCCCGCATGCGCTTTTTTCTGGCCCCGCACCACCCACGGTGCGGATACGTCAGGTTTGTGGTCCTATCCCCCGAAAATGCCGGCAGATCGTGAGCCGCTGGGCCGCGGGCCGACATACGCCTTTAGTATTAACTGTCACAATTCTGAGTGTTTTATCGACTAAGGTCGTAGCCTGATTATGCTGTCCGCCGCACATTTGTTGCGATTCCACAACACCGGCCGCGACTATTCATCCTGTGCGACGGGGCTGCCGCCGGGCGGCTTTCGGCTCGGCGAGTCAATGGCAAACCGTTGCAGTTACAGCCGCTGACTGATGCGGCTAACGCGGCCTGATGTTGCCCGCACTGCAAGTGCTTGCCTCCTACGGTTCAGGAAGCGCCAGGAAGGCAGAAGGGCGCGAGATTTTGTAGTCTTGGCAGGCAATGAAACACGCGAGCAGCGCCGTGACCAAGATCACTGCCAGCCCCGAACTCCTTACGGTTGAGTGGGTTGACGGATCCGCAAGCCAGTTCGCGAGCGTTTGGCTACGAGACAATTTGCCCGAGGACCGCGACAGGCATAATCGCCAACGACTGATCGACGTCGCCGATTTGCCTCCAGAGCCGCGCATTCGAAACGCGACGCTGCGGGAATCAGAAGTCAGCATCCTTTGGCACGAAGAGGAGCGCCATTCGAAGTTCTCGATTGCGTGGCTCCGGGAGCACCGGGACGCCAGCGCGGAGAGCCGGGGACCGACTGCTCGAGCCTGGTTCGACGGTGCAGCACTCAATGCGCGCGTTGATTTTGCGTGGCGCTCGTTATCAATCATCCAGTCGGATGCCCAGGAGCGCCTCAACTGGTTGCAGCGCCTGTTGGAAGATGGCATCGCATTCATGAGCGATGTCCCGCCGCTTGAGAATGGAATCCTGGATGCCATGGGACTTATAGGACGCGTGGCCGAAACCAACTACGGCCAGGTATTTGACGTGCGCGCGGTGCCGCAGCCGGAGAACCTGGCGTACACCGATCTCGGCCTGGGCCTGCATACGGACAATCCCTACCGTGAGCCGGTCCCGGGATTTCAGGCCCTGCACACGCTCATCGCAGCACCAGAAGGCGGCGAGAGTCTCTTCGCCGATGGTTTTGCGCTGGCCGAACACCTACGTCAAACCGCGCCCGAGAGCTTTGCAATACTGACGCAGACCCCGGTGCCATTTCACTATCGTTCCAGGACGGCCGATCTCTATGCCGAGCGGCCGCTGATTCAGCTGAGCTGTGATGGTGTCGTTTTGGCCGTGCATTACAACAACCGCTCGATTGCCCCGGTGCGCCTGCCGGCACGCGAGTGTTCGGCCTTCTATGCCGCCTACCGGAGTCTTGCCAAATTGCTACGTGAGCCAAGATTCCAGGCGGTCACGGCGATGAGAGAGGGCGAGCTCGTGCTCTTTGACAATCAGCGCATTCTGCACGGTCGCAAAGCGTTCATTTCGGCCAACCATCCGCGCCACCTGCGCGGCTGCTATCTGACGCGCGACAGCGTCTACAGCAGCGCCGCGCTGTTGAAGCAGCAAGTGCGCCAGGAAGGGCGCTCATGATCGCCGAAGAAATTCTGACGATCTACGCGGAGCAGGGTGCGGGCGCATACCTGGGCGAACCCGTGAGCGTGAATGAACACGCGCTCCAGTCAGCCTACTTTGCTGAAGCCGCCGGCGCGTCCGAAGCGCTGGTGCTGGCTGCGCTGCTGCATGACATCGGTCACCTGATCGAGGCCGCGCCTGATGACATCGGTGAGTGGCACAGCGATGCGCAGCACGAAATCAGCGGCAGTCGCTGGCTGGCACGCCGCTTCGGACCCGAGGTGTCGGAACCGGTGCGCCTGCACGTCCCTGCAAAACGCTACCTGTGCGCAACGGAACCTTCGTATGCCAAGGCGCTGAGTCCGGCTTCGGTCATCACGCTGAAGCTCCAGGGTGGACCGATGTCGCGCAGCGAGACGGCAGCATTCGAGGCCGAGCCCTACTGGCGCGAGGCGCTGCTGGTGCGTCGATGTGACGATCAGGGCAAGGTGCAGGGATTACGCACGCCGGATTTTGACTACTATCGGCCACTGATAGAGCGATGGGCCGCACCACCTGCCCGATAAGCGATGGCGAATGCAGGAATCAGCTACACCCGCGGCGGCGCCTACCCGGTCAGAATCGCGCCGACCCTGCCCTTGATTGCGCGAGGGTCGGCGCCTGTTGATGCGGCTCGCTCCGGGCCCTAGCCCGCAGCAACGGCCTTTCCAGCCTGTGCGATAACCTCATCGGCCACCGAACGGGGCACCGGGTCGTAGTGTGAGAACTCCATCGTGTACGAGGCCCTGCCGCTGGTCATGCCGCGCAGATGCCCGATGTAGCCAAACATCTCTGACAGGGGCACCTTGGCCACAACAGCCACGTTGGTGCCGCGCTCTAGCTGCTCCTCGATAGATCCGCGGCGGCGATTCAGATCGCCGATCACATCGCCCAGGTAGTCACCCGGGGTCACCGTCTCGACTCGCATCACCGGCTCGAGCAGGATCGGCGCGGCTTTGCGGATCGCCTCGCGGAAGCAGGCCTTGGCGGCGATTTCGAAGGTCAGAGCGTTCGAGTCGACGTCGTGATAACTGCCATCCGTAAGTGTCGCGCGAAAGTCCACCGTAGGGTAATGGCACAGAACGCCATCTTCCTTCTGGATCTTCAGACCCTTCTCTACGGCAGGCACAAACTCGCGCGGGACTGAACCGCCGGTCGTGTCGTCGACGAACTCAAAGCCCGTGCCGCGCGGCAGCGGCTCGAAGATGATCCACACTTCGGCGAACTGGCCCGAGCCGCCAGTTTGCTTCTTGTGTGTGTAGTGCTCTTCGATCTTCTTGGTCAGCGTCTCGCGATAGGCGACCTGCGGCTCGCCCATGATGCCCTCGACGCTAAACTCCGTGCGCATGCGGTCGAGCGTGACTTCCAGATGCAACTCACCCATGCCACGCAGAATGGTCTGGTTGGTCTCCGGATCGGTTTCAAGGTGCAGCGAGGGATCGGCGCGCACCATCTTGCCCAGTGCCGCGCTGAACTTCTCCTGCTCACCCTTTAGCTTGGCCTTCACCGATACGCTGATGACCGGCTCAGGAAAGCGCATGCGCTCGAGCACCACCGGGTTGGCCGAGTCGCTCAGCGTGTCGCCGGTTTCGGTATCAGCCAGCGAAACGAGTGCCACGATGTCGCCGGCGCGAGCTTCTTCAACGGGATTGGAGTCCTTCGCGAACATCTCGACCATGCGGCCGATCTTTTCGCGCTTGCCGCGAGTCGTATTGAGCACCGAGGCGCCTTTGACCAGTACCCCGGAGTAAACGCGGATGAACGTCAGTGCGCCGTAGACATCGTTGATGACTTTGAAGGCCAGCGCCGAAAACGGCTCATCATCCGAGCAGATGCGCTCGCCAATCGGGTCGCCGTCTGCATCCACGGTTTTGATCGAGGCCACATCCGTCGGGGCCGGCAGATAATCGACGACCGCGTCGAGGACCTGCTGCACACCCTTGTTCTTGTACGAGGATCCGCACAGCACGGGCGTGAATGCAGAGGTCAGGGTGCCCTTGCGCAGGCACGCGCGCAGCGTCTCCGCCGAGGGCATGGAGCCATCGGTCAGGTGCGCTTCCAGCGCCACATCGTCCATTTCGAGGCAGGTATCGACCAGCTCGGTACGATACTGCGGTACTTTGTCCAGCAGCTGCCGGTCACTGGGCACTGTGATGTGCAGGCGTTCGGCCAGATCGGGCGTGACATCCAGTTCCTGCCACTCGGCATCCTTGTCATCCGAATCCCATACCAGCGCTTTCATCGTCACCAGATCGACCATGCCCTTGAAATTGTCCTCGGAGCCGATCGGAATCTGCACTGGCAGCGGACGGGCGCCCAGGCGCTTTTTGATCATGTCGACGCAGCGCACGAAATTGGCGCCGCTGCGATCCATCTTGTTGACGTAGCACAGGCGCGGCACGTCGTAGTTGTCCGCCAGGCGCCAGTTGGTCTCTGACTGCGGCTCGACGCCTGCTACACCGTCAAATACCACCACGGCACCATCCAGCACGCGCAGGGAACGGTTGACCTCGATCGTGAAATCGACGTGGCCCGGAGTGTCAATGAGGTTGATTTTCTTGTCGCGCCAGAAGGCCGAGACCGCGGCGCTCTGGATCGTGATACCGCGTTTCTGCTCCTGCTCCAGGTAGTCGGTCGTGGTCGAAGTCTTCAGATCCTTCGTATCGTGGATATCGATGATCGTGTGCTTGCGCCCGGTGTAATAAAGGATGCGCTCCGTCGTCGTCGTTTTGCCGGCGTCGACGTGGGCGATGATGCCGATGTTGCGGATATCGGATAGGGGAATCGTGCGGGCCATGTTTAGAGTTCCGTTACGGTGTCGAGTCTGATGAAAGTGGATCGGCCAATAAAACAGTGGCGCCGTCTAACTCCCATTAAAATCAGTGAGTTATCTGGCGCCAGCTTGACCGGTCGACGGGTCGGCCGATCAGTGGGCGCGGAGTTTGACACAGCACCGTGGATGCTGACAAAAAAACATGGAAGTTCTGCGCAATTTTGGGACTTATGACATCACCGGGCGCGCGCCGGTCACGGCCTGTCGATGAACGCCAAAAAGGCAAAAGGCCAGACCCGGCTCTCGGCCCGACGTTCCAGGATAGGGATGCGGACCGGCCTGCTATTAAAAGGAGAGGCTCCCACAAGGCGAAAGAGGCCGAACCCGGAGATCGAGCTCGCCGCGACGTCCCGGCTCGTACTCCGAACAGGATCCGTGATCGCGGTGCCGGCAGCGCGCTATACGAACATATAGGGCTATCGATCCCTGAAGTCGACCTTGGGACCTCGACAGGCACAAGCGAGCGCTTCCAATGCTATGGCAGTTCGCATGTAACTAGCTGTTTAATAAAGGATATATTATGTCGGAATGCTCGCCGACGGCGTCGTTGCGACCTTCTGAAGCTTGCGGCAGACTCTGGCCGATTCTTGAACGGTCATATAGCGCCGGAGGCGGGTAGGCAATGAGCACGAACAGGGGTGGCTACCGCGGTCCTTCGGAATCGCACGGCGAGTCGGACTTGTACCTGCGGTCGGCGTGCTCTGAATTGAAGCCAGGCTATGCCCTGCCGCGCGCGTTTTATACCGATCCCGAGATCTTCGAGCGCGATCTGCAATTCGTGCTGCTGCGTCGCTGGTTCTGCGCCGGGCATATCAGCAGCATTCCACAGGCAGGAGACTTTTTTCTCGTCGATCTGGGCGCTGAGTCGGTGATCCTGTGCCGCGATCGCGACGGTGCGGTCCAGGCACTGCTGAACGTGTGTCGCCACCGGGGTTCGCGGGTGTGCATCGCGCGCGCGGGCAACGCCACAGGCGGGGGATTCACCTGTCCCTATCACGCGTGGTCCTACGGCCTGGACGGACATTTGCGCGCCGCCCGCGAGATGCCAGCGTCGTTCAAGCGCGAAGAAGCCGGACTCAGGCGCCTGTCGGTGAGCGTGCTCGAAGGGCTCATCTTCGTCAGTTTTGCCGTGGATCCGCCGGCACTGGATGACGTCGCCGCAGCGCTGGCCGCCAGCGCAGGCACGCATGGCTGGGCGCAGGCCAAGGTGGCGCACCGGGCTTCATTCGAGATCCACGCGAACTGGAAGCTTGCTGTTGAAAATTATATGGAGTGCTACCACTGCCAGCCCTCGCACCCGGAATTCGCGCGGCGCCATGTTTACTCGCGACCGCGGTCGCAGAGCGCCGCTCTCGAAGGCACTGCGCGCGCGCGCAGCGAGTCACTGGGCATTCACATCGCCGACGTGGACGGCTATGGATTGCGCGCACGAGCGGGACAGGAATCGGCAGCGGTGATGCGCAGCGCTCTTTTTGCGGGCCATGCCACGGCCTCGCCAGATGGACTGCCGCTCGCCCCGCTGATGGGACAATTCCCTGCCTACGATGGGTGTTCAACCTATTTTGATATTGGCCCGCTCAGTGATTTTCTCGCCTATCCGGACCATGGCCTGATGTATCGCTTCATTCCGCGCTCGGTTGATCGCACCGAGATGGAAGTACTCTGGCTGGTTGACGGCCATGCCGTCGAAGGCCGCGACTACTCGGTGGAGCGCCTGACCTGGCTCTGGCAGGTCACAAGCGTCGAGGATAAGCAGATTATTGAACGCAATCAGGAAGGCGTGAACTCGCACTTCTATGAACCCGGGCCATACTCGCTGCAAGAGGAGTATGCGAATCGCTTCGTCGAGTGGTACCTCGCGGACATTGGGGCCACCGCTGCGCCGCGACTGAAGGCCTGAAGTAGGGCGGCGAGAGTCCCGCGCCGGTGCTGGTCGCCTGTCCTCGCGGTCTATCCAGAAACCTTCAAGTCGGCGCCGCGCGCTTCTGGGCCAAACGCCGTGCAGATAAACAGCACGACAGCGACAATCGACACAGTTATAGCAAGCGCCAGGCCAAGGTTACCCTCGTGTCTGTCCGCAAAGGCAGACTGCACTACGCTGAGCTTGGACACGGCCAAATTGCCGAGCTGATAGGCCAAACCCGGAAGGATTGCACGCACCGCCGGGGGCGAGAGTTCATTCAGATGCGCGGGTACAACGCCCCAGGCACCTTGAACCATAAACTGCATCAGGAATGCGCCAATAGCGAACATCACTGCGGTGGTCGAGAAAGCCCACAGGTAGATCATCGGGATTGCCAGAGCCGCCGCAAGCATAATCGCCCGCTTACGCCCCAAGCGCTCTGACAGCGAGCCAAATAATATTCCGCCAAGCAGCGCGCCGAAGTTCATCGTTATCAGAATGGGCTGTCTTACACTGTTTGAGAAACCATGCTGTTTTTCCAGAAAGGCTGGATACAGGTCCTGGGTGCCGTGCGAGAGCGCGTTAAAGCACGCCATCAGTACGACCAGAAAGATAAGCGTGGGTAGATTCTTTATTGCCGCATTCCAGATTGAAGCCGCCGATGCACGCTTCGGCGCAGCTCCCGCCAGCCACGCCGGGGACTCATGAACGCCCATGCGGATAAAAATGACTAGGAGTGCCGGCGCTGCGCCGATAATGAACATGCCGCGCCAGCCCACACGGTCGAGGGCGAAGAAAGCCACCAAGGAGGCCAGCAAATATCCAATCGCATAGCCTTCCTGCAGCATGCCCGAGAAAAAGCCGCGACGTTTTGCCGGCAGTGTTTCCAACGCCAGCGCCGCGCCGACTCCCCATTCCCCACCCATGGCGAGGCCAAAGACCGCGCGCAACACCAGCAGCGTGGCGAGACTGGGTGCGAAGGCGCTTGCCAGCTCAACCAGTGAATAGCTCAGGATATTGAGCATCAGAATGGGGCGCCTGCCAAATTTTTCGGCCAGCCAGCCGAAAAGCAGCGCACCGACAGGTCGAAACGCCAGCGTGAGAAATACGCCCTCCGCAACGGCCGTTACAGTGGCGTGAAACTCCTTGCTTATTGACGTTATACAGATCGTATAAATGAAAAAGTCGAAGGCATCCAGAGACCAGCCGGAGAGCGAAGCAAAGAAAGCCCGGCGCTGCTGGCTCGTGAGTTCAGAGAATGCTTTGAACATACTGGATGTGCTCCCCAGTTGAATGTGAGCGAAGATTAGCACGGCGCGCAGCTCAGATCCGGCTTCCCCGGCGCGGTCGGCAGTATTTGGCAGGGACCGGCGTCTACGACTTTCGTATGGCAAAAATGGTGACATACTGCAATGCCATATGAATTTGGCCGAGCGCCGAAAGTCCGATGCGCTCATCGAGGGACGCACTTGGCAACTTGGCAGTTCGAGGGCGCGTGTGTCAGCGCTGGTCTGCCGCCACCTGACAACCGTGGGTTGAGCGTTGCCCCTCACCTGCTATCGACTGATCCGCGGAGGCGCCTGCAAGTCTCATGAAACGCTCCATCTCGGCCGAATTTGTGCTCCTGTTAGGCCTCTGTTCCGCACTGATCTCTGCCCGAGTACTTGGCGCCGAATCCAGCGGTGCTGGTACACCCCTCGGCTTGCAAAACGACGCTGTTCAGATCGGTGATCTGACGCTGCGTGTTGCCCCGGATCCGGTCCGCGGCCGCCAGGGGTGGCGAGCGCCACAGCTGATTCTGATTGCTCGCGAATTGCATGATCAGTTGCCGGCATTGCGCCAGATCGCTCCCTTGGTGCATTTTCTGGAAGTGGACGCGCACACGCCGCTGGCCGCAGTGGCCGATGCGGATGCGGCGATTGGCGTCTGCGACGCAAGGTTGATTCAAGCCGCTACGCGCCTGCAGTGGATTCAGTGGATGGCTGCCGGCGTCGAATACTGCCTGAATCAGCCCGTGATTCAGCAGCGACAGCTGCTTGTGACCAACCTGCAGCGGGCGGCGGCCTCCAGCATGGCCGAACATGTGATGGGCCTGATGTTGATGCTGAATCGTCACCTGGATTATTACTACCGGCTGCAGCAGCATCATCACTGGGCACTGGATTCGGATTCGACTCCCCAGATCGCTGATCTCAAGGATGAAACACTGCTTGTTGTAGGGCTGGGTGGCATCGGGACCGAAGTGGCGCGCCGTGCCTCCGCTTTTGGCATGCACGTGGTGGCGACCCGCGCCAGTAATGGGGGCGCGCCGGACTATGTCAGTTACGTCGGCACGCCCGAGGAACTTCCAAAGCTCGCGGCCGATGCCGATTTCATCGTCAACTGCACGCCGCTGACGCCGAAGACCCAGGGCATATTCAACAAGGATCTGTTCGCACTGATGAAGCCCACGGCCTATTTTATAAACGTTGGCCGTGGTGGAAGCGTCGTGGCGGCTGATCTGATTGCCGCGATCAAGGGCAGGCGCATCGCCGGTGCCGGGCTGGATGTAACCGACCCGGAACCGCTTCCTGCCTCGAGCGAGCTATGGCGTCTGCCCAACGTGCTCATTACCCCGCACATCTCGGGCGAATCCGAGGCGACGGTCAGGCTGCGCAACGCCGTACTCATGGAGAATCTGCGTCGCTACGTCGCCGGGGAGCCCATGGTGTCGGTGGTCGACCTGCAGCGCGGCTACTGAATGCGGT
>JBEKOK010000046.1:0-16004 GCA_049521875.1 Steroidobacteraceae bacterium
ACTTCACTCCAGCCCTTGCGGCCTACGCTCATTTCCTCTTAATCAGCAGAAGCGGTGATTCTACCGCCTGACATGCAGCCTCTCGCAGCCGAGCGTCGGCACGGCCGTGCGCCCGGCTTAGTGCTCATCGACCACCCCGTAGCTCGCAATGCTGTCCGGAGCTCCCACTTGCTCTTCGCAGTTGTATTCGGCAAAGATGGCTTTGTCTGGTCGCCAGGCGAATGAGCGCACCATTGACCAGCGGGTCGTGTAGTACTGGGGATCATCGACCGTCGTGATGATCTCGAGTGCTGGACCCCCGTCCTCGACCTTGCGGATGCGGTGAATCAAATGTGCATTCGTACTGAGCGGTTCACCGGCGATATCTACCCACATTGGCTCTTTGAAGTTCACCGTATCGACGACCAGGGTAGTACCGTCCCAGTGGCCCACCGAGTCACCCATATATTCCCGTAGTACGCTTGGCGGCTGATGCGGCTGATTCATTCGGATTTTCCACACGCCGTGGAATTCCTCGAAGAGAAAGTAGATGGCATTTTTATCGTAAAGAATCGTAAACGGCATGTTGAGGTCGAGCTGCCAGGGATGTCCCGGTGGAATGCAGCGCGTTGAAGCGCTCGCGATCGGCTTGCCATTCTTGAGTGACGTTATGCGGTGATCAAGAACCTTCTTGCCGTCCTCATTGATCGGGGTCGGCCCTCCATACATATTCTTGCTGACATATTTCTCGAGCAGGTCGCGATGAAACCAAGTGCCTTCAAGGTCGCGCGGATCGGGCGATGGCTTCGGTGCATCCTCCGGCAACGGAGGCATCGCACGCCTGACAAAACCTGCGTAGCCTTCCGTATCCTGAGTATCACCGGGCTGGTTGGCCGGTCGCACGCCAACTTCCTGTGCCATTGCCCGGCTCTGCCAGGCGAGGACACCGCTCAGAACCCACACTACGCAGATTAGATGCGCGGCGGCCGGTGTTAACTTGACCCGCATATCAAACCTCCATGAACCAATCCAACTGCCGGGCGGGCTGCCATGACGTGACTCGGCACACTAAGCAATAGGTATTTTATCTGGCGCCCAAGCATTGCCGTGTTCACTAGAACGGCAGTGGCGGATTCCCGGCCGCCTTGCGACTGAGACAAACATCCTCAGGAAACACGGCGTCGATTTGGCGCCCATAGGTTACGATGGTGTCCCACGGTTTGGTAAAGATCTGTGGATCGTCAATAGTGATTCGATCCTCGAGTACCTCACGTCCCCGCAAGCGGAAATGTTCCGTGAGCTTTAGGTCCTCACTATTCGGCAGCACACTATCGAGCAGGCGCTTGTGGCTGAATCCGCGCGACTCGACCACCAGTACGTTGCCCTCCCAGTGTCCCCAGGATAGGCCGGCCACGTTACCAAAATCTGGGTCGACAGGATGCCCGTGCAGGTCAATCTGGCGCAGTAAGCGGTTCCACTCAAACATGATGGAGATAACATCATCGCGCACAAAGATCTTGAAACGCTCGGGAGTAAGCATCAGACGCGGCGGACCCGGCGATGCGCAGCGCGACATCGTCATGTCATAGGCCTCATAGTCCTCACGCGTTTGCGCATCGCGATTCGCCTCGTAGAGCTTTCTGCCCTTGTCGGTCAACGGCAGCGGTGCGTTATCTACGGGACGAAGTACCGATTGCGGAGTACTGATCCTCCAGGTTCCTTCAATACCCTTGTCTGCCGCAGTAAGCCCGTGGCTGGCCAGCAAAGCAAGCAGCATTAATGCGCCAACGGCAGATGGAGTTCTCATGGACGTGCTCTTCTAATTCGCGCGGATGTGGTCAAACGAGCGTGGCGCTTGGGACGGCGCCGGGCTCATCAATAGAGACTTCCCTTCACTACTCGGCCATCACCCAGCTTAAGCGTCACCATTAGGCCGCCAGCTCCATTAAGGTTCGGATGGTAGCTCATCTCCACTTTATCGCCGACGACAAAGTCCTTCGCTTTGAAGCCCTGCTTCACCAGCGCATTCGGAGCCACAGTGGATACCCGCGTCTCAACCATGGCACCAGTGTCATCCTGGCTGACAACGATGATCTGGCTATGCGGAGCACTGAAATCAAAATCCTTGAGTGTTCCGGAGACGGTAATGGTCTTATTTTGATCGACGCCTGCGGCGGAATGGTGCGCCTGAGCAGCGCTCGCGCCTATTAGGGCCAATGCAAGACTCACGGCCCGTGACGAACTCACGAGATATCTGAACATTGGTGTCTCCTAGAAACGATTAAGCGTTCGCCTTAAGTGCCTGGCCGCCCAGAAATCCGCCGGCGTGCCATGCAGCGAACCGACCTAGGATGGCGCTCTCCTAACTCTCAATGACTCATTCGCCGCCGGCAAGCGTTCTTATGTCCTGCGTCCGCGTGCTGGACCGGTCTTGACAGCACATGGCCCGCCACGCCGATGACGCACAACATGGAGTGCGCGAGCTGGCGTGCTCAAAAGGTTCGCCGGGCTCATATCCGGCGGGAAGGGCGCATGCGTCTTTTGGGTTTCTTCCATCCCGAACGCTCAGATCACCTGATCGCGGCGAAGTTGAGCAATGGCGGTGGCATCCAACCCGAGTTCCTGCAAAATCTCATCAGTGTGTTGTCCGAGCAGCGGTGGCGCGCGCTCCAGGGTCAAAGGCTCCTCCGTGAACACCATAGGCGAGCCTACCAGCGGTATGTTAACGGCGAGTGGATGACTCAGCTTGATACGCATCTGACGGAACCGCACCTGCGGATCCTCGAAGACTTCAGCGACCGTGTTGATGGGTCCGCAGGGGACGCCGGCAGCCTCTAGCGCGGCCACCCAGTACGCGCGATCCTCGTGGCCAAAGCACTCTTGGAGGATGGGCGCGAGTGTACCCAGATTGCGCACCCGAGCCGAATTGGTCGAGTAGCGCGGGTCCTGAGCAAGTTCCGGTCGGCCAATGATGTGGCTGATCTCTTGGAACTGGCGGTCATTGCCGCAGGCGAGCACCATCGCACCGTCTCGACAGGCATACACGTCCTGGGGCTGGATGTTCGGGTGCGCATTGCCGTGCCGGCGCGGGACCTGGCCGCCGGTGAAATAGTTCATTGCCTGGTTGCACAACATCGCCGCCTGCACATCGAGCATACCTACGTCGATGTAATCTCCCCGTCCGGTTTCGTGCCGTGACGCCAGAGCGGCAAGCACGGCCACCGTGGCATACATTCCCGTGGTCAGATCGACGATTGGGATCCCGACTTTCTGCGGCCCGCCGCCCGGCCGATCGTCCCGCTCCCCGGTGACGCTCATCAGCCCACCCATGCCCTGAATGGCAAAGTCATATGCTGCAAGTTCACGCTTTGGTCCGGTCTGGCCGTAGCCAGTGATTGAGCAGTAGATCAGCCGCGGGTTGGCGACTTTGAGGCTCTCGTAATCCAGGCCAAAGCGAGCCAGAGTCCCCACCTTGTAATTCTCCAGCAAAATGTCGCTGCGGGCCGCCAGCTGTCGAATGATGTTCTGGCCTTCTGGCTTGTCGAGACTCACGGTGATCGAACGCTTGCCCCGATTGACGGCGAGGTAATAGCCCGCTTCCTTGGTATCAGACCCCCCGCTGTCCTTGAGATATGGCGGCCCCCACGAACGCGTATCGTCCCCGACGCCAGGTCGTTCAACCTTAATGACATCCGCACCGAGATCCGCGAGGATCTGGGTCGACCAGGGTCCGGCCATAATACGGCTTAGATCAAGGACCCGGACATGCGACAACGGACCAGCCATCAGTTTGTCCTTTTCCCCGCAGCGTTGCGGCGAGGCGAGTCGTCAATGGGTTCCGTTGCGATCACAGAAGGTCTCTGCTTAAAGCCGTTGTACCATCCGGCGAGCCGCGGATGCGCCGTGCGCCACACGTGATCGGCGAAACGCCACTCCAGGTAGCCCAGCGCGCAGCCGATCGCGATGTGCCCCACACTAAAAGGAGCGGCCATGAGCTCCTCAGCCTCGCGCTCAAGGAACGCAAGCCCGGTAGACAGTTTAAGCGAGAAGGCTTCGATCAGCTGAGGAAGCTGTCGCTCCGGCGGCCGTTCGCGCTCATTGCGCCACAAGATCAGAACATCAAGCATCTCGCCGCCGAAGGCTCGCCAGCGCAGCGCCGGCCAGCGCAGCTCCGTGTCCACTGGCAGGAGCTTGCGGCCGCGGTGTTGCTCATCGAGGTATTCGCAGATGACATCCGAGTCGAACAGCACACGACCCTCATCGGTCACTAACGTCGGAATCTTGCTCCATGGGTTCCACTGCATGAGGTCCAGATTCGGCCGTAACATGTTGGTGACTGAACGAATCTTCTCGACACGGTCCACGAGATCAGTTTCGTGCACGAAGATCATTACCTTGCGCACAAATGGGGACCGCGGCGACCAGTGAAGTTTCATGATAGTCCCCACTCCCTTGCAGCGGCCAGACCGGTAAGAAAGAGCTGAAGCGCCAACTCGCCTATGCGACGTAGACGCTCACACGCGCTGGCGCGGTGAAAATAAACTCCGACCGCGCCATGACTGGGGTTCCGTCCGATGGGTGGATAAAGCGGTACTGAACGATAAGGCTTCGGCACTTCAGCAGGACCACCTTTCGCAGCCACTGTATAGAGCGCTCTGCCACCGTCACGAAAAGCACAGGTTCAGGACACCGCGCACCTGCCGTGTGCGCGCAGATCCTTGGCGCCGCCATCGTGCCCAAACGGAAGTCGACGCGCGCCTCAGGGGTCCAAAGTGTCGCGTTCATCGTCGAACCACGACCAGGATAATGTCATCATGATTGGGGTTGTCTTGGACACTCATTCCAATGACCACGAATAAAAAGACCGGCGACGGGCCGGCCTATACGAGTCAGGTCCGAGACGCTGCCGCGCGGATCACCGCGGGGCTTGGGGATACGCCTTGGATGGGGGTACTTGCTATCCAAACTGAAAGTGCGGCCTCTAGAGGTAGGTGACCCTGGAGATCCTGCTCGTCTAATTTGCGCTCTGTGCACGCTCTCACACTACCCCGCATTCACCTAGTGCTTTCGGGCCTCCAGCTTGTCTAGGAACTGCTTAAGGACTGGTATCACCAGTTCCGGGGACTCCATGGCAGCGAAATGCCCGGTGTCGATCACCACAAACTCGCTGTGTGGAATGGCGTCTGCAAGTTCCTTGAAGGAGGCGACCGGCCGAATCCACTGCGAGGTCGCAACAATCAAAGCGGGGCACTCAATCTTCGGCAGCACGTCCGCAAAGGCCACATTATATGCAGCCGGGATGGTCGCCGCGGAGCTGGTCTGATCGGCAGCCGCCTGAATAGCCCGAAAGCGTGCGATGCGATCTGGATGGGCCTGTTGTAGTGCTAGCGGATAGGCCGCCTCCAACGGCGAGCTCGTGGGTGACGCCCCGCTCGCCGTTGGCGGAGCGGCGGGCATGGCCGCCCCGCTGCTAACGTTGCCACTGAGCCCACCGCGCTTCAGGTACGCCGCCGGACTAATGGCCGCCACGCCGTTCACCAACTCGGGATGAACCGCTGCAAAGTCCAACGCGATGGCGCCGCCAATGGCGCCGCCGACGAGTGTAACCCTGTCGTGAATGCCGAGGGCAGCGAGCAGCGCCCGAAGATCCTCCATCTCGTCATCCATGCTCAGCATGCCGTGAGTGCGCTCAGACAGGCCAAAGCCCCTGAGGTCATAGCGCAACACACGATGTGTCCGCTCCAGCTCGGGAACGACGAAATCCCAGCTTTCTAGGCTCGTCGACACTTCGTGGAGCAGCACTACAGTATCTTTGCCGTGTCCAGACAGTTCATAGCGCAGGTGCACCCCATTCGCTTCAGCCCATTGCGTAGGGGCGGCAGGTAGGGCTGGCGACAGTAACCCGAGGACAGCTGCGACAGAGACCATTTTGTGAACGCTCATCGTGAATTACCACCAGCTGCTGTAATTGGCAAAGGCTACCGCTCCCGACCGGCGCCGAAGGCATATGTCGTTGTGCCGTCCAGCGTGCGGACATATCCCGGACCTGGTATTACTCCTCAGGACGGGTGGCTTATCGCTTTCAATCTCCGGCGCTGACGATTCCGGCCCTCGGGCGCGATACGACCAGGCATCCAGCCGATCGGCCACGGCAGACACCGGTAACCCCGCCCGTACCCAGCCCATGGCAATCGGCGTTTTGGATGAGCATACGCGGCGTCTGACCGGCGCTCGATTGGACGTTGCCTTGTTGTTCTCCGTTCTAAAGCGGTCGCGCCAGCCCGGAATCGTGCCCGGCCCAAATGCGAGAGGGGCGTCTGTGTAGTGAACAAACCGCTACCGCGCTTGAGTCGAGCACTCCCTGCTTTGGTCGGTGCGACAGTGGAGCAGCCAACGACACGGGATCTACGCGCACCTGGACATCAGCTACTGGCGCCAATGCGCGCCTCCAAATTGCTCGGACGGTCACGCTGCACGACTTATCACACCTCGGCGCAAGCGACCGATCACGCCACACACATCGCGCATGTGCAGATGAGTCAAAGGATGATCGTTGATCCGGCTGCCCTCCTGGCGGCCTGGATCGGGCGCCACGACCTCCACTTCAGCGCACAGCACCCCCACACAACTCGCCTCCGTATTGGCGAGCCGCCGATCGGACGATGTGCAGTGGCATGGGCCGGCGCATTAAAGGCCCGGCGGTGTTCTTGCAGTTGTTACGCAATCACGGGTCGCACGGCGGGCCGGTCCGTGTGCGCGCATCGCCTGTTGGAAGTCCTCGGTCACTGTTTTTCCCAGAGCTTAAGTGCGGCGCTGGGCTTCAAATGTGTCCCGAGTGCGGGACCGATAGGCTTCGCCAAATTTAGATGAGGGCTCGTTGAGGTCGGACTGTCGTAAGCGATTGGTATGCAGGTCTCTTACGACGATTCAATTCCTCCTGTTTTTCACCCGCCTCACTTGGTCCGCGCCACGGACGGTTTCGCCTTTCCGGCGCCGTCGCCGCGGTTAGAATCCCTCATCGTGAGCGACTTTACGGCAGTACCGTCGATGGAATCCGACGCAACCTATCGAAAGGTCGCTCTGCATCTGATTCCCATTCTTATTCTCTGCTACTTCTCCGCTTACATTGACCGCTCCAACATCGGGATTGCCAAGCTCCAGTTCACCGCCGATCTGCATATCGACGAGGCGATGTATGGTCTCGGTGGTGGCCTCTTCTACCTTGGCTATAGCCTGTTCGAGGTACCCAGCATGCTGGTATTGCGTCGCGTGGGCGCGCGACGAACGTTCTTCCGTATCCTGCTCCTGTGGAGCCTCTTCTCCGCGGCCCTTGCAGGGATCAAGACTCCCGGTGCGTTTTATGCGTTGCGATTTCTGATCGGCGTTGCCGAAGCCGGGTTCTTCCCCGGGGTGCTGTTCTACCTCAGTCACTGGGTGCCGGCGGCGCGGCGTGCACGATTCACAGGCTGGTTTCTCTCCTCCATTCCTCTGACTGGCATTATTGGCGGACCTCTATCCGGGTTCCTGCTGCGCAGTCTGGGCGGATTCTGGGGACTCAAGGGCTGGCAATGGCTGTTCATTGTCGAGGGGCTACCGGGCGTGCTGCTGGCGGTCCTGCTCTTGCGCTACCTGTGCGATTCGCCGACGAGTGCCCACTGGTTAAGTGAACGTCAGAAGACTCTGATCGCGCGGGATTTGGCTGCAGAGTCGAGCGGCACTCGACTGCGGACCACTGGACGCGAGATGACGTTAATGCGTGCGCTACGCGATCCGCCGTTTTATGCGCTGGCACTCATGTCATCGGCAGTGATCGCCGGTGCAGCTGGCATCGCCTTGTGGATGCCCACCATACTGCGCAATGCGGGCTTCGCCACAGCTGAGTCAGTAGCGGCCCTCACAGCGATACCCTATGCCGCCGCGTTTCTCGCGCAGCAGTGGGTTGCCCATCGCTCCGACCGACGGCTGGAGCGCCGCTGGCACGCCGCGCTGTCGGGGCTGGTAGGGGCAGCGGGCTGGGCCGGGGCGCTGTTCGCTGCCAGTCCAGCCTGGACGCTGCTGTCGCTCAGCATCGCGGCGGCGGGCACGTTCGCCGCCACGGGGCCCTTCTGGTCTTTGCCCGCAGCGTATCTGGCTGGACGAGGAGCGGCTGCCGGTATTGCCGTGATTACCACGTGTGGCGGCGTCGCTTCCTTCTTGAGCCCGCTCATCGTCGGCTCGGCTGCCAGTCACTGGCATACCGGTCTTGCTGCCCCGGCCTATTACAGCTTGCTGCTCGCTTCGGGTAGCATCGTTCTGCTGTGGGGCACACGGCCGCGTCCAGCCTGAGAATCAGTCCATGCGCGTGTTCCGGAAGGAGTGCGGGAGATGCTAGTTAGGTATCCTTGCGCGCCGGCTGCACAGAGGGATGTGTGATCAGATCATTAGCCAAGCTCAGGGGAACCGCTGAATCCTATGGTCGACAATAAACAACCCGGCGCACAGCAGTCCGTGCCCGCCAGCAATTCACAAACGCCGCTCTTCTACGGCTGGGCCATTGCCGCCGTCTCCGCGCTCGGAATCGGCTTTGGCGTCTCGGTGTATCTGCCCACGACGACCGGCCTCCTGGTAGGGCCGCTTGGCCGCGATCTGCACTGGAGCCCGCCGCAGATCTACCTGGCGCTGACTTTTGCCACCACCAGTACCATCCTGATTGCTCCCTTCCTCGGTAGCATCGTCGATCGCTTCGGCGCACGTCGTGTCATTGCGCTGTCGTTCTTGCTGGAGGCTCTGTTGATTGCCTCCTGCCACAACCTCAGCGGCGACATCCGTTGGTTCTACGCCCGCTACTCGGCTTTTGCTCTGCTGGCGACCGGTACCACAGCCATCGGCTTCTCGGCGCTGATTTCGCGCTGGTTCAATCGGCGGCGGGGCTTGGCCCTAGGCATTGCACTTGCGGGGCTGGGCGCGGGAGGCGTGTTCTGGTCGCTTCTCGGGCAGTGGCTCCTGCAACACTTCGGCTGGCGCGATGCCTTCCTGTACATGGGCGCCGTTGTGGCCGCGATCATCCTACCCATACAGATCCTGGTGCTACGTGATAACCCTGAGTCTATGGGCCTTGAGGTGGACGGTGCTGTGCGCGCCTCAGGATCTGCTATTGCGCCGCCGTCGGAAATGCGTGGCCGGCCGATCAGTCAATGCACCGATAATGATCTGACGCTGCGACAGGTTCTAGGCCGAAGACTTTACTGGCTCATGATGTTGACGTTCTTCCTCGTCGCGGCAGCCAGCTACGGCGTAATGCTCAACATGGTTCCGCTACTCGAAAAGCAGGGCACAACGCCCCAATACGCGGCCGCTGCGCAGGCCAGCATCTGGTCGGTTCTAGTGTTCGGCCGCCTCGCCACCGGCTGGCTGATGGACCGGTTTTTCGCACCCCGGGTCGCCCAGGCCTTCCTGGTGCCGCCGATAGTGGGTGCCGCGATGCTGGCAGTGGGCGTAAGCGGGCCGAGCGCGTTCGTCGCTGCCATGCTCGTCGGGCTGGCAGCCGGCGCGGAAGTCGACGTGCTTGCCTACCTGGTGAGCCGGTATTTCGGCCTGCGCCACTTTGGCGCTATTTACTCCACATACTTCGCGGTTTACGCGGTCGGCACAAGCGCCGGACCCGTATTCACCGCATGGATGGCAACGCGCAACGGTAACTATTCCGCAGGTCTGTGGTGCCTGGTCGCCGCATTCGCGGTCGCATGTAGCACGCTTATCGCCTACCCGCGCTTTCGAAGTGTAGCTGCGAGTGCTACGGGTTGAGCCGGAGAGCCCCGCGGGGCCCGCACCGTTCGCTCGGCATTATCAAGACAGTCAGCGCGGCCAGATGACATCGCTCTTCTGCCTACGATCCAGGCAAATATCTTCGGGGAACGGCTCATCAGCGACGCGGCTGAAGCGCAGTGTTGTACTCCACGTGCGGGTGTAATTCGTTGGATCGTCGATGGTCACATGATCTTCCAACGTGTCGCGGCCTATCAGGCGCCAGCGCTCGGTAAGCTTGAGTGCGTCGCTGCTCGGTAGCAGATTGTCCAGCAGCTTATCGGCGAAGCCATCGGATTCGGCGACCAGCTGTTCGCCTTCCCAGTGGCCGTCAGTTTTGCCCATCATAGTCCCGATCAACAATTCCTCAGCGCCGCGATCGAAGGTGATCGGACTTTTCGGTGACAGCGGCAGGCGCTTCTTGCCAAGGTTAATTTCACGGAATAAGCGATTCCACTCAAAACGCACCAGCACAATGTCGTCGCGCACATAGATCTTGAGACGGCCAGGAGCCAGCATTACGCGTGGAAGGCCTGGCGAAGAGCACAGTTGCATAGTCTTGTCGAAATCAAAATCGTCCTTGGCTGCGTCAGCCAAGTGCTCTTCATAAGCCTTCTTGCCTGCCTCCGCAAAAGGCGGCTTAACTGCATCATCAGGCCGCAGCGCCGTCTGAGGGGCGATCAGGCGCCAGGTTCCGTCGAAAGCACGGCCCCGCGTCGCCGACCCAACACTGGCGGGCGAACTCTGTGCCGCGACATTCAGAGCCGAGCATGCGGTAATGAAGGTAGCGCCAATGGACAGGACCACGACGGCATACTGCGGCTTCACTTGGCAGCACCCGGCAAACTGCTGTGTACGATGGTCTCCTCAGGGGCGATCTGCTGCTCGCAGTTGTACTCGGCGAGATACCGATCCGGCCGCCAGGTCATCCTGCGCGCGAACGACCAGGCACTGGTGTAGTTCACCGGGTCTTCTACCGTCGTGATGATCTCCAGTTCCCGGCCGCCATCAATCTTGCGGATGCGCTGTACCAGCGTGCCATCCCTGCTGACGGGCGCGCCCGCCGTATCGAGCCATAGACCCTGTTTGAAGCCCGTGATGTCGACCACCAGCGTACTGCCGTCCCAGAAGCCGATCGAATCGCCGCCATATTCCCGCTGCGCTGGAATGCGATGCTGCTGATTCATGCGGATCTGCCAGGCAGCATGAAGTTCCTCAAATACCACGTCGATCTCATCCCGGGTCTGAAGGATTCGGAAGGGAAAGTTCAAATCAAGCAGTCGCACGGTACCCGGCGGCCGGCAAGTATTTAATGCGTTCGCGAGCGGCCGGCCGGCGTTGTCCGCCTCAATGCGCTCGGTGATGATGCGGGCGCCCTCTTGCGAAAACGGTACGGGAATCCCCGTCATCGTGGTCCGCATGCGCGAGACGAGAGGTTGCGCGTTGGTCCAGACGCCTTCCATGTTGTGAGGATCAGCCGACGGCGCAGCCGCGTCAGCCGGCAGCGGCTCGAGCACCTTATTCATCAGGGTAAGCGGCAGTTGTTCACGCGTCCGGGCCATTTCAGGTACGGGCGGTGGCAGCGTCACGTAAGGATTCGCCGCCGATCCATCGCCTTCGGCAGCGCCATGAGCACCGGCACTCGCCAGGAGCACCAGACCACTGAATACCGCGACGCACGGCAGCATTGGACGACAAGGCCTAGACGCTAGCACTGAGCATGATCTCCCCGGTATGGACACTCGCGGCATCAATCACGGAATCACAGCCGCCGCTGCC
This sequence comes from Steroidobacteraceae bacterium, assembly GCA_049521875.1. Classification (GTDB taxonomy): domain Bacteria; phylum Pseudomonadota; class Gammaproteobacteria; order Steroidobacterales; family Steroidobacteraceae; genus FEN-1191. The sequence goes on from JBEKOK010000046.1 coordinate 11,542, forward strand.
ATATTACACACGCCGGACCAAAACCCGCACCGGACCTGAACCAATCTTGCGGCAGCGGTGCCGCCTCGTTCAAAATAATGGCGCCGAAAGGCGTATGGCCACCGGTCACGACGGCCCCTGGCGCGCTCTGAATCAATAATCGCGATGCCATCTGGGCGATTCTTGATGGCTCCGGCCCCAGCCTTTACGCACGGTGCGTCGTCGCAGTGGTTGCAGGTCACTGAAGCGTAGGCGGCACCGACCAGATGACCCCCGCCACGCGCGCACCGCTCGATGCGGAATACACCAGTTCCGTGGGGAGGATGGGGTGCACTGTATTTAGGAAATTGATTGCCGACCAGCTCGTCTTTGGCGGCCAGCACGCAGTTGCTGCAAATCTGACAGAGCGCAACGTCGATTATGCGGTTCCATTTGCCCATCAAGTGCTCACCTTAACCCCGCTGCGTCGCGGCTCGCAAGCGACGCGGGATTGGGGATTTTTGCACGCGGCACGGGTCCTGCCTGCATGTATTCAAAACTGTCCGGCCCACGGACAGGACGGGCACGGGGTCGGAAATGGTGCTCGCGATCGACCCAATTTACTGGCCCCGCGCGCACGGCGATCGCCGTGCCCCCTTCAGACCGGACGCGGCCGTAGCCGTATGCCAGACGGACGCCCCCATGCGGCGGGTACCGTCACCGACTCGAGACTGGGTATGCTTCGCGTTTCATACGAGCGAGACCCTCGCCGAGAGAACCTAATGGACCTCATTTCACACGCCCTCGAGGGCGCTATTGCACTAATCGAGATCAGCCACCCTCCGGTGAATGCACTCGCACATCCTGTGCGTAGCGCGCTTCTCGCCCGTGTAAACGCCTTAGCGGCCGATGCCACAGTTGCCGCCTTAGTCATCCGCGGTGCCGGGGAGCATTTTGTTGCCGGGGCCGACATACGCGAATTCGATGCCGCGCCACGCGAGCCACTGCTTAACGATGTTCTCTTGCGGATCGAGGCCTGCGACAAGCCGGTGATCGCCGCCATCCGTGGGTCAGCCACCGGCGGCGGCTTCGAGCTGGCACTTGCCTGTCACTATCGCTGCGCGGCACCGACAGCAATTTTTAGCTTCCCGGAAGTCAAGCTCGGTCTGCTGCCAGGATCCGGGGGGACCCAGCGCCTTCCGCGGCTGATCGGAGCAGAACTTGCGCTCGATATGATGCTCACCGCCGAGCCTATCGACGGCCGGCGTGCATTCGATCTGGGCATCGTCGATCACCTCGCCGACGGCGACCTCGTGGCGGAAGCGCTCGAATTCGCACGCCAACTGGTAGCGCGCGGTGCCGGACCCCGGCGCCTGTGCGATCTACAGGTCGATGAGAAGTCCTTGCCACCCGGCTTTTTCCCGCAGCAGTTTCGCCGGGCCGAGGAACTGGCACGCGGGCACGGCTCGCACGATGCCATAGTCCAGTGCGTGTCAGCGTCGGTGTATCAGCCCTTTAAGGAGGGTCTCGCCCTGTCGCGGTCCCTCTTCGAGCAGCTGCGCGAGTCGAGCCTATCGCGCGCGCTGCGTCATCTGTTCTTCGCAGAGCGTGGGACGCGAGCCCCCGCCGACACGGTGCTCCGGGAGGTCAACCGGGCGGCCGTGCTCGGCTCTGGAACCATGGGCGCGGGCATCGCCGCGAGTATGACGCTTGGCGGCTACCCAGTTGCGCTGATTGACAGCAATTCCGAGGCGCTCCAATCCGGCATGGGCCGGATTCGAGCGATACTCGATGGCGCTGTCGCGAAAGGTCGGCTAGGCGCTGGTGACGCAGCGGCGGCGCTGGCAAGAGTGACTGCAGCGCCGGGCTATGGCGCTTTAGCGACGGCGCAACTAGTCATCGAGGCCGTGTATGAAAGCATGGCGGTCAAGCGCGAGGTCTTCGGTCAGCTGGATGCGCACTGCCGGCCGGGTACCATCCTGGCCACTAATACGTCGACGCTAGACATCGATGCGATCGCCGCCGCGACGCGGTGCCCTGAGGATGTGCTCGGTCTTCACTTCTTCAGTCCCGCACATGTCATGCGGCTAGTCGAGGTGGTGCGGGGCCGGCAAACCTCGAAACACACTTTGGCCACGGCGCTCGCCGTCGTACGGCGCATCGGAAAGCTTGGCGTCGTCGTCGGCAATTGCTTCGGGTTCGTCGGCAATCGCATGCTGTACGCCTATGGACGCGAGAATCAGCAGATGCTGCTCGAGGGCGCCTCTCCCGCCCAGATCGATGATGCACTCAAACGATTCGGCATGGCCATGGGCCCCAATGCCGTGGGTGACCTGGCTGGACTGGACGTGGGTTATCGAGTGCGGCGGGAGCGCAAGGACCTGGCGGACGATCCCCGCTACTACCGCCCCGCCGATCTGATGGTCGAGGCGGGCCGCCTTGGTCAAAAGACAGGTCGAGGTATGTTCCGCTACGAAGCCGGTTCCCGCACGCCGCTACCAGACCCGGAAGTAGTGCAAATGATCGCCGCCGAGTCGCCTCGGTTGGGCATCGAACGTCGTTCCATTTTCGAGTCCGAAATTGTCAATCGCTGCATCTTCGCCTTAATCAACGAGGGCGCCCGCATCCTCGGAGAAGGGATTGCCGAGTCCGCTGCGGCCATCGACGCCATCTGGTGCAACGGCTATGGTTTTCCGCGCTGGCGCGGCGGTCCGATGTTTTACGCGGATACACTTGGCATACCGCAGGTGGTCGAAAAAATTGAGTGCCTTGCGCGACTGCACGGCGAGCGGTACTGGACCCCCGCGCCGCTACTGGTTGCCTGTGCCCGAAGTGGCGGCCAGCTTGGTGCGGCGCCGGCACCGGTTAGCAAAATACCTCTTTAATCGGCCGTTCGGGTCCCTCGAACACCCGATGGGGCAACATTGCGGGCAACAGGCGGTCCGTTATCCGACTCTCGGAGCACTTGGAAATGCCGAGCGGCCCAGCCCAGCCGTGCCTCTACCCGGCGCGCAGGCGGTCGCAACGGTGACGTGACTGGGCGTTGCTCTCTGGCGCTCTGTCGGCGGGCAGCAATGTTGCTGCCTGAAAGCAGCTACACTCTTAATAGAGACGTGTAAAGCTCACGACCGCCTTAAGCTTCGGAATTATCAATGCCGCGCATACCGCCCCTGCAACCCGAATCGATGACGCCCGATCAGCGGCGGATTCACGACGATATCCTTCGCACGCGCGGCGGGCACTGGTTTCACGGGCCCTACGATGCACTCCTGCAGCAGCCACGCATAGCAGGTCCTGCACAGGAACTCGGCAATTTCCTGCGCTTTCATACCACTCTCGAACGGCGCCTCTCGGAGCTGGCCATCCTGATCGTGGCTCGGCACTGGGATTGTGAATTTGAGTGGCAGCAGCATGCCCCTCTAGCCGAGAGGGCTGGTCTCACTGCGCAAACCATCGGCGCCATTCGGGCCGGATCAGTAGCAGCCGGCCTGCAAGTAGACGAGGAGACTGTCCTGCGTTTCGCCCAATCCTTGCTGCAGCAGCATCGAATTGCCGATGCGGCCTACGAACGCGCAGTACAACTACTGGGCACGGTCGGAGTAGTCGAACTCACCGGTCTCATTGGCTACTACTCCTTTCTCGCCACGACACTGCTTGCCCATGACATCCCCCCAGTCGGCGAATAGCGCGGAGCTGTCCCGGCGGGAGTTCGAACTCGCGACAGACAGCGGCTCGATGCCGGTCTACATCCTGGAGCCGGGCTCAGCGACGGCTGCACCGGTGCCGGCAGTCATCGTGTTCATGGACGCACCGGGCATTCGGCCGGAATTGCTGGAACTGGCCGCGTGCATTGCCCATCAGGGCTACTGCTGCCTCGTGCCCGATCTCTATTACCGGCTCGGCCGCCTACGTCTTGATCTCACGCGTCGCTCCGAAGCCCACGGCACTGTCTATCGAGCGCTCGCATCTACATTGGTGAACAGCGAGGTTCTTCGTGATACGGCGGCCGTTTGCGACTTCCTGCGCACTTTGCCGCAGGTCAGACACCCGCTGATCGGCTGCGTGGGCTTCAGCATCGGCGGGCGGTTTGCCGTTCAGGCCGCAGGCCTGCTACCCGATCAGGTTGCCGTAGCGGTGAGTGTGTGCGGTACCGGGATTGTCACGGATCAGCCCGATTCGCTGCATCGCGCGCTTTCGTCAGCCAAGGCCTACCTGCTGTTCGAGTTTGCCGAGCACGATCCGGCCGTACCGGCGGAGTTGATTACCACACTGCAAAGCGTCCTTGCAGCCAACCACGCAAGATTTCGAATCATCGTAGAAGCAGGGACGCAGCACGGCTACAACTTTCCTTCGCGACCCGTTTACCATGCGGTCGGCGCCGAGAACACGTGGCGCCGGACGTTCGAAGCACTGCAGGAGTTGCGCGCCTGCTCAACCGACTGAGCTTGCGAATGCCAGACATGGTCGCTGGCGATATCTCAGGTATCCGGCATCGCCGCTCGCAG
>JBEKOK010000047.1:0-15854 GCA_049521875.1 Steroidobacteraceae bacterium
GGACAGCACTGCTGGGCGCGGAGCGCGACGGGCTCGCCAACACCGCCAATCTTTCCTCGCTGATATTCCATGGGCTACCGGGCGTGAGCTGGGCCGGGTTTTACTTCCTCCAGGGCGAAGAACTGGTACTGGGCCCTTTTCAGGGCAAGGTGGCCTGCGGCCGCATTGCGCTCGGCCGCGGCGTGTGCGGCACTGCCGCCCGCTTAGGGCAGACCATCATCGTGCCGGACGTCAACGCTTTTCCGGACTACATAGCCTGTGATGCCGATGCCCGCTCCGAGCTGGTGATCCCGCTATTCCAGGGCAAGAAGCTCCTTGGCGTATTGGATCTGGACAGCCCGACCATAGGGCATTTCGATGAGGAAGATCAGGTCGGCCTCTCGGCGGTTGTGGACTTGTTACTCACGGGCTCGGATCTGAACCGCTACGTAGGCTGATCCCTGACATTGCCTTGGCTGCGTTCACGGGGTAGATGGCTGCTCCAAGCCACTGACCCGTCAACGTGAGGGATTCTGCGAGGTTCTGATGGACTATAAGGGCGAGCACCAGCGCGCCATCGGCGCACGAGTACCGCAATGAGGAGTAACGGGACAATCCTCCATCGGCAGGTGGGGCCGATGGCGCTGATGTTTACCGGCCTCGGCTCGATCATTGGCTCCGGCTGGCTCTTTGGCGCCTGGCGTTGTGCTCAGCTGGCCGGTCCGGGCGCTGTCTACGCGTGGCTTATCGGCGCGATCGTCGTCATGTTCGTGGCCTTTACCTTCGCGGAACTTGGCGCGATGTTTCCGGAATCCGGCGGCGCGGTGCGCTACGGGCATTATTCCCACGGCGCGCTGGTGGGATTTGTGACCGGGTGGGCAGCCTGGATCGCGATTGTTTCGGTCATTCCTGTCGAGGCCGAGGCCTCGGTGCAGTACATGAGCTCCTGGCCCTGGGACTGGGCGCAGGCGCTATACGCCAGGAAGGCTGATGGGCAGGGGGAACTGAGCATCGCCGGTCTGTCGATCGCTGCGCTGCTGGTCATCGTCTATTTCTTGGTGAATTTCTGGAGCGTTAAAGTGTTTGCGCGCACTAACAGCGCGATCACTTTCTTCAAGCTGGTCGTGCCCGCCGCGACCGCGATCGCCCTGATGTGTACTGAGTTTCACCCCGGCAACTTTCACATCGGCATTCACGGCGGTGTGCACGTCGGTCACTGGGCCTCGATACTCACTGCGGTCGCAACCAGTGGCGTGGTATTTAGCTACAACGGCTTTCAAAGCCCGGTCAATCTTGCCGGAGAAGCCCGCAATCCGGGGCGCAGCGTTCCGTTTGCGATCTTTGGCTCGATCGCGCTCAGCACCGTGGTCTACGTGATGCTGCAGGTCGCCTTCCTGGGCGCCGTCGACCCGCAACACCTGAGCGAGGGCTGGGCGGCTCTGGACTACAGTTCCCCCTTCGCGCAGCTGGCCCTGGCGCTGAGTCTCAACAGTCTGGCACTGCTGCTCTTTGCCGATGCTTTCATCAGTCCCAGCGGCACGGGTATTACCTATACCGCGACGACTGCCCGCATGATCTTCGCGATGGAACACAGTGCCGTGCTGCCGAAAGTATTCGGCAAAGTCCACCCACGCTTCGGCATTCCACGCCCGGCGATGTGGCTCAATCTTGTGGTCTCCTTCGTGTTCCTGTTCTTTTTTCGCGGTTGGGGCAAGCTCGCCGCGGTAATCTCGGTCGCTACGATCATCACCTACCTGGTCGTCCCCGTGAGCGTCATGGCGCTGCGCCGTACAGCGCCCAACATGCACCGGCCACTTCGTGTCCTGGGTCTCGCGATCCTGGCGCCGATCGCCTTCGTGCTGGCCACACTGATGCTCTATTGGGCCCGATGGCCGTACGCCGGAGAAATCATGCTGCTGCTGGTGCTGCCGATGCCGCTCTACGCCTACTATCAGGCGCGCAGCGGGTGGCTGAGCTTTCGCAGCCAGCTTCGCGGTGCGTGGTGGCTGCTGGCCTTTCTAGTGGCGATCATCGCCCTGTCCTGGGCGGGCAGCACGGAGTTCAACGGGCATGGCCTGCTGCACTCCGGATGGGATCAGCTTTCTGTTGCGGTTGCGGCGTTGTGCTTTTACTTCTGGGGCGTTCGCAGCGGCTGGCGCACTCCGGCGCTCGAGGCTGAAGAGAGTGCCGCCGTGGTATTGAAGGCGCCTGCTCTGCCCCAGGTTTAGCTGCGCGGATCCTGACTAGTCCTTTGGCTCGGCCGGAAGCCCGCGATCACTTCGCAATGGACGGCGCAGGGGAAGGCGGCAACAGTTGACCCCGAAATAGGAGTCGCAGGGTCATGACCCCGATGACTGCAATCACAAGATTACCAGCTATAAACAGCGCCGGAGCCATCAGGCCGACAGGTCCGCTGTCGCCTTCGGCAAGCAATTTGATCGCCGCCGTGGGCAGCGCTGCCGCTCCGAAACTGAAGGCCCACCAGGCCGGAGTGGAGCCCGCGACTTTGAGCCAGGGCCACAAGCGCAGCAGGATCAGACTCTGAAGCAGCGCATAGCCGATAAGCGCGTGCGCGAATAAGTCAGGGTGTCCACCACTGAGATTGAGATAGGCAACCGCTGCCACTGCTGGCGCGGCAAGCTGAATGCCCAGCGTGGGTCTGAGAGGTGGCGGCATCGCCTCAGCGGTGTAGAGCCGATGAAGCAGCACCGACTCGATCGCGAGCCATCCAAACAGCGCTCCGCCGAACAGGAGCTGCCCCCAATCCGCGTGCCCCTGAGCAGCTGCGGCGCTTGCACTGACAAAGCCTCCAGCCACCATTGGAAGGTAGAGGATGGGAGTATTGGACTCTGGCTTCCGGCCACCCATCCACAAGCGACCGGTTCGGTAGACGGCAAACACAATCGTCCACGCGGCGCCAAGGATAAATAGCGCCAGAGATACCCGCGGACTGGAACCTGCAAGGCCAATCGAGGATAAGGAGGCGACCACGCCAGCGAGCCCGACGAAACAGCACTGCACCGGGTGCTCGAATTCCTCCTCCGCGGCAGCACGCTGCAGCGCCCACTTAATGATGTAGAGCACAAAGAAGCAGGCCCAAAGGGCGCTACCGACCCACACCAAGGCCGTGCCAATTTGCTGAGGGAGCGCCCAGACTCTGGCTGCCGCCTGCCAGGCGATACCCAGCGCCACGAGGCCCAGCGGCATTCCGAAGAATGAAGCAGGCACCGCCGCGCGCGCTGTTGGCATGGATCTCACGGTGCCGCTCTCCCAGAACCGATCGGTTATGCCACGACTATAACTCATGCCGGTAGTCACGCCGTTTCCAGCATGCTGGCCCGCCGCCTCGCGATCTGGCAGGCTCAATGCCGGTAATTATGCTGCAGGAGACCTTCGTTGGAGCTTTATCACAACAACATGTCGACGTGCGCGCAGAAGGTCCGGCTGGTTCTGAAAGAGAAGAGCCTTGCGGTTCAGGAGCACCATCTCAACTTGCGCGCCGGCGACCAGAACACGCCTCAATACTTGCAACTGAATCCGCAGGGCGTGGTCCCAACCCTCGTTGATCGCGGCACACCGATAGTGGAATCAACAATCATCTGCGAGTACCTCGAGGATGCCTATCCGGAGGTGCCGCTGCGACCCGAAGACCCATTGCAGCGTGCACGCATGCGCTGGTGGACGCATCAGCCCGATGCCGGATTTCATCACTCCGTCGGCCAGACCTGCGTCGCAATCGCATTTCGTCACCAGATGATGGCGGGTGGCCCGGAAAAGACAGCACAACTGGTCAATGCGCGCAAGGATCCCGTGGCCCGGGAGCGCCTGCGCCTCATGCTGGATCGGGGCATTGAAGCCCCGGGCGTCGCAGATGCGATTCGTCATTATTATCAATTTATCGGCACGCTCGAGGAGCAGCTGCAACGTACAGCTTGGCTCGCTGGCGATCACTACTCCCTGGCCGATGCAATGGCACTGCCCTATGTCGTGCGGCTGGAACACTTAAGTTACGAGTGGTGGTGGACCGATCCATCGCGGGAGCGCAAGGCTCTGGCTCAGTGGCTGTCACGATGCAAGGCGCGCCCCAGCTACAGCGCTATAGCTGATTACCTGGACCCAGCATATCTTGAGCTGATGCCGAAGAAAGGCGCAGAAGTTCGGGCCCAGGTGGAGTCGATTCTCGCCTTGAAATAGGCGTCTGGAAGAGCCACGCGTGCTTGCTGGCGGGCCTACACAGCCCCCACGCAAAGATCGACATCGGCGGTCAGCTTACCAGTGCAAATCTCATTGGTACCAATTGACCTATTGGTCGGGGAATTTACGCAGTTTTGAGCGCTGGAGCCCGCTGCGTTCGAACCGCTGGCGTGACCTAGGTCTCACAATCCCGGCCGCTCGGTCGTTATGTGACATGCGACCTTGCTCCTATATCTGGTGGGGTCAGAGTGCCCCAGCCCGTGTATCCGCGAAGGCCAGTGACGTGCTGGCCGGCCTCGACTGGAGCGCCGCGCGGTTCATGAGGCTTGATTCGGCTGTTGTGGATGCTCAGGCGATAGGCTGCAGCGGCCACTGCGCCGTTGTTGTCGCTGTTCGCTGAAACCAGGTACGGGGATGCCGCCGTGGGACCCAAGCACGCAACTCTTGAGAACGCTGACAGTCCGCCGGGTCCGCAAGGCGGCCGTTGGGCAGGATTTTCAAGTGAGCAAATCAGCGCGCTCAACCAGGCGGTGCTCGATGGCGCCCCGGTCACGATTTATTACGCGGACAACCACGGGCAGATTCTATATGCCAACCCAGAATATCGGCGGACCTTCGGTCTGAGCCCCGAGCAGGGCATCGATGAGTGGGCGCCGGGGGTACATCCCGCCGATCGCGCCAGACTCGAGAATGACTGGGCCGATTTCTGTCTCCAACCCAGGCCTGTGAGATTCGAGTACCGAACGCAGGATACCGCTGGGGCGGTGCGGTACATGACTGAAACAGTGGTTGCGGTCGCCGGTGCGCAAGGCTTTATCGGAACGATTACCGACGTGACCGAACTGGTCGCCGCACGAGCCGATTTGCACAACATCGAGGCATTGCATCGCAATACGTTTGAGCAGCTGCCTCTGGGCATTGTATACACGACCCGAGAAGGTGAGGTTCTGTCCTGCAACGAGGCATTCAGTGCAATGCTCGGATACAGCCCAGAGGAACTCAGCGGGCAAACAATGCAGGCTTTTAGCCACGCCGAAGATTCCGATGAGAACGACCAGCAGATTGCCCGCTTGTGGACCGATGAGATCAAGGCCCATTCGAGTGAGAAACGATATCTGAGGAAAGATGCCTCGGAGTTCTGGGCTCGCGTGACCTCAGCCGTGGTACGCGATGGCGAAGGTCAACCGGTCTGTTCCGTCGGCTTTCTTGAGGATATATCGACGCGCAAGCAGGCCGAGCTGGCTTTGCAGCGCAGTCGTTCGCTGGTCGAGGCTATCGTCACCAACGTACCTGCCGCGCTGATCGCTTGCGATTCCTCAGGCGCGATTACGCTTTTCAACCCCGCGGCCCAGGAGCTTTACTCCCTTGGCGCAGAACGAACCGACACGGACCCGTCGGGTTCGTATCCGGATGGCTTGCAGATCTATCGCGCCGATGGCGCGACGCCAATGAGTTTGTCCGAGCGCCCGCTGGCGCGCGCATTGGGCGGCGAGACGCTCACGAACCTCGAGTTTGTGGCAGTTCGAAGCGACGGCGCACCGCGCACTTTGCTGGCCAGCGCCTGCCGGCTGACGGATCCGAATGGGCAGAGTCTGGGAGCCGTAGTGGTATCCCAGGACATCACCCATCTTCGCGAGACCGAGGCCGAGATGGAGCGCGTCCACAAACAGCTGATGAGCGCATCACGGCAAGCGGGTATGGCGGAGGTCGCAACCAACGTACTGCACAACGTGGGCAACGTGCTAAATAGCGTTAACGTCTCAGCGGCTCTCGTGGCCGAGCGCCTGAAGCGCAGCAAGGCGGGCGGCCTTGCCGAGGTGGCCGCGCTATTGAAGCAACACAGCCATGATTTGGGCGCATTTCTTACCGACGACGCACGCGGCAAACTGCTACCCACATATCTTGCGAAGTTGGCCGAGCAGCTGCTGACCGAGGAGCGCGCTGCGCTCGAAGAGCTCGCCTCGTTGCGAACCAATATCGAGCACATCAAGGACACAGTGGCCACGCAGCAGAGCTACGCAAAGCGCTGTGGCGTATCGGAAACGGTCAACGTGGCCGACCTGGTCGAGGACAGCCTGCGCATGAACGCCGGCGCGCTGAGCCGTCATCATGTCGCGCTCAAGCGCGAGTTTTCTGAGGTGCCCCAGATTACGGTCGATAAGCACAGGGTGCTGCAGATCCTCGTGAACCTGGTGCGAAACGCCAAATATGCCTGCGATGAGTCGGGTCGTTCCGATAAGCAGATGACCGTACAGATTGAAAAGTATTTCAACGGCGTGCGCATTACAGTCATTGACAATGGCATCGGTATCAAGCCAGAGAACATTCGCAAACTGTTCAGGCACGGATTTACGACCCGCAAGTCGGGGCACGGCTTCGGACTGCACAGTGCTGCACTGGCCGCGGGTGAACTGGGTGGAAGACTATCGGCGCACAGCGACGGGGAGGGGCAAGGTGCAAGGTTTGCCCTGGATCTGCCGCTCACGCCCCCGGAGATCACACGTGGCTAGAAGTTTGCCCTTCAGCAACCGGCGAATCCTGGTGATCGACGATAATCGCGCAATCCACCAGGATTTTCACAAGGTCATAGGGACACGCCCGGAGACCGCGATGGGTTCGGATGTCGATGCGGTGGAGGCGGCGATTCTGGGCAAATCCGCAAAGGCCGAGCAGCCGAGCTTTGAGCTTCATTCGGCCTATCAGGGAGAAGAGGGTGTGGCATTGGCCCAGGAGGCCGTCCGCGAAGGGCGTCCGTATGCCCTGGCCTTCGTCGACATGCGTATGCCACCCGGCTGGGATGGTCTGAAGACCATCGAGCACCTGTGGGCCATCGATCCGGATATCCAGGTCGTCATTTGTTCAGCGCAGTCGGACTATGACTGGTCCGAGGTTGTGGAACGCCTGGACCGCTCGGATAAGCTGCTGGTGCTTCGCAAGCCCTTCGAGCCCATTGAGGTACAGCAGTGTGCAAGCGCTTTGTGTCGCAAGTGGCACAACGAACGCCAGGTCAGAATTCAGATGGAGTCACTCGAGCATGTAGTGGCTACTCGAACGGAAGGGTTGGAAGCAGCCAACCGACAGCTGCGCCACCTGGCGACCCACGATACGCTGACTGGCTTACCTAATCGCGCGTTACTCGAAGATCGCCTGCAGCAGGCTATAGCGCACGCCGACCGAAATCGTCAGGTTTTTGCACTGCTGGTCTGTGATCTGGATCGATTCAAGCTCATCAATGATTCATTGGGTCACCGAGCTGGCGACACGCTCCTGCAGGAGGTAGCGCAGCGGCTGACGGGCGCGGTTCGCGCCATCGATACCGTGGCGCGGCTCGGTGGCGATGAGTTTGTTGTCATTCTGAACGCGATCGCCGACAGGCTCGAGGCCGAGACAACGGCGCGACGTGCAATTGAAGCGTTTCAGGCGCCGATCACGATCGATGGCATTGATGTTCATACCGCTCCCAGTATCGGCATTGCTTACTACCCGGATGATGGCACCTCTGTCGATGCATTGATCGCGCACGCAGATGCGGCGATGCACTGCGCAAAGCAGAACGGCCAAAACAAGGTGCTGTGCTTTGCCGCAAGCATGAGCGAGGGCATCTCCAATAAGGTCAAGCTGGAGAGCGATTTGCACCGCGCCCTCTCACAGGGCCAATTCGAGTTGCATTACCAGCCAAAGGTTGACACCGCCACCGGCGCCATACGCAGCGCCGAGGCCCTCATTCGCTGGCGCCACCCGGAGCGAGGCCTAGTACCGCCATCGGAGTTCATACCGCTTGCTGAAGAATGCGGCTTAATCGGCCAGATCAGCGCCTGGGTTCTTGGCGAAGCCTGCCGCCAGACGCGGGCTTGGCAGCTGCAGGGACTGCCGTTCCTGCGAGTCGGGGTTAACCTGTCGGCGAGCGAATTCAGGCATGGATCATTGGTCGAGACTGTCCATCGAGCACTTCAGCAAGCTGCTCTTGAACCGCAGTTCCTGGAGGTCGAACTCACGGAAAGCGTGGTCATGAGCAACCCCGAGGAATCGGTCGCCATACTCGAGCAGCTGAGCGCAATGGGCGTACTGGTATCGGTCGATGACTTCGGGACTGGATACTCCAGTATGAGTTATCTGCGGCGGCTTCCCATCGACAAGCTCAAAATTGATAGAGCTTTCATCAATGAAATCACCGCACGGTCGGACGATGCATCAATCGTCTCGGCCATTGTGTCCCTGGCTCATAGCTTGCGCCTGAAAGTGGTTGCCGAGGGTGTGGAGACAGCCGGACAGCTGGAGTTCCTGAAGGGCCTCGGCTGTGATCAGTACCAGGGGTATCTCTTCAGCCGGCCACTGACCTCAAGTGCGTTTGAGGCCTTGATTCGCGCCCACCGACCCGATGGTGTCTCGTTTACTGAAGAGGACGCCGCGCGAACACATAGCAAGTTGGCCGGGGTGAAGCGTCAATAAGAACAGGATGCGTTCTTCGGCGTGGCTGATCGAATCCATAAACCAGGCAGACCGCCTTATCGAGGAGCAGGGTGCAGCCGCACGCCGGCGACGCGGTCCCGACCTGCTTCCTTGCTGCGGTAGAGGGCACGATCCGCGACGCTCATCAGGCGCTCGGCCAGCCCCTTAGCCTTGCGAGGCACACTCTCGATGCCCGCCACTCCAAAGCTGGCCGTGACATTGAAGCGGTTGCCACCGCCAGAGAATGGTTCGGCCGCGAGCGCCTCGCGCAGCTTACGGCACACCAGTAATGCCTGATCGAGGCCTGTTTCTGGCAGTACTACCGCAAACTCCTCGCCACCAAGCCGGGCGATCCAATCCGTTCCACGGCGCAGGCACTTCTGCATACGTTGCGCAAATTGGCGCAGGACCTCGTCACCGACAGGATGGCCGTACTGGTCATTGATGCGCTTGAAGTGGTCAATGTCACACATGGCCACTGAGATCGGATGACTGTAGCGCGCCGCGCGCGCTATCTCCCGGAGATAATGAGTCGCATAAAAACGCCGGTTCGCGACACCCGTCAGCTCATCCGTTGTTGCCAAGCGGCGGCTCTCCACCAGCGCCGTGCGCAAAGCAGATTCCAAATCACTGGTGCGCCGAGCCGCTCCGAAGCGAGCCTGCAGGAGTGCCTCAGAGGCGCTCCCATCGAGGTACTCATCAGCGCCGGCCCGCAGTGCCCCCTCCGCTTGCCAGTCGGCGCCGCTGGTAACCAGAATAATCTGCAAGAGCCGCGGGATCTTGAGCTCCCGTAGGCGCTGCACGAGCTCGAGCCGATCGGTTATCACCAGGGGATAATGAGCGGCCGCCATCGCCTCCAGCGCCTGGTCCTTGGAATTGCAGAGTGTGGCCTCGAAGCCCGAGTCCTCAAGCGCGTGGCGAAGCCGGTCGCGATACTCTCCATCGACAACCAAGAGTGCGCGCGGTGGAGGCTGCACCCGTAGCATTACGGTGACGGTGGCAGTCGTATCCTCTTCTCCGCCGTCCGCCGGCTCAGCGGACGTGTTACGCCGCTTAAGAATCTGCCGCACGAGGCGGGTCGGCGACTCGCCCGTGTCGCCCTCGTAACTCAACCCGGGCGCAAGCGGGTCCGGCACGTCTGGTGTGGTCGCTTTCATCTCATTGGCCCGAGTCTCACGTTAGTGATTCTAAACCGGCTCTCGCCCGGATTATTCCACCCGACCCGACTTCACGTCGCGAAATGCGCCGATTCCACCGGGTCGCGAAGTGGTCGGCTGCCCCAGTGTCTCACCAATGGGCACCAAAATGTCGCCGCCGCCCCGTCGCGGGGACACTATTGCATCTGGTTGACCCCGCAGATCGATGCCTCAGTTCGCGCTGCTCATTGGCATCATTGACTTAATGCGCCGGACTGCCGCGCCTCACCAGAACGGCACGCGATGCCACTAGAGGGCGCGCGCCTGGGCCGTAATGCTATCGAACGCGACCCAGGGCCTCGAGCAGCGCAGCCGCATCCCACGGGCCGTCGTGGCGGGTGCCGTTGATGAAGAAACATGGTGTCCCGTTGACGCCGCTCCGCACGCCACCCCTAAAACTCTGGCCGACGCGCGCGCCGTACTGGCCAGCAAGCGTCGCCTCGATTAGCGCTGGGTCGAGCCCAAAATGCTGTGCAGCCCGTATAAGGCTTGCATCCTCCAGGGAGCTCTGATGCTCGTACAGCCAGTCGTGCATTTCCCAGAAGCGGCCGACGGTGGCAGCCGCCTCGGCGAACTCGGCGGCGCGTTCGGCATGTGGATGGGCATCCTTGAGCGGAAAATGGCGAAATACAAGGCACAGTGCCGCGCCAAGCTCACGCTGCACGGCTTTTACTTGGGGGTAGGCTGCGCCGCAATAGGAGCATTCGAAGTCACCGTATTCAACCAGCACGAGTCCGCCATCGAGCGGTCCCTGATGATGATCCGTTGCGCTCACAGCGGGCGTCAGGTGACTCATGTCGAGATTCTCCCAGCTGTCGGTAATGCTTCGAGCGCCGAGAGGATCCCGTCCGCCCCAGGATTCACCCCGATCGGCGAGACGTAGCTCCAGCGCACGACACCGGCCGCGTCGATCACGACCAGCGCTCGCTTGCAGAACCCCCCGGCTTCTTCGAATGCGCCGTACTGGCGGGCGACTGCTCCCTTGGGTTCAAAATCCGCCAACAAAGGAAAACGCAGCTTGCGCGCGGCGGCAAACGCCGCGTGACACCAGGCCCCGTCGACGGAGATGCCCAGTAACTGCGCATCGAAGGCCTGGAATTCGGTGAGCAACTCGTTGTAGAGCGCGACCTGATCGCCGCACACCGGACTCCAGTCGGCAGGATAGAACACCAACACGACCGGACGCCCGCGCAGCTGCGAGAGCTTCAGTGTCTGGTCGGGACCCGACGGTAGCGCAAACTCTGGCGCAACCGTACCGGGCGTGATTACAGAGGCATTCAGATCAGACACGGCAATTCACTGAACTGAGGTTAGTGCCCGCTCGCGTCCCCGCGCCGGCTCGATTCGAACAGGAACCACGTGCGTCGCTCGGTCTCATCAATCCACACCTCGATAAGACTGGCGGTCGCAATATCACGATGCTCGTCGCAGACGTTGTGGACCTCGCGCAGACGCGCCGCTAAGTCCTGGTTGTTCTCGCGCAGCTCGGCCAGCATGTCCAGTGGTTCCACAAACTCGGCGTCGTTGTCCTTGACCCTCTGGATACGCGCAATGTGTCCTATCGATCGAAGCGTCGAGCCGCCGAGTTTGCGGATACGCTCGGCAATGGGGTCAGTCATCGCATACAGCTGATCCGCGTGCTCGTCGAGCAGCAGGTGATAATCGCGGAAATGGGGCCCGCTCATGTGCCAATGAAAGTTTTTCGTCTTCAGATAGAGCGCGAAGACATCGGCGAGGATGGCGTTCATGCCGGCCGCGATATCCCGGGTCGCCGGAGCCCGCAGGTCAGTCGGTGTGACCAGCGGTGCCGACTGTCGCTGCTTCAACTCGGCGCGCTTAGCCGTGGACTTCTTAGCCATACTCGTTCCTTGTTATTGCTGCCGAGGGCGGCGGGAAGCGCACAATTTATCGCACTTCGCTCCGTATTGCGCTTGGACGTTTATGAGTTGGATATCTCCGCTTCCGGCAGACACGCGCGGAAGTAGCGCGCGGTCCTAACAAAAACAATAAGTTACTCGGTTCGCGATGCGAGCTGCTCCTCCGGGATATTAGCTCTCTGGTAATTGACCTCGTTGGGGGCACCGAGTTGTAGTGTGCGAGCATGAACCTGCCCATGGATAAGCGCCTCGACAAGACCGCGGTGACCTCTGCCGCTGTGGCCTCGGCCTGGAGCGCGATGCGCTATCCGGTGTTCCGTTACCTGTGGATTGCCACCGTCGTCTCCAATGTCGGTGGCTGGATGTACAGCGCTGCCTCCGGCTGGCTGATGACGAATCTCAATGATAACCCGCTGATTGTTTCTCTCGTCCAGGTAGCGAACAGCGTGCCGTTGTTCTTGCTGGCGTTGCCCGCGGGCGCGTTGGCCGACATGATCGATAAGCGCCGTTTCATCCTGGCGCTCGAGATACTCACCACGATCTTCACGGCGCTCTTCGCCTTGGCGGTCAGCCTGAAGGTTGTCACGCCTGCCGTGTTGTTACTCTTTATCCTGCTGATCGGCGCCCTGGGGGCACTGGAAACACCCGCCTGGCAAGCCATCGTACCGCTCCTCGTGCCGCGGCCCGCGCTCTCCTCCGCGGTCGCCGTAAACAGCCTGGGTGTAAATGTCAGTCGGGTCATCGGGCCGGCGCTGGCGGGCGCAATCATTCTGGGCTTTGGCGTAGCGGCACCATTCTGGCTGGATGCGGTGAGCAATCTTGGCGTGATCGCTATTATTTTCTGGTGGAAGGCCCCCGCGCGCAGCGCAAATGCGCTGCCCGCGGAGCGGCTGGTGAGCGCGATGCGCGTCGGCGTTCGCTATGCACGAAACAACCTGCACCTTCGGGCCACGTTGGCGCAAGCGGTCGGATTCTTCCTATTCGCAAGCGCATATTGGGCGCTGCTGCCACTCCTCGCACGTAATCAACTCCACGGCGGCCCGACACTGTACGGCGTACTGCTCGGTGCCATCGGCGCCAGCGGTGTCGCAGGTGCCATTTTGCTCCCTAAGCTGAAGGCGAAGGCCAAGGCGAATACGGTGGTCGCCATTGGCGAACTGGGTACCGCGATTGCTCTGGCGCTGTTTGGCTTTGCGAATCGCGAGTGGGTTGCCGTGCTCGCCTGTCTTATTGCGGGTGCGTCCTGGATCATCGTTCTGGCAACACTCAACGTCTCAGCCCAGGCGGCGCTTCCCGAGTGGGTCAGGGGGCGCGGGCTTGCCGCCTATGTGACCGTGTTCTTTGGAACGATGAGCATTGGCAGCGCGCTGTGGGGGTGGATCGCCGAACGCTTTGGGCTGGCGCCGGCACATTACATTGCCGCTGCGGGCGCCCTGGGGGCGATTGCGCTGAGCCGGCACTGGAAACTGCAAACTGGGCCAGCCGCCGATCTGACACCCTCCATGCATTGGCCGGAGCCAGCAGTGCACAGCGCGGTCAGCGATGATGCAGGCCCGGTGCTGGTGACGGTTGAGTATCACGTCGCGCCCGAGAATCGAGTGGCGTTTCTGGCGGCCCTTGCTCCCATTGGGCGGGAGCGTAAGCGAGATGGGGCCTATTCCTGGGGCGTGTTCAAAGATACGGCACACGAGACGCAGTATCTGGAGACCTTCTTGGTGGATTCCTGGCTCGAGCACGTTCGCCAGCATCACAGGGTGACCAGCGCCGATCGGGCGGTGGAGGGACGGCTTAGGGCGCTCACCATGGACGCGCCGCGCGTTACCCATTACATCGCCAGCGAGGTGCCAACTAAGTGAGGCGTTCCTACGTCAGACAGCGGCTGGCGATCAGTCGTCGCATCCATGACGAGTTTGGCGGCAGGTGAGCCAGATTTTAAAGAGGCAGTTCCTCAATCGCCGCTTGAAGCAACGCTCAGCAAGCCGGCGGACGCCTCCACCATGCGGTTGATGTAGTACATCATGATCAGGGTCAGCAACGTGGTTGCGACCAGCACGTAACCCAGGATATCGATGTGTTGGAGAACACCATCAGGGGCTTGCTTGACGATCATGCCGGCGACCGCGGCCGCGATTCCGCCGGAGATTTGCTGCAGCGATGAACTTATGGACATGTAGGAACCACGATCAGCGGGACTGGGAACGGCCGAGATCAAAGCCGAGGCAGAAATCATCCGCGAGGAGACGCCAATGAATAAGAGCACGTTGACGAGCATCACCAGCTGGAGCGGAGTTACGCCCAGATTGGTGTAGATCAGGACCATGATAATTGTCGCGGCACAGCCCAGTGCAAACACCTTGAATTTTCCAATGGCATCACTGAGGCGGCCAATCAGAGGACCAAATACCATGGCGAATATACCAGTCACCATATAAATCAGCGGTAATCGCCCAACGTTGATACCGAGGTTATTTACCGTGTAGGCGCTGCTGAAGGGCAACAGCATGAAGCCCCCGGTGGCCAGCAGCACGGTTGCCAAGAAACCCTGCAGGTAGCGCGGCGTTGAAATGGTGTGCAGGAAGTGATGCAGCGGGCTCTTGTCGGGCTTGTTAAGCAGATGTGCATTGATCGGGCGTACCGTAAGCACGATGAGGACACCGACCGCGGTGCTGGTTATGACAATCAGATAGAAGGGTGCGTGCCAGTTCCAGCGGTTCGCGAGATAAAGTCCGATGGGTAGTCCGAGTACGTTGCTGGCGGCGAAGGCAGCCTGCACCACGCCCATTACGCGGCCGCGAAGTTGGTAGTCGAACAGATCCGTCGTGATTGCAAAGACAATAGATCCTATGACGCCGCCGAACAGACCCGTCACGATTCGGGCGATGAGCAGGAATCGATAGGAGTCAGCCAGCGCACACAGCAGCGTGCCGACAATAAAGCCAAGATAAAAGAACAGCAGCAGTTTCTTGCGATCAAATCGGTCACTGAATCCAGCAGCCAGTAGACCGGCCGCACCGGCACTGAATGCATAGACCGAGACCAACGCTCCAAATCCCGCCGGAGGCACCTTCAGCGCGGGCATGATTATGGCGCCCAGCGGAGCGAGCACCATGAAGTCCAGAATAATGGTGAATTGCAGGAACGCGAGCAAGGCGATGATCAGTCGCTGGTAGCCCGTAAGGGCAGCGGCAGTAGAGCGCGGCGGTGTCATGGGAGCGACCCGGTGGATTACCTAGATCGCCTAGACTTTAGCGTGGGTTTGCGCGCGGGTCCTGACTATTTGCTCGGATACCGAAGCGGGTTGCGCACATGAGGATCGGCGCATGACAAGCATCAAGCCGACCGCTAGCAGACGGCTCGGTGAGCCTGCCGCGTCAGGGCGTCTGACGAAACAACCAAAGTACCTTGCCGAGGACGCGCCAGTCACGACCCTTACCCAGCACTAAAGGTCCGTATTCCCGATTCTCTGACTCCAGCATTTGCGTTCCCGCAAATCTTCGAAAGCGTCCAAGCAGTAATCCATGTTTGCGATGCGAAGCGACGATGATTTTCCCATTGACCATATCAGGGTCTTTCAGAGAGGCATCCACGGCAACAAGATCCCCATCAATAAGGGTCGGGTTCATCGATGAACCCTCCACCCGTAAGCAACTGGTTGTACCGGAATTCGGGTTCCACGCACTGGGGGCCGCAATCACCGCATCAGCAGTGATCCGAGCTAGATCCGTGGACCGATCACCGCTAGCTCCAAGTGTTGCCGCGCGCACCGGGAGCACCGGGGTTGCCACAATCTTCAGTTTCGTCGAAGGCTGCTTTGCGCGTTTGCCCGCTCCTGCAAGAACGATCTCGAACTCGGGAAATCGCGCCTTGCCCGAGCGGACTACTGCTGGAAGCTTTCCAGCTACGTCAGCCGTGCGGAGTCCCGCCCGGGATCAGAATGCCCAAGACGCGGACCCTTCGGCCAAATGTCCCCGCCGGATATAGGCCTCCGCGGTGGGCTCTTTAGCTCCCCGTTCCCAGCGCGAAACAGCCACCGGGGAATATTGGAGTCTCTGCCCCAGGGTAGCTTGACTCAAGCCATGGGCCTTCCGCAACTCTACGCTTTCCCTGGCCCATTCCGGAATCTTAGCCCTTCCGGGTTCCATCGCCCGACGGTCCCAGC
>JBEKOK010000048.1:0-15606 GCA_049521875.1 Steroidobacteraceae bacterium
ATCGAATATGCCTTCGATGTGAGGCTATTGACTGCAGCGTTAGACACCGAACAGACTGCTCTAAAACACCCAACTAGTGTGCAAAAGCCGAATCCGGTACTCCCTAACGGTCATGAGTAACAGACCGTGGTTGGGCTAAGCAGCGTTAGTCCGCAGCCCAGCCGGTCGCGGAGAGGGCCGGCTACGTCCATGGCAGCGTGACACGGTTTGCCAATTTGCAACGCTTATGGCTATCCAGATCCGCGCGGCAAGGAAGAGTTCTATGAAGATTAAACCCAGCAACTACCGCGTCAGGGAGAATGAGAAGGTAAAGCTCAAGAAATGGCCGACTAAGGAGGATCCCTGCTACAGCTCAGACAAAGACTATGTGCGGCTGATCGAGGACCATGTAGGCCGATTGAGTAAGCTTCAGCAGCTTCATTACGCAACTAACCGTTACGCCGTGCTGTTCATCTTCCAGGCCATGGACGCGGCGGGCAAGGATGGCGCTATTCAACACGTAATGTCGGGTGTGAATCCCCAAGGGTGTGAGGTCTACAGCTTCAAGCATCCGAGTGCTACTGAGCTGGAACATGACTTTCTGTGGCGCAGCACCTGCAAACTGCCGGAACGCGGCCGAATTGGCATTTTTAATCGATCCTACTATGAAGAAGTACTGATCGTCCGTGTACATCGAAATATTCTGAAGGCCGAAGGGCTGGCAGACGCACCTCGCCACGACCGTGAGTTGTGGCGCGAGCGTTACCGGTCAATCCGCGACCTTGAGCGTCATCTTCATGCCAATGGCACTCGCGTCGTCAAATTCTTTCTGCACCTGTCTGAGAATGAGCAGCGTAAGCGATTTCTGGACCGTATCGATGACCCGAAAAAAAACTGGAAATTTAGCGCTGACGACATCCGTGAGCGTGGGTTCTGGCCCGAATATATGAAGGCCTACGAAGAGTGTCTGAGTGCCACCAGCACGGCAAATTCGCCGTGGTATGTGGTCCCTGCCGACGACAAAAAGAGCGCGCGGCTGATCATCTCGCGCATTGTCATTGAAACACTCGATGCTCTGAATCTGTCGTACCCGAAAGTAGACGCCAAGCGCCGGCGGGAACTGCAAGCCATTCGAAAGCAGCTCGAGCGCTGATTTTCTGGGGGCCCCGCTTGCGGTGATTTCGCTGCCACATTGTCATTGTGACTGTCTCCCGCCGGCACCAGCGCCCGTTGCTAAGACTAAGCTAATTATTATTGCAGCCCCGGTTCACCACATCCGATTGAGCGTGCCTCGCTAATGATCTAACGCCACTTGCGAGGATTCGCTCGCGATTTCAGAGGCCCAATTCACAATATTAAGGGGTGGGCTTGATATTTATGTCTATATATGTAGACTTAGTAGCTATGAAGCGTGAACGAAGACCCTCAAGCCAGACAGCCGCATTACTAGCGGCGTTGCTCGATCAGCCGAAAACCTGGCGCCATGGTTATGATCTCTCGACCGATACGCAACTAAAGTCCGGAACGCTGTACCCATTGCTCATGCGGTTAAGCGACCGCGGCTTACTTGATTCCAAATGGGAGCCCGCGGAGATGCCCGGAAGGCCCCCAAGACATATGTATCGGCTGACTTCGCTGGGCACTGCGTATGCGAGGGAGCAGCTGGCCGCCTTTACTACTTCGTTATCCCGTCGCGGAAAGACTGTTGGAGCTCGAGCATGAACCGCTCCGGCACGCTTATGAGGTGGCTTGCGGTCAGGCTGCTAAACATCGCGGTGCGGCTCCTTCCCAGATCCAGAGCCGAATGGGTGCGCGCAATGCTTTCGGAGATGCAGTATCTGGAAAACGACCGTCAAGCCGTCCTTTGGGCGGCAGGGTGCTGCATTGCCAGTACTAAAGAGAGGGTAATCGCCATGCAGACCGGTAACCTAAAAATCTCGCCGTGGGTTTTTTGCCTTGAGATGATCCTGTGTTTTGTTCCCTTGAGTATCGGGTGGCTGGATTTCCTGTTCGGTGGCTCGGGCATCATCCGGTTGAACGTTGAGGTTTTCAATCGGCATTTCATTGCTGCTCCAGGTGGCGAGATGGTCTTGGCAATGATGATCTCCGGAGCATTCCTGGGTGTCCTTGGCCCGATCGGCCTGGTTGCCGCATTTCGACTTATTGTGCTGGGCCATCCCATACGAAGCCCATGGGTACGTGCCGCACTGATGGTCGGCCCGCTTCTTTATGGGGTGCTGACTCTAACTGGCCAATTTGTCACTGAGGGTGCAGCGGCATTCGGCTTCAACGCTGTAGATGCCTTCGACTTATGGAGCGGAGTGTTGCTTCTGTCGCTCTTACCCTCCCTGGGTGCAGCACATATGCTGCTTTCTGGTCGGGATCGAAGCGCCAATACGGTAGCCGCCTAGCCAATTCGGCCGACGTTGAATTTTAGCCAGCTAGATTATTAGCACGAACCGTTTCTCGGGTAGCAGCTTACAGGGGAACATGGCCGCTCGCCTCATTGCCACGCACAGGGGAGGGGAGGCGCGGGCTGTGTATCGGTTATATCTATGGGCAAGGACGCTGTTCGTGTACGCAGCGCGGTTGTCAGCTGAGCCCGCCGGTAACTCCATTCGTACCATGGACGCAGGCTCGCCCTACTGGCCTCGGCAGAATAGATGACCCGCAGGCATGCACGGACATCGGTTTGCAGATTTGGTGGAAGCCGGGGCAGGAAACGGATGATCTCGGGCACTGCATCTGGGCCCAATGACACCAGAAGATAGCGCAGGTCAAGAGAGTCTCTTGTCTCATAGCGCTCGAAATTGGCACGAGCTATCCAGGCCGCGTGATTCCAATAGATGAGCACGGTCATTGCCAGCATCACAGTGACTGCCCAGTGCCGTGCAAGTCGTCTGAAATCAGGGCGACCGATGACCTCCAGACCAAGCTGACCCAGGCCGACAAAGACTACGCCGGCATAGCACTGCACATAGAGGCGTAATTCGGTAAAGCCGTAGACGTTTTCGTAGAGGCCGATCCGATAGTAGGCCGAGACCAGAAGGATCTGGGCCTCAAGAACCAGGGCAGCACTCAGAGTGCGCTCCGCGCGGCCGCGCGTGCCGGCAGCTGAACTGGCGGCTAACGCTATTAGCAGGGCCACGCACAGCGACGCCGCCATTGTCAGCTCGCCAAAGCCTTCATGCGCCGCCTGGGCGTAGGTGATGCCGCTACCAGGTACTGCAGCCGCATTGCCGAAGAAGTGAGATATTTGGAGTATGAAAAACAGCCCGAATAATGCGACAACGGACCCGAGAACGATCAGACGTTCAGTCGGCCCGAGGCTGAAACGCCGCTCGGCCTCCTCGCTGCCAGCAGCTACGTCCGGGGGATAGGCATTAAGCGCACCCCCGAGCACTCCCAGGGAGAGTGCTCCGAAGGCCGCGAAGCATAGCGTTCGAGTTAGGAAGGATATCTCCACCAGCGCCTGCGCGAGAGAGTCGCGCCAATAGGCCAGTAGCGGATCGGCGTTGCTAAGCAGCAGGGCCAAGCCAACGGTCAGGGGTGTTGCCAGCGCGATCCCGCGCAGTACGGGTACTCCACGTTCGGAGCTTGCCGAGCGCCTCGCCGCACCAATTCTAAGGCCGGCCTCACTCAGCACTGTGTGTCCCGTGGTGGCTGAGGCCAATAGCAAGTCCCTGGCGCCCAAGTGCTGTGTCTCTGCACGATTTGTATCCGCTCGCAGCCCAATGGCGAGCGCTCCTACAGCCCCGACAAGACCCAGCCAGGCGAAGTGTGGGCTAGCCGTAATCGCCGCGCCGCCGGCAAGGAGGCAGCCGAAAATCAACGCCAGGATTCGCCGCCAGGCTGTGGGCTTACCCGCTGCCCATCGAAAGAGCAGGTAGCATTGCGATGTCGCCAGCGCAGACAGGAACCAATTAAGTCCCGGGGTAGCGCCAAAGTTAATCCAGGTCTCACATACGGCGAGGATCAATGCGACGAGCCAAAGCTTCCAGGCAGCTACATTGGGCGGTGGCGACTGCTGGTTGGTCATGTGGAGATTTATCCTGGGCAGAAAGAGGGCACGTGACACACTGTTTAGGACGCAGATGTATTTGCGTGAGCTCGACGTGGACGCGCTCAGCGGCTTGCAGCGCCCTCACCGCAATAATGAAAGCACTTTGACAAACAAAGTTAAGAGACGAGAAAAAACGTGACTCGAACATCTTTAGCGCTCCAATGTGACCCGAGCAGCCTGAATAAGCGCTTCCATGTGGTTGAGGTAGCGCTGCAATGCCTTGCGGCCTTCGGAAGTGAGTCGGTAGTTGGTACGCGGACGGCGCTCTTCGAAGAATTTACGGCACTCGACATACCGGGCAACTTCAAGCCTTCTGGCGTGAACGCTGAGGTTGCCGTCCGTCAGCTTCAGCAGCGCCTTAAGTTCATTAAAGCTAAGAGACTCGATGCCCGCGAGTGCGCTAACGATCCCCAGGCGAATGCGATGATGAATGAGCCCATCCAGTGATTCGGCCGTTTCGAGATCAGCCGTGGATCGAACCGCATGCACTCGTTTCAGCGACCGCGCTCGAGGGTTCGAGCGGGTCCTGGAAACGGTGACTCCGGCCGTTGCTGTCGGCTTAGCCACCGTACTTCCTCGCAATCACAACCCCAGAGACTATGTGGATGCCCGCAAATCCCATAGTGAGTAGGCTATTAGCCCACGCTGAAGGTCCGCCTAGCGCAATTACGCCAAGTACAAAAAAGCACACGCCCATAATGGGGATCACCCAGACCGACAGAGTGCCGGCAGCGGCGAGGCCTGCGCCATATAGTAGAAGCCAAAGGCCCGGAAGGAGCGATACCGATCCTGAGCGCAACATGAAAGCCGTCAGTACTGCGCCGGCTATTACGGCGGGCGCAAAGCTCAGCGAGAACTTGCGGATGGGCCCGCCAAATAGCGGTTGTTCCCACGCACGAGCCTTGAGCACTGCCGATATTGCGCCCACGACAACTGAAACACCCGCGTCGGCCAGCCAGATGTAGAGTCGATCGATCAAAACCGTTTCGCGCGAAGCGGCCAATCCGGCGATCAGTGCTCCGCAACCCACAATGACAAGACCCCATCCGGAGAAAGCGGTATAGAAAGTAGCCCGCACCATCGTCTCCCGTATGAAACGGAGATCTGCGATTGCGCGGGTGTGCAGCGAAGGAGGCGGATCTATCGCCGCGGCTTCACGAGGCTTCGAACGGGGTCTGTTCATAGGCAGGGAGACTAGCAGCAGTTACCTAAGATTAGCAAGTACTTTGGTACGCAAAGTTCATGCCCTGCGGACCGCCCCTCGGTGGATATATTGACCAATCAGTTGGCGACCAACGGACCTGCGAAAGTTGCGTGGTGGCCGGTGTCAGTGGCGCTTCGGACGGGGCGTGTCAATGCACTGCCCCGTCCGATTCTTGAGGTAGCTTCAACTTATAATGGGGGATCCGTTTTAGCGCTTTTCCTCAACGATGTGGCCACGACCGTCCCGCATCTCGTTTCCCTTGAAGTGGGCGCTGTCGACGCGCCTTGCCGGTTCGGCTCGCTCGCCGCGGTTCGGCATCGGTCCGACATAGCCGTGCGCTGGGTGGAATGAGTTATTCACGTAGCCGTGGAAGTTGGGGCCGCCATGAAACCAGGGGCCGGCTCCGATGAATACACCTCCGGTAAACCATTCCGGACCGTAGTAGCCGGCGGGTGCGCAGCCATAAGGAGCCTCATCGTAATAACCGTAAGGACATTCAGGAGCAACACCAACGCTGACGCTGACCTGAGCCTCGGCCTTCGGCATTGCCGCTGTGAAGCAGCCTCCGGCAACGGCAGCTAACAATAGAAATTTAAGTCCACGCATGAGTTCACCTCGCATTGTTCGATAGGGATGAGTGCGCAGAGCACTCATTTTAATCCGTGTCCCGTCACGCGCGGACGAGACATCATTTCAGGTAGATATTAGAAAATTAAAGCCGGGAGCACGGAATGGGGGCCACTCCCAATCTCATGTAGTCAAAGTCCGACATGCAGAAGCTGGAGAGCGGCCGGGCACCGACGCAGTCGATCGACGATCAGGGAGTGCACTCAGCGCGCAGTGCGACAGCGCGGGCGCTCAAGGGCAGGTTCGGGTACTGCTGCGCAAAGTTATCCAGCACCTTGTAGGCAAATCGCGGTTGTCCCAGCGAACGCGCGGCCTCAGCCAGTGCCAGAGTGGCCGGTTCGGTGGTCAGGCAGAATTTCGGCAGCCTCGCGAGCGCTGAATGCGCGACTTCCAGGGCATCCGCGGGTTGGGACATCGTAATGAGGCGGCCCACGAGCCCCTGAAAGACGGCGCTTGTGCCAGGCTCATTGCGCCACAGCATTGCGGCGGCGGCAACCGCGTGCGCATCCGCGCGAATGTGTGCCGGATCGACCGTGGCGAGCCACGCCTCGAGCCGCCCCGTCGCGCGCACGTACTGGCGCGCATTCACCGCCTCGTAGATCTCATCGATAGCATGCTGTCGCAGCTTCTCGCGCTGCTCTGATTCCTGTTCCAGCTTGCGCTCGGGGCTGGAACGGGCCGAGAAGCCCACTTCCAGCCGACGGGCATAGACCGCCTCGCCAATGACGCTGTAGCAGGCAAGTACGCAGGCCTCCATCAATGCAATGCGCACCAATAACCACAACGGCAGGTAGTTGACCGACACGAAGATCAGACACGCAAAGGCAATCAACACCAGCACCACCAGGTAATACAGACCCATGCCGCGCAGCATTCGCCACAACGCCAGCGGGTTAAAGGCCTGGTAGAGATGATCAGCGATGCCCAGTAGCCCAACCCAGGCAGGCAGGAGCAGGCATTCGAGTACGGCCACGATCGAGCTTGCCGGTTTATCCAGGTAAAAGAGCAGCAGGTACCCTGCAGCGCAAACGCCCGCCTGCAGCCACGGACGAATCGCGAAGAGACTGAGCAGTTCGTGATCAAACACCGGGGCGCCAGCGTGGCCGTGCGCGACGTGCTCGAGGATCGCGAAGCCATACTTGAACAGCCACGTGATCAGCATGAACATGGGGAGGGCGGCGTATAGTCCGCGCGGCGCGAGAAATGCCAGCAGCACGGCACTGATCAGGATAAACAGCAGCGACGCTATGTCGAACGGAACCGTCAGTGCGCGCCAGATCCGCATGCGGATTAAATCCCTTGTCGTGTCCCGCAGGTACCGTGGCTCACGGGCCTTTTTTCCGATCCATCAGACGCGCAGCGCGCGAGACTGCAACCTCGCCACTCTGGTAGTAGCCCATCACCGTCTGCACGCTGCGATGTCCGGTGAGCTTCATTGTCTCGCCCAGTGAAATCCCTTGCCTGGCCGCTTCTGTCACAAAGCCAGAACGCAGGCTGTGAGCTGAGAGCCTGCCCAGTGCCTGGCCAGAGAGTTCGGCGCGCTTGCGCACGATGTCGCGCACCGAGCCTGCCCGCAGCGGTTCATGGATGCGATCATCCTGTATGCGCCGAAACAATGGCCCTTCGGTAATCCGATACTCCATCAGCTTGCTGATCCAGCGCGCCAGGGCTTGCGCGGCAATTCCCTGAATCGGTTTGAAGTTCTCGGGCCGGTGGCGACCACCGCGATTGGTTTTGGAGTAATTGAGCTCATAGATAAACCCATCGCCGTCGCGTCGCACATTCTCGAAGCTCGCCGCGACAATCTCGGAGCGTCGACGACCGCCGCTCGAGAATCCAAAATAGAGCAGCGCCCGATCGCGGATGCCGCCCAGATCATCGCCACAGGTGGCGACCAGTGTTTCGAGGATGCTGGCCGTTGCCGCCTGCGGGCGCGAAGGTGCCCGACCCCGGCGCGCATAGGCGCGGCGTGCCGAGCCTAAGAGCTGGCGCACCCGCGGATCGCGCAGCGGATTAATCTCGGCGCCGAGCCCCAGATGATCGTTCTTGGCGATGTAGGCATCGTGCGCCTGGGAGAGCGCCGCCAGGCGGGTCTCCACTGTCGAGAGCGTCCATGGTCCGAGCTTGGCCTTGTAGCCGCGATCCACCAGCAGCCGGTCAATGCTCGGCGGCAGCAGATGCTGCGTCGTGCGGGAGGAGGGCGTGAAGGGGCCCAGCTGCGGGGCCTCGCCGGTCGCTTGGTGCTCGAGATGATCGACGATGAACTGGATGATGGCTGCCGGGCTCACCGGCCCCTCGATCGGCTGGCCAAAGCGCAGCGCGTGCCAGGCACCCCAGTAGCGGAGCGCAGTCTCGTAGGTTCTCTGTGTGTTGGGCGACTGGCCTTCGCGCCGGAAGGCCTCCATTGCCTTGGCGGCCTCGGCGGACAGCGCGTGGGCCTCAATCAAGGTGCTCGCCGGCTCGGAGTACGTCTGGCCGACCGCGGGGGTTATCGAAGGCTTTGCCATGAGTTCTAGTGTAAGCCTTTGATAAGGTTATTACTAGAGGCCTCCGGTAGCGATAATCTTACCTTATCGCTCTCTAAGAATACCGAACCCCACCTATAGCGCATACCAACGACGACGCATTCTCCGAGGATGCAGCGTTTACGCCAAAAATGATCAATGGTCGTCGTTACTGGTACTTTCAAGTCGCGACCGCATCTCTATGCGCCGACGTGTTGGGGCTGCGAAGCAAGATAAGGATTTGCAGCAGGTAGAGGTGCTCATAGAAGCCCTTGCAGAGAGGCGTCCAGGGGAATTCAAGCTGACATGGGAGGAGGCTCACAAACGCGGACCCACCTGGCGTAAACATCTACTCGATGGAATGATGCGCCTTAAGCCGCACGCCCGTGATCTGATGCTTAAGATCTTAGGTCGCCCTCGAAAGATCCTTCCGGGGCTCGATTTGACTTTTAATAATTCGCCGGCCCGACACGACTCACACCGCGAGGTCATTTCGTTTGATGGCGTGGCGCTAGGCGCGCCGGTTCCTTGCGCTATAAGCCGCGAAGCGATGGAGGACCACTTTCGCGCCGACGGCTTGAATAAAAGCGGGCGCTTTGAGGCCTTTCAGCGGAACCGCTCGACAATTGAACGCCTGGTGAGGGAAAAGTATCTCACCTGGCCAGTCGAGGATCTTGAGGGCGCACTAATTGGAACTGCGGATGCGAAAACGTTGCTGGCTCAGCTCAAGGGTCCGTAGCGTGCGAGGGCGGCCACGTGTAACAGTGGGCCTGAGCATCCAAGATACTGCGCTGAAACTTCTTTCGCGTCCCGCTCGCTCCATCGCGCTGGGCTACTTGGCGTGCTTCCACTTTTTCGCGTTGGCAGCAAACTGCGCGCGCTTCGCAAACACGCCGCCCTTTGCTTTCTCCTTGGCAATGTCGGCTTGCGTGATTTTGGCGCCGGCAGCCTTACCCACATCCTTGTGCATTTGGTTCTTTTTCAGGTTCAGCTTCAGCGGTGCGCGTGCCATCGTATTTTCTCCTGTTAACGGTGTTGGGTCTCGCTCGAGCGCGTCAGAAAATACACGTTGTGACCCTGACGAGCCAAATGACGCCGGCTTTGGCACATGCTAGGCCCAGTCACTCGCTGACGTCACGACAAAACGCGAGACCTTCAGGGGAACCTTTTGACAAACCACAGGCCCGGCTTTCTGTCCGGGTTAATTCCGATACTCAGCGAGGACGAGCTACTTTGCCACAGATGAGTAAGGGGAAGTCCCTCTTGATGAAAGCGCCGGCCGGTCTCCTCCAACATCTTGGCGCGAGATTGCCAGCTCAGGTTCGCAAGTGCGGCATGCACGGCATCCGGCTCAGACTGCGGCGGTGCTGCACTTTCGGGTGCCCTAAAGACCGGAGCGTTGAGCTTGCGCTCATCGGACCGGCCGAACGAATTTTCAACGGTCGCGGTGCCCAGGTTTGACAATAGTTTCCGCGTCTGGCCGGAAGGGTGCGCGCCTTGATCAGCTCGCCGTGGCGCGGCTGATCCCGCGGCAGCATCTGTCGCAGCGTGGCACACGGACACCGCACAGAGCAGCGTCACTAGCCACGCGACCTTGCTGTTCGATAACGCTTCCATGGACAGTATTCTAAGATCGCCATGTCCGGCCTCCATCGGACGGTGTCGTGCAACGACGTAAGACTATTCTCAGGCCAAGGAAACGCGTGATCGCGTGAGCAAAGCCTTACTTGTCAATCAGCGGGCGCTTACATCCCGTGGCCCACCGGCATGATCAAATTGCGATGGTAGAACGCGTATTGTGCTGCGTGGCACAAGCCTAAAGGCAACTTTAAGTATTCCTCAAGCCGGAGAAACTCATGAGCGAGAAGCGTCAACGCGAAGAAAAGCCCTGGCAGCCCACGATCGAAAAGCTGCCGACTTTCAACCCCTATGGGAATGATCAGAATCCATCACCCGACTCGGACCCCGCGCCGGATTTCGATGAGATGGAAGAGGACCTGAGCGAAGACATCAAGCCGCGCGAGCCCAAGTAACCATCCCGGGACGGGCGAGCTCGTGGCATCCGGGCGCGTCCGTTCAGACGCGTCGCGGTGCAGCTTGTTTTCCAAGCTCTAGTTCGCGCTGAGCCAGCGAGGCCTTTCGCTGCGTGCGCCGGGCCTCAGGACACCGACCAATCTATCTCTCGTCAGACGTTCCATCGCCATCAAAATATTTACTAATGGCGAATCGCCAAGAACCACGCGCCAATCAGCGGACCCCTGCGCGGTGGCCCACCGCCAGCGGGGCCGCTTGATGTATCTGCTGCAGGCGCAGGACCGTATTCAGCCGCAAACATGTAGACGACGTGGGTCGCCGTATCGACGCTGAGTGTCTTTGCGCCGTTCTGTGTCGCGACCGTAGCAACGACTGAGTAGTGATTCGGATCATCCTGATGGACGACCGTGAGATTTCCGTCCCGGCCTGCCGGGATATACAACAGCTTCTGTTCCGGGTCCCAGCCCAGTGCATCGACACCCTGGCCATTGGCAATCGTCGCCACGACCGAGCCCGTTGCCGCATCGACGACGACCGAGGTCTTGCTGCAACCGGAAAATATTCGGTTCGTAGCGCTGTCGTAGGCAATACCCGTGGGCCGACTGCACTCGGGTATCGGCCAGTCCGCGATGACCTTCATGGTCTTGGCATCCACCACTTCGATCGTGTTACTGCCTTCTAGATTGACGAAAAGGCGCCCTTTCCCATCACCCGCTGCGCCTTCCGGAGCGTCGTTGGAGAGCTGTGCCGTGCCGGTGATCGCGCCGGTGGTCGGATCAAGCGCCACCAGCGTCCCGGCAGGCTTGCTGTGATTGCTCAGGATAACCCGATCGAGGGAGGCGTCATACATGATGCCGTCCAACCCTCCGACGGCCACAGGGATCTTCTTGATCGTCTGCAGTGACTTCAGGTCGAACATCGTGACGGTCGAGTCACCGCCGTTGGTGATAAACCCATGGTTCGACTTGATGGCGAGTGCCGCCCCATGGGTGCCTGGCGTGTCCGCGATATCACCCAGGATGCGGCCGCTGGCGCCGTCGACCACCATGAAGTGCGTCTGCCGGGAGATAAATACGCGGCCAGTACCCGGCTCGGCGGTGATGTAGTCCGTGCCTCCCTCACCGCCGATGTTCAACTTGCTGACGGTGAATGGCGGTGATTGCGCTTGGGCGGAAAATGTCAAAGTCGCCATCAACAATGGGGCGACTAAAAAATGCGCTAGGTAATTCACATGAACCCCCTGCAATGATGAGATCTCAGTCTGTGCCGCGTTGCAACCAGCCACGACAGCGAAGCGGCCGCGCATGACTGCGAATGGCTTGTTGCAAGCCTAGCACTCGCGCATGTGAAGTAATATTTACATGCGCGCAAAAATGCCCTGCTCGCGGGATCAGAGCGCAGCCTTCAGATCGGTCTTTCCGAACAAATCCAATCGCGTAGGCGATATTCGAGGCCGCCCCGAGCTTGTCGTCGGTTCGCTGGAGAAACCGGGTTTCGAGCGACCTAGTCGGCGCAGTGACAGAGTGCAGTATTGAAATCCGCCGACGTCAGCACCTGAGAGGCGGTCTTGTCGAGCGCTTCATTCAGGGTTTCCTGGTAGTTCGCAATGCTTCCGGCGTAGCCGTAATTGCCGCCCTTGCCGTCCAGCGCGGCATGCCAGCACGATTTTCCCATCGGCGATTGCAAGCTCGCCGCAAACGTGATGCGCGCGTCATAACCGGCACGATGATCGATGTCCTCCGAGGTCTTTAATGACTGGAGTTCCAGCAAAAGTGTCGGGCCGACTTCCCCAGTCTTGACATGATTCTGCCGCAGATACGCTTCGATGCCCCCCTGCGCCCACACCGCCGGATCATTGCCGGCGGTGACGTCGGCCTTCAGTGGCTTGCTCTCGAGATAGCGAATGCCCAGTACCGGGTCGGCGCGCTTGTCGATAACCTGGACATGCGCCAGATAGGGGCACGACAGGCTGATCAACGTCGCGCCATTTTCTGGGTTCTCCTTATAAGCCAGCGGTATCGTCAACGGCGCGACCGTACTGATCGCCGCGCAGCCGGCTGTCGCGAGTGGCAACGCCACAATCATTCCCCAGCCGACAGTGTTTGGATTACGTATCACGTGGCCTCCTTGCCATTCTCGAAAAACATTCTTACCGGAATACCCCGGTATGCTAACCGCAACACCAGGTCGCTGCCAGACCAGCACATTATCCGGCCTGAATAACCTTGTGCTGGCTGACCGCCCCGCCATCACTGGCCTTGAGCGTGCGAAAGACTGCGGTCGAGAGCATGGTAAAGACGCCGAGCACGAGGAAAGCCAGATGAATCCCATGAATCATCTCGGACGGATTCGTCCGGAAGCGATCTGGGACAAAGAGCGCCGTCGTCAGGCCCGCGGCCGCGACGCCGAAACTGATCGACATCTGCTGCAGTGTGCTGGCGATCGAACTGGCGTTGCTGCTCTGCGCGTCGCTGATATCGGCGTAGACCAGCGTATTCATGCTGGTGTACTGCAGCGACGTCAGGGCGCCGTAGGCGAACGCCTGGAGCACGATGAGCCAAATTGGGGTCGAGAGACCCACCGTGGCAAACGCCAGCAGCAACAATCCCAGGGCCATCGTGTTGGAGACCAGCACGGCGCGGTAGCCGATCCGCGTCAGGATACGCGGCAGCAGAAACTTGCAGGACATCGCCGCGGCGGCCTGCGGCATGATCAGCAGGCCCGACTGGATCGCGGTATAGCCCAAGCCCACCTGATACAACAGCGGCAGCAGGAACGGTACGCCACCGATGCCAATGCGCGTCACGAAGCTGCCGCTGACGGCGGCGCTGAAGGTCCGGATCTTGAACAGCGCCAGCTCGAGCAGCGGAAATGCCGTGCGCGAGGCGTGCAGGCCATAGCCGCCAATCAGCGCTGCCGACAAGCTCAGCAGACCGAGGACCTCGCGCGCACTCAGCAGGTGCTCGCCAAAGATCTCGAGCACATAGGACAGCAGTGCAATGCCCGAACCAAACAGGATCAGGCCCTCGATATCGAGCGGCGGGGTTTGCTCCTCCTTGTAGTTGGGCAGGTGCAGATAGACCATCCACAGCCCCAGCAGCCCGATCGGCACGTTCACAAAGAAAATCAGTCGCCAGTGCAGATAGGTCACGATCAGGCCACCGGCGATCGGGCCCAGCATCGGCCCCACCAGCGCCGGAATGCTGACAAAGCTCATCGTCCTGACCAACTCGGACTTTGCGTAGGTCCTCACCAGCGTAAGGCGCCCCACCGGGACCATCATCGCGCCGCCACAGCCCTGCAGCACGCGGCAGGCCACCAGCTCGTGAATGTCGCTGGAGAGCCCACAGAGGATTGATCCCAGCGTGAACAGACCGATAGCCGAGGCGAACACCCGGCGCGTGCCGAAGCGATCCGCCATCCAGCCGCTGATCGGAATGAACACCGCGAGGCTCAGAGTGTAGCTCGCGAGCACCGCCTTCATGCTCAGCGGTGCAACGTGCAACGCCTTCGATATGGTCGGGACCGCTGTGTTGAGGATCGTCGTATCCAGCGACTCGAGAAAAAAAGCCACCGCCACGAGCCACGGCAGCAGCCGCTTGGCCGTCTCGGTAGCCGAGGTCATCTGAGATGGCGGAGTGCCGCTGCGTTGAGCGCTCATGTTTGCCGCTTCGCCGGTGCGATCATTCGCGCAGCAGCCGCGTTGATTCGCGGATCGCAAGCGTCGGTGCCGGTACGGTTGCCTGCGGTGCGCGCCCGGCGATCATGTCGATCATGGCTTCGGCGGCGCAGCCGCCGACCTCGTTGATCGAGCGGTGCACGCTTGTCAGCGGCGGGATTGAAAATGCCGCACCCGGTAGGTCATCGAAGCCGATCAGCGACACATCCCGCGGCACGCGCAGACCCCGCCGGTACAGTGCCAGCAATGCTCCAAAGGCGGTCTGATCGTTGGCGGCAAAAATGGCACTGAAGGCCAGCTTCGAATCGAGCAGCTTGAGGGTCGCGGCATAACCGCCGGCACTCATATAGTCCCCCGCCACGACCAGCCGCTTGTTAAAGGAAATCCTGGCGCTCGCGAGCGCCATCTTGTAGCCCTCCAGTCGCTGCAAGGCATCCGGATGCGTCGCGGGGCCGGCAATGAACACGATGCGCCGATGGCCCTGACCGATCAGGTATTCGGTGGCGACCCGGGCCGCATCGGTGTGATCCGTATCGAGGCAGAATATTCCCTCAGCAACGACGTGGCGCCCGGTCAGGACCAGCGGGACGCTTCTTGAAAGGCGCACCAGCTCAGCGGCCGCGAGGCAGCTGTTGAGCAGAATGATGCCTTGCACGCGCCGCGCCAGCAGATCCGTAACGCATTTGCGCTCATCGGGTTCGCGCCGGTGGCCACTGACAAACAGCGGCGAATAGTGACTGCGCACCAGGCCATGCTCGATGGCCAGCAGCGCCTCGCCATAGAAGGGACTGTCGAGGGCCTGCGTGACGACACCAATGGTCATCGACTTGCCACGCGCCAGCGCGCGCGCGACCGGATCGGGGAGGAACTGTAGCTTTGCGATCGCCGCTTCAACGGCACGGACCTTGGAGTCCCTGACGCGGGCCGTTTTGTTGAGAATTCGCGAGACGGTGCTGGGTGATACCCCAGCTTCGTGCGCCACCATGTCCAGGGTCACTGTGCTTGAATTGGCTTGGGGTGGGTGCCCTGCTGCAGTCTGAGCCGACCTTGCCATGAACCTTGCTTCCCACACTGAGAGGCTGCGTGTGCCAACGGTGACCGTGCGGGTGCGGTAACCCCGCTGCGCACAGCGACGCGCGCAATCCGGAGCCGGAGCAGCGTGCGTGCCGCCCCGCAACCACGATCAGGAACGATCGCGCCTCAGGGAATGAATTCCCACAGGTCGTTCAGATCGAAGACTTGGCCGGCCACGTCGATGCCATAGCCACCGAAGAACCACAGGTTGCCGTGTGCGTCCATCCACGGCATCGCCCCATAGCGAGCCCCGGGCGCAGTACCGATGCTGTCGGTGCCCAACGTACCGTAGTTACCTTCGGCATCGGCAAAAGCCGAGCCACTGACCCAGGTCCACAGACCCGTGCCCGGCGCGAATTTCCACAGATCATTCAGCCCGCCCGGCGTGCCGCTCGAGTCCATGCCGTAGCCGCCAAACAGGTACAGATTCCCAGAGGCGTCG